>DASVSA010000561.1:0-4116 GCA_036388335.1 Longimicrobium sp. | reverse complement strand
GGTTCATCGCGCCCGTGCCCTCCGCGCGTGACAAACCCGAACGCCCACAGCGTGCTGGGCGCCGACAACCCCTGACCCGCGTGTCTGCCCGTGCCCTGCCGCGCGTACATGATCCTGGCTCGGACCACCCAGTCAGCCGCTTCACGTGGTTCCGGTATCAGCCCGTCCCGAGAACCTCTTCGAACGCCGCCGCAGCCCGCTCGATTCCGGCGTCGTCCACGTCCATGTGCGTGACGGCCCGCAGCCGGCGCGAGCCGAACTGAGTGGCCCGCACCCCCCGCGCCTCCAGCTCAGCCAGCAGCGCCGCGGGCTCCAGCCGCGAGTCCTCCAGGTCGATCATCACGATGTTGGTATCGGGCGCCGCCGCGGACACCCCGGGGAGGGCACCGACGCGCTCCGCCAGCAGCTTCGCGCGGCGGTGGTCTTCCGCCAGAAGGGGAAAGTGGTTGTGGAGCGCGTGGAGCGCCGCCGCCGCCAGGATCCCCGCCTGCCGCATCCCGCCGCCCATTCGCCGCCGCACGCGCCACGCGCGCTCCATCACCTCCGCGCTCCCCGCGAGCAGCGACCCCACGGGCGCGCCCAGCCCCTTCGAGACCGCCACCATCACCGTGTCCGCCTGCGCGGCATAATCGGCCATCGGCACCCCGCTGGCGACGGAGGCGTTAGCGAGGCGCGCGCCGTCCAGGTGCACGGCCACCCCGCGCTCGCGCGCCACGCCGGCCACAGCGCGCATCTGCTCCAGCGGCATGATCCTCCCGCCCGCGCCGTTGTGCGTATTCTCCAGGCACACCACCGACGTCTGCGGCACGTAGAGAGACCGTGGGCGGATGGCCTCGGCGACGATCTCGGGAGTCAGGTGCCCGTTGGGAGTGCGCACCGCGCGCAGCTGGATGCCGCCCCACGCCGACGCCGCGGCCTCCTCCCAGTTGAGAATGTGCCCCCCGTCGTCGATCACCGCCTCCGTCCCCGGTGCGGCCAGCACGAGAAGCGCCGTCTGGTTAGCCATGATCCCGCTGGGAAAGAAGAGCGCCGCCTCCTTCCCCAGCAGCTCCGCCGCGTACCGCTCCAGCTCCGCCACGGTCGGGTCGTCCCCCAGCACCGCGTCACCCACCTCCGCCTCCGCGATGGCGCGCCTCATGGCGGCCGTGGGCTTCGTTACGGTATCGGAGCGGAGGTCTACGGCGGTCGTCGGCATCATCGTCTCGCGAAAGGCTTCGTTGGTCAGACTCGTGAAATCTGTACAGCGACAGCATCACCTGGCAACGCCCCCTGGGGAAGTCGATCCTGTGCTGGCCGCTTAGAGGCTCTAGGGCTCACACAGAGACACAGAGGCACAGAGAAGAAGTTCTTCTCTGTGCCTCTGTGTCTCTGTGTGAGCCCCGTTTCAGTAGTCGCTCTCGTCCGCCTCCGCGTTGACCCCGAGCGAGGTGAGCTCGGTGGCGAGGTTGTACGCCTGGTCGGGATCTTCCACGCGGATGCTGAGGTGGCTGCCCGCCACGACGGCCGCGGCGAGGCGGCGGGCCTCGATGGTGCCCATCCCCGTGTACGCCTGCACCGCGCTGGTGAGCGCCGCCTGGCGCACGCCGTAGCGGATGCCGCTGAGGTGCACCTGGGGCATCAGGCGCTCACCAGGCGCACGGCTTCGGCCAGGTCCAGCCGTCCCTCGTAGATCGCCTTCCCCATGATGACGCCGACGGTGCGGATACCGGCGCGGCGCTCCGCGTAAACCTCCTCCACGTCCTCGATCCCGGAGATCCCGCCGGAGACGATGACCTCAGCGCCGGAGAAGCCGGCGAGGGCGGAGGCGATGACGAGGTTGGGCCCCTGCATCATCCCGTCGCGCTCGATGTCGGTGTAGATGAGCGTGCGCACGCCCAGCCCCACCAGGGTGCGGGCGAAATCGAAGAGGTCCTCCCCGCTCTCCTCGGTCCACCCGCGGGCGGCGGGACGGCGTCCGCGCGCGTCCAGCCCCACGGCGATGCGGTCGGCGCCCCAGCGCTCCACGGCGCGGCGCACCAGCTCGGGATTCTCCAGCGCCGCGGTGCCGATCACGGCCCGCGCCACACCCGCCTCCAGGACCTCGGCCAGGTCCTCGTCGGAGCGGAGGCCGCCGCCCGTCTGCACGCGAAGCGGTACGGAGGCGGCGATCTCGCGGATCAGCGCGCGGTTGGAGCCGTCGCCAAAGGCCGCGTCCAGGTCCACCACGTGCACCCAGCCCGCGCCCGCCTCGGCGAAGGAGCGCGCCATGGCCACGGGATCGTCGCTGTAGACGGTCTCGCTCTCCGCCTCGCCCTTTTGCAGGCGGACACAGCGGCCGCGGCGCAGGTCGATGGCGGGGAAGAGGTCGAAGCGGGGGCCGCGCGAGGTGGCCTCACTCACCGGCGGACCTGCTCGCGAGCGCGGCCAGGCGGGGCGCACCGGCGCGGTCCATTGCCGCCATCCGCCGCTCCACCAGGGCGCGGAAGCGCGCGCGGGCGCCCCCGGACACCGGCTCACCCGTGATGAACTTGATGGTGTTGGGGTCCACCGCACGCCCGTCGCTGTGGAACTCGTAGTGGAGGTGCGGCCCCGTGGAGAGGCCGGTGGTCCCCACGTACCCGATCACGTCGCCCTGGCGCACGCGGGCGCCGGCACGGATGCCGTCGGCGAAGCGGGTGAGGTGGGCGTAGCGGCTGCCGTACCCGCGGATGTGGCGAAGCTGCACCACCTTGCCGTACCCGCCGCCCCACCCCGCGCTCGCCACCACGCCGTCGCCCACCGCGCGCACGGGAGTGCCCGTGGTGGCGGCGTAGTCCACGCCGCGGTGGGCGCGCATGCGGTGGAGGATGGGATGGTAGCGGCCGGTGGAGAAGGTCGACGAGATGCGGCGGAACTCCAGCGGCGCGCGGAGAAAGGCGCGGCGCAGCGACTCGCCCTCCCCGTCGAAGTACTCGTCGCGCCCGCCCTGGGGGAAGAGGTAGGCGTCCTGCACGCGCCCGCCCGTCTCGAACTGGACGGCGAGCACGCGGCCCGATCGCGCCGTGCCGTCTGGCCGGGCCATGCGCTCGTACACGATGCGGAACTCGTCGCCCGGCCGCAGGTCGCGCGAGAAGTCCACCTTCCAGGCGAAGATCTGGTCGGCCAGGATGTCCGCCACCCGCCCACGCTCGGCGCGCGGAACGGAGCCGTCGCCTTCCAGGAGCGCCTGGTAGAGCGACGACTTCACCGTGCCGGCGAGGACCGCCGTGTCCGGCTTCACCGCCACCTCCTCCACCTGCGCCACCAGCCCGCCGCTGCCGCCCCTTACCGAAAGACGGTGGTCCGGGTCCAGCGCCATCTCCGCCCGCCTTACGTTGCCGTCGAGCGCGGAGCGGGTGTAGCGCAGCACCAGCCCCGGCCTCACCCTGCGCACGTCGCGCAGCGCCTCGACCTGGGCCAGCAGCGCCCGCGACTCTTCCGCGTCCATGCGCGTGCGCGCCAGCAGCCCCGAGAGCGTCTCGCCCCTGCGCAGCGTGTCCGCGAAGGCGACCTCCACGGGCCGCGCATGCGCCACCGGGAGCACCGTCGCGGCCTGCGGCGTTCCATCCGCCTCACAGGCGGCGGAGCCGAGCGCGATCAGCGCTAGGAAACGGTATCTCACCATCCAGTCTCTCCTCGGAAAAAGCAGCCTCACACAGAGACACAGAGGCACAGAGATTGGTTCTTCTCTGTGCCTCTGTGTCTCCGTGTGAGCCAATCAGTCCATCTGCCTGCGGATGAACGTCGGGATCTCCAGGTCGCTCGGCATGCGCGGGTCCGGCGCCGGGCGCGGCGTGGGGAACCGGTGCACCGGGGTGCTGGTCTCGCGCGCCGGGGGCGAGTCCGCCTGCGGGGGCGGGGGCGGGGGAGTCACCTGGCGCGTGCCGTACATGGGCGTGGCCGGCCGGGGTTCCGCGCGCGCGCCGCCGCGGAAGTCCGGGCGGATCACGTTGTCCGCGCCGCGCTCGAACTCGTCCTTCTCGAAGCCGGTGGCGATCACCGTGACGCGCACCTCTTCCTTCATGTTGCTGTCGTGCACCGCGCCGAAGATGATCTCGGCCTCGTCGCCGGCGGCTTCCTGGATGATGGACGAGATGGTGGTCACCTCGTCGATCGCCA
>DASVSA010000560.1:0-31949 GCA_036388335.1 Longimicrobium sp. | reverse complement strand
CCATCGTCTCGTCGAAGCCGATGACCATGGTGGCCGTCGTGCGCATGCCGGCCTCGACGACGGCCCGCTGCGCCTCGAGGTACTCGCGGACGGTGTACTTGAACTTGGCGTGGCGCTTCCGGAAGTCCTCGGTGAGGATCTCGGAGCCGCCGCCGGTGATCCAGAACACGCCGGCCTCGCGGAGGCGCGCCGCGGTCTCCAGGTACGACAGGCCGGCGCGGTCGGCCAGGTACATGAACTCGGCGATGGTGAGCGCGTAGAACTCCACCGCGTCGCCGTACCGCTCGCGCACCGCCGCGAACAGGTCGCAGTAGTAGTGGAGGGGGAGCTTGGGGTTGAAGCCGCCGTTGAACCCCACCAGGTCGCCGCCCGCCACCAGCAGCTCGTCGATCTTGGCGAAGACGTCCTCGCGCGTGAGCACGTAGCCGCCCGCCTGGTTGGGAAGCACGTAGAAGGCGCAGTAGTCGCACTGCGCCACGCAGACGTTGGTGTAGTTGATGATCCGCATCACCATGTAGGTGGCGCGGTGCGGCGCGTGGTAGCGCGCGCGCACGGCCCCGGCCAGGCGCTTGAGCTCGTCGTCGCTCGCGTGCAGCCACAGGTCGCGCGCATCCTCGGCCGAGATGCGCCCCCCACCCTCCACGATTGCGGCGATTCTGTCGATCGGCACCCTGATCTCCTTTCTTGGGTGATACCCCGAAAGATGCGCCGTGTGCTGCGGCGGGTCAATCTCGGCACCAGAGGCACAGAGACGACTTCATCGCCGTGCCCCTGTGTCTCTGGGTGAGATCAGCGGATGAGAACCAGCTCCAGGCGCCCCGACCAGTGAGCCGTCGGATCGCCGCCGCCGCGCGCCACGCGCTTGGGGCCCAGCGAGACCGCCGCGAGGACGCGCGGGCCCACGCGGAGCTGCACCAGGGGCGCGATGGCCGAGGAGCGGTACGTGGCCGTCCCCCGCTCGTCGACGTGCCCCTGGACCGTCGCTTCCACACCGACGCGCGCCGCCGGACTCACTCCGTAGCTCGCGCGCATCCGCCCCCACCCGTAGCGGTCCGCCCAGTGGTAGCTCGCGATCCCCTGCACCATGGTGCGCGGGGTGGGGGCGACGTCCGCGAGCGCCGCGGTCGCGATCCCCCCGCGCGGACCCTCGCGCACGACGTCGCCGCGGGAAACCACCCCGTACGAAGCCGTGAGCTGTCCCGACGCCCGCCGGCCCTGGAAGCGCGCGCCGATCCCCGCGGACGCCGCGCTCCCCGTCCGCTCGGCTCCGGCTTCGGCGGGGTAGCGCAGCGTGTACGCCTGCACCAGGCCCACCGGGCTCCATCCGCCGCCGCCGCGGAACACGGTGGCCCCGGCGGAGACCATCGACAGCGAGTCCGTCCCCGATTCGGCCGAAGCGTAGACGTATCCGCGCTGGGCGCTGAGCGGCGCCGCGGCGAGCGCGGCGGCCGCGCACGCCGGGAGCAGGGCCCGCCGCATCACCTCGCCTCCGCGCCGAGCATCCGCTGGAAGGCGTACCACGCGGCCGATGACGAGTCGATGCGCCAGTCGCGCTCCTTGTCGCACTGGAACCATACCAGCGACTCCACGCGCGGGAACCGCGTCGGCAGCGCGGCGAGCATCTCCTCCATCCAGCGCGCCTTGGCCCCGCCTTCCTCGGCGCACCCCACCTCCGCCAGCAGCAGCGGACGCCCGCTGAGCCGCACGAGCCGCTCGTACGCCGGGCCGAAGAGCGCCTCGAAGCTCTCCCACCGGTGCGGGGGTTCGCGGTCCCCCCAGTTGTAGCCATCCAGCCCCACCCGGTCCGCCCAGCCCTCCCCGGGGAAGTACTCCGCCGCGTCGTTCGCGCTCACGCCGGGATACGAGCGGATGTACGGGCACCACACCCACCTGACGTTGTCCGCTCCCCGGGCGGTGAAGATGCGCCGCAGGTGCCGCCATGCGCTCACGAACAGCCCGGGGCTGTTCCCGTTGACGGTGCCGCACCACGGGTACCAGTCGCCGTTCATCTCGTGCATCGGCCGCAGGAGGATGGGGCCGCCGTACGCGCGGCACGCGTCCGCCCAGGCGTGGACGTACGCGTCGTGGCGGCCCTCCACGATGGTGGCGAGCGCGTAGGAGGGCTGCGCGGCGGGCGACGCGCCGGCCTCCGGCACCCGCCATGGCTCCCAGGTGAGCATGGGGGTGAGGCCGCGGCGGCGGAGCTCATCCATCCCGCCGTGGTCGAAGCCCGGGTCATCCGACCCCCACGCCTGGTACACCGAGGCGAGGGCGAGGCGAGGCCCCAGCAGGGCGCGCCACCGGTCCAGCTCGGCCAGGTCGCCCGGCACGTCCGGGAGGTAGAGGCCCACGTTCACGGCAGCACCGCGTGCTCCGCGGAACGCCGCGTCTGCATGGCGGCGCCACAGATGCCGAGCATCGTCCAGATCACCCACAGGCCCCACAGCACGTTGATGGCGAGCAGCCCGGGCGGCAGGGTGTCCCTCCACGCGGCGTACAACAGCGCGGCCGCCGTGGCGGCGGCGATCAGCGCCTGCGGCAGCACCCGCACCAGACGCGCGGAGGCGCCCGGCCGTGCCCCGCTCTTGTCGGTGACGCGGTAGACCGGCTTCTCCCGCCGCGAGCGCAGCGCCCGTACGGTGGCGCGGATGAACACCGGGAAGAGCCCCGCCCAGATGCGAAACGGCTTGCGCGCGCTCACCGGGTGCTCCAGCACCGTGATCGCCAGGACGGAAAGCACCAGGTACGCGCCGCGGTACCGGGCGTACTCCAGCGCGGAGGCGCGCAGGATGAACTTACCCGTGAACGACGACCACGCGGGGAGCACGTAGAAGAAGGGAAGCACGAACGCGCTGACGAGGTAGCCGAAGCCCGTGTAGAAGTAGTGGAGGCGCTGCGGAAGGCTGAGCCCTTTGCGGGTGAGCGGGCTATCCCAGAAGAGGAGCCGGAGCGAATCGGTGGCCCACTGCTCGCGCTGCCGGTACACGCCCAGGATGTCCGTGGGCGCCGTCCCGGTGGTGAGCGGGTGGTTGTGGTACACGGAGCGCCACCCCGCCGCGTGAAGGCGCAGCGACGTGTGGACGTCCTCCACCAGGTTCCAGGTGCTGAAACCGCCGACACTCTCCAGCGCGGCGCGCCGGTACAGCACGCCCGAGCCGCAGGAGAACGCGGCGTTGTGCCCGTCCTTCCCGGCCTGCATCACGCGGTAGAAAAGCTCGTCGCGGTTGCTGAACGGATCGCCCCGGGGGACGAGGAAGCGCTGGGCGCTCTGCACGAAGGCGATGGACGGGAAGCGCATGTACCCCTGCAGGCGCTCCAGGATCTCCGGCTCGGGCACCTGGTCGGCGTCCAGCGCCAGGATCATGGGACCGCTGGACCGCGAGAGCCCGAAGTTCAGGTTCCCGGCCTTGGCGTCACGGCGCTCGGTGCGGCTCAGGTACTCGCATCCGTTCCGCCGTGCCAGCGCCTCCACCTCCGGC
Source organism: Longimicrobium sp. (assembly GCA_036388335.1). Taxonomy (GTDB): domain Bacteria; phylum Gemmatimonadota; class Gemmatimonadetes; order Longimicrobiales; family Longimicrobiaceae; genus Longimicrobium. Next base: position 28,470 of record DASVSA010000560.1, on the reverse strand, counting down.
GACCCGGCGTCGTCCAGCACGTACACCACCTTCGGCTCGTAGCGGATCCGCGCGGCGGCGGTGACCGTCCGCTCCAGGACCTCGATCGGCTCCCCGGCCGTGCTGATGAACACGTCCACGGGCACGGGCGTGCGCACCTCCAGCCCTTCTTCGTCGTGGCGGCGCGGGTACCAGATGAGGAACCCGAACAGCACCACGGTGAAGAGCGTAGCCACTTCGGCGGCGGCGAAGGGAACCGCGAGGTACCAGACCTCCCAGTTGAGCACGGTCGCCATCCACCCCAGGTACACCGCCGCCGCGAGGGCGGTGAGAACGAGGAGAAGGATGCCAGCCACGCGCCGGTTCCGGTCTGCCTCCTCGCCGTAGCGGTGGTACTGCTTTCGACCTTTGAGTTTCACGTTACACGAACGTGGCAATTACCGGTCCTGAAACAGAAGGGGCTCACACAGAGACACGGAGGCACGGAGACAAGTTCATCTCCGTGCCCCTGTGTCTCCGTGTGAGCCCCCGTCTTTTAGAGGCCGGGGATCGCCACGAACTCGAGCTTGAAGTACGGGAAGACCGAGGGCGCATTCGCCCGGTTGTCGGTCTTGGCGCCCACCACTCCCTGCAGGCGGAAGCTGGGGGAGAGGGCCACCTCCACCATGGGGCCGGCCTGGAAGGCGCGGTAGGTGTCGTCGTCGGCGGTGCCCTGCGCAACGAGCTCGGCGCCCAGGCTCACGCCGCCCCGCTCACCGAGACCGGTCACCTGCGTGAGCCCGCGCAGGCGGCCCCAGAAGTACGACGCGCCCCAGTTGTAGCTTGCGATGGCGTCGCCGCTGCGCCCGCCCTCGGAGCCCCAGTAGTTGGCCTGCAGCGCCGTCACCAGCCCCTCCTCGGCGCCGCTGGGCGCGCCGATGGGAGTCACGTCCTTCCCCTCGATGAACAGGTAGCCGACGTTGGCCTGCACCGAATGAGTGGGGAAGGCGTAGCGAAGCTCCACCTGGGGCTGCACGCCGTTCACCGACTCGGTGGTGTTGCCGTCCACCGGGAAGGTGACGTTGTACCCGAGCACCCCAACCCCCACGCCGGGGCCCAGCCCCGTGGTGTGCAGCGAGGCGCCCAGGAGGAACAGCGCAAGGTCTTCCGTGTCGAGCTCGGCCCCGCCGTACACCACCGCCTGCAGCTGGGCCGCCGCGGGCTCGGCGGCGGCGGCCAGCGCCGCCGGAACAAACAGGATCGAAACCGCCCGCTTCAGCACGTACGGAATGGCCATCTTCCTCTCCGGAACAGGTTTCTGGCGCGGGGGCTCCGCCCCACTCCGCCGCACGCCGATAGCAAATCGCACACCAATCGGGGTCTCCGTCGCATGCGAAAAAACGGCGCGCCCTACGCCCCGGATCCGCGTCCCCGGGACGGCGAAGCGCACCAGCGAGCCCGGCTCCACGGGCTCGTCCATCACCAGCCGCGCGCCGCTGGCGCTGATCTCGGCCAGGTAGGCCATGTGCCGCCCCGGCTCCTCGGGCGCGCCGGGCGCGCGGCGCACCCACACGCGCGCGGGAAGGCGCACCTGCTCGCGCCGCTCGCGCCGCGCGTTGCGCGTCCACTCGCGGGTGCGGGTGAGCAGGTCGCGCGTGCCGCTGTACTGCGCGCGCTCCAGCGGCACCGCGTGCTGGATGCAGTGAAGCTCGATGGCGTCGCGCACGCGCAGCGGCACCCCGTCGAACGCCACCCCGGTGCGGTACATGGACGGCCCGCCGTCCCCCGCCGCAACCGAGTGCACCACGCGCCCGCGCACCCTCACCATCCCCGTGGTGAGCGGCAGGCGGATGCGCACCTCGGCCCCCACTGGCAGCCGCTCGGCCATGCGGAAGGCCATCCCCATGGGGTTGAGGTCTTCCGTGAGCGCCATGCTGGCCCTCAGCTTCCCGCCCCCCGCCGCGCGCGTCCTCACCGCGATGGGAAACTGGTCGCGAAAGCGGTGGTCCCCCCGCTGCTGCCTCACGCGCAGGCTCAGCCCCACCACGGACGCCGCCAGGATGAAGTTGAGCGAGGCCCACAGCAGGTTGGCGCGGAACGCGGTGGAGGTCCACCCGGGCACGCCGTAATCCACCCAGCCGTTGCGGTGAGCCGCCGTGGCCCACGAGATCGCCAGCAGCGTCATCACCATCAGCACCACCTGCGGCGCGTAGGTGCGGAACGGCACGTGGCCCGGCCCCTTGGGCGTCACGGTGAAGCGCAGCGGGCGCCGCCGGAAGTACGACATCACGGCGCGCGTGTAGGTCCAGAACTTGGCCATCTGGAAGCGCTCAGACATCCAGGTGTTGGCCGTGCCGCGCGCCACCAGCTCGCTCAGGACGAACGAGAGCAGGAGGAACGGGACGAAGCGCACCAGGAAGTCGCGGTCGATCGCCCGGATGGGGAGCGCGCCCGTGAGGAAGAAGACGATGGGCGCGCAGTAGAACACCAGCTTCTGCACCCCGCCCACGTACGCCGTCAGCGAGCCGAAGTACGACACGCGCTGCGCCAGGCTGAGCCCCGGGTGCGTGAGCGGGTTGAAACGGCGGATCACCTGCATGGCGCCCTGGCCCCAGCGCAGGTGCTGGATGTGGAACGCCGTGGCCGACCCCGCCGCCATCCCGTACGCCAGGCTCTCGCCGTAGTACGCCGAGCGCCACCCGGCCGCGTGAAGCAGCAGTGAGGTCTCGATGTCTTCGGTGATGCTGTGGGTCCCGAACCCGCCGATGGACTGCAGCGCCTCGCGCCGGAACACCGCGCACGAGCCGCAGAAGAAGGCCCCGTTGATGGAGTCCTTCCCCGGCTGGATCACGGAGAAGAAGAGGCGCTGCTCCTCCCAGATCCGCTGGTACCACTCGCTCACGTCGTAGGTGAAGCCGTCCGTGTTGTAGAAGTCCTGCGGCGCCTGCACGAAGGCCAGCTTCGGATCTTCGAAGAAGCCCAGCAGCCGCTCCAGGATGTGCGGAAGCGGCACGTGGTCCGCGTCCAGCTGAAGCACGAAGTCGCCCTGCGTGTGCGCGAGGGCGTGGTTCATGTTGCCGGCCTTGGCGTGCTCGTTCCCCTCGCGCCGCAGGTACCCGATGCCGAGCTGCGCGGCCATCGCCCGCACCTCTTCGCGCTTCCCATCGTCCAGCAGGTAGGTGCGATGGGGGTAGCGGATGGCGCGCGCTCCCACGGCCGTGCGCCGGATCACCTCCAGCGGCTCGTCGAAGCAGGTGATGAACACGTCCACGCTCAGCCCCGGCGGCGGCGCGACGGGCGTGCGGTGCTTCAGGCGCCACACGGAGTGGACCATGATGAACGCCGTCAGCAGCCCCCACGTCTCCGCCAGCGCCAGCGGGATGGAGAACCAGAGCGCGTCGGGGTTCAGCGTCGAGGTCCAGCGCCAGGTGATGTAGTAGACGCCGTACGCCAGCATCACCACGGCCACCATGCGCACGATCCACTCCTGCCACGCGGGCAGGTGCGGCACCGAGTACCTCGTGGCCGCGCGCGCCGCCACCGGCGGAATCGGCGGCTCGGCCGCGGTCGCCGCCGTCGCATGGACGCGCGGACGTCCACGCCGCACCCGCTCCGGAGCGGCGATCGGCTCGACCCCTACCGCCTCGGGGGCGGATGGAGCGTCGATGCCGAGGGTTGGTTCGGCCTCGAACGCGAGCGCGGGTTCAGCTTCGATATCGGGCTCGGCTTCCATCGCGAGCTCGGGCCCGGCCTCAACTGCGAACGCGGGCTCGGCCTCATCCGCGAGCACGGGCTCAGCCTCCGCCGCGAACGAGGGCTCAGCGTCCGTCTCACCTGCGGGCTCCGCGTGAAGCTCGAACGCGGGGTCCGCATCCACCACAGGAGCGACTTCGGGTTTCACCAAGGACGCCGGTGCAGCATCGACCGCCGGGGCGGACTCGACCTGAACCACGGGAGCGGCTTCCGCTTCCGCCACGGGAACGGCTTCCGCGTGCGCCGTGAACGTGGGTCCGACCCCAGCCACCGGCGCGGACTCGGCCTCCATCACGGGCGCGGGTACCACCTCCTCCGCAACGGAGGGAACGTCCTCCCTGACCGCGGCGGATACGGCCCCGGCCACCGGCGGCGCCACCTCGTGCTCCGCCGACGCAGCAAGGGCGATGTCGGCCTCGGCCGGGGCGATCACGGCGGCCAGCTCGCACTGCGGGCCGAACGCGGCGCGGATCGCCTCGGCCTCGGCGGGGTCGGCGAGGGCGAGCGCGTGGCCTACGGATGCGGCCAGCTCCGGCACGCCCGCGCCGTCGTGCGGCGCGTACAGGAGGAGCACTCCGCTGATGCGCGCCATCTCCGCGCCAACGGCCACCCAGTGCGGGTGCGTGACTACCTCTTCCGGGTCGAACGCCTCGCCGGCGGGGAGGAACGCGAAGCCCAGCCCCTCCACGGGCTGGGCCGCGCGGCGTACCGACGCGCCAAAGAGAACCACGTCCGCCGCGCCCTCACCGTTGGGGAGGCCGAGCAGGTCGTGGAGCGACGGAGCCGCGTAGTCGAGGTCCGCCAGCACCACGGGGCGCCCGCCCTCCGCGGCCTCGGCCGCGATGGCGATCGCCCCTTCCGGGCCCCATCCCTCGGAGCGCGCCCGCGCCCCCGCAACCAGGAGGAGCACGGACCACGCCGCGCCCGGCCCGCCGAGGAGCGCCCGCACCACCTCCAGCCCCGCCGCGTCGGCGGGGGGAGTGGCGTCAGCCTGCGGGGGCTCCACTGCGGAATTCGGGTGCATCGTCGTGGAAATCACGGATCAGGTCTCAGGCCCCCTGCCCGGCCCCCGCCGCGATGGGACGGACGGCGGCGGGACGGCCCGCGTCGGACGCGCGCGGCTCCTCCAGGAGCTGCAGCGGCGTCTCGCGCGGGAAGGTGGCCTCGCCGCGGCGAAGGAGGGCGTCCAGCGTGGCGCGCACCTCCAGGAAGTCCGCGTCGGGCGGGAAGCACACGTCGGCGCCGGCGCCCAGCAGCTCCACGCGGCGGCGCGCGTCGGCCGCGTCCACCACCAGCACGGGGAGCGCGGCGGCCATGGCGCGCACCTCGCGCACCAGCGCGGCCGCGTCGGCGTCCGGCAGGTCGGCCCCGATCACCAGCGCCTGCGGAGCGCCGGCGCGCAGCCGGTCGCGCAGCGCGGCCGCGGTCCCGGCCGTCTCGGCCGCGTAGCCCTCACCGTGAAGGCGCGCCGCCAGCTCCAGCGCGCGCAGCTCGCGCGGGTGGGCCACCGCCACGCGCCCGCCCCAGCCGTAGCCGATGCCGTGGCGCTCGCGCTGGGCGAAGACGCGCCGCAGCACGCTCACCACCAGCGGATCGAAGGCGCTGCCGGCCTGGCGCTGAAGCTCGTCCACGACCGCCGCCGCGCCAGGGCCGCGCTCGCCCAGGAGCGCCGCGGCCGCGCGAGCCACCGCGAGGACGCGCGCCGGGAAGGGGATCTGCTCCTCGCGCAGCCCGGAGGGGAGGCCACCACCGTCCCAGCGCTCGTACTGGTGAGCCAGCGCTTCGCGCGCGGTGGCTGGGAGCGACACGCCCGAAAGGAGCTGGAGCGTGATCGCGAGGTGCCGCCCGGCCTCGGTGCCCCCTTGCGCCGCGCCCTCACCCAGCTCGCCGAGCGCGCCCAGGAGCGCGGCCAGCGAGAGCGCGTCCTGCTGCGCCTCGGGAAGCCCCAGCTCGCGGCCCAGCGCCAGCACCAGCAGGCGGCGCAGGCTGCTCTCCGCCCGGATCACCGGCCCGTCCCGCTCCAGCAGCCGCACCAGCACCTCGGCCAGCGCCGCGGTCGCGCGGGCGCCGCCCAGTGCGTCGCGCTCCCCACCCGCGTCGGCCGAGGGCGTCCGCGCCGGGGTGGCGTCGGGCGCGGCGTCATCGGCGGGCTTCTGGATCGCCTCGGGGGCCGCGGCGGCGCGGGGGGCGGGCTTCGACATGTTTCCTCGCAATGCGTGTCTGGAGGGTGTGTTCGGAGTCGGTCAGGCCGGGTGGCCGGTGGCGGGCACGGCGTGGCGCACGCTCGAACGGGAGCGTACGGCTACGGCAGGCGAGCCAACCCTCCGAGCGCAAGAAGCCTGCCCGGAAAAACCGTGTTGTGGCGCCGAGTCGCGTGTAAAACTTTGTTCCAATCTGGGGATGCGAAGCGCGAAAAAGCAAGGTCCGCACAGAGACACGGAGGCACGGAGAAGGGCTTATCTCCGTGCCTCCGCGTTTTCGTGCGAGAGGGGCGTAACGTTCTTTTCCAGCCCCTTCCGCCAGAGCATCCCGAGCGGCACGATTCCGCCCAGGAGGGTGACGGCTGACGCCACCGCGATCCCCAAGATGACTCCGGCCGGGACGAGGATCATGGCCGCCGCGACTCGCAGCGTCCGGTTGGCGGCTCGCGCCAGCGGCGGAGGCTTTTGGGGTACGGGTGGCGGAGGACGCACGATGGGGCGAGGCGGTGGAGCGGCGCGGACCGCTTCGGCCCGCGCTGGCGCAGCGCTCCTGTCGGCCGCCGGCAACGTGTCTGCCTGCGCCATCTTGAGCGGAACCGTGACGTGGACCGTCTCCGGCGGCGCCTGCGTACTCCTGCGGCGAAGCGTGTCGCGCGCCGGGGCTCGCCCGCGCGGCGGGACGACCGCCTCCGCGCGCGGCGAGGGGACAGGAGGCGGGGTGACGACGATGGCGGGGCGCGGGCGCTCCAGCGGCGTGATCTCGGCGGCGGCGATTCGCACCTGCGAGAGGGTGGTGCCCGGGTAGTCGAACACGGTGACGCCGGGGCGGTCCAGCGCGAACTCGCGCGCGCGGATCCACACGCAGCGCGAGCCGGTAGCGAGGGGGCCGGAGCCGCCGCGCAGCTCCGCCTCGAAGCGCACGGCCACGGGGTAGGGGTTGGTGTTCTCGATGACGAGGTGGGCGCGCGGAGGGGTCCGGATGGCGTCCACCCAGCCGTGGAAGACGATTCCCGAGCGCTCCGCGGCGGGCGTGAACTTGGCCAGCGCGGGCGCGGACGGCGACGACGAGGAGAGCGGACCCTGGCACGGCCCCTGCTCTTGCGCCCTCAGCGGGAGTGCCATTGCGCACGCGCCCGCCAGCAACGACGCGGCGAATCTCCCGCACCGGACGCGCTTGCGCGCCGGCGCGGGCTCGCCCGGCCGGACACCGGCCCGCCGCCCTCCGGCCCCAACCATGAAATCCCGACTGGTGCAGAATCCCACGATGTTCGCCACGGCCCTCATGCTCGGCGTGGGGGGATGGCTCGTGCTCCTGCCGCCCGGTGGTGAGACCGATGCTGCCGGGCACGCACATCCCGCGCCCTTCGCCGCCTCCGCCGCGAAGGCGCTCCCGCGCTTTCGCCCCGACTCGCTGCCGGACGAGCGGGCGGCGTTCGCGGAGGCGGCGCGCAGCGCGTGGGCCTACGTGGAGCGCGAGTACCAGCCCTCCACCGGGCTCGTCAACTCGGTGGCCGCCTACCCGTACGCCACCGTATGGGACATGGCGAGCGGCCTGGCCGCCCTCTACTGCGCCAACCAGCTGGGGCTCCTGCCCGCGGACGAGTATGACCGCCGCATGCGCCTGGCCCTCCACACGCTGGGGCGGGTGAGGCTCTTCGACGGCATCGCCTTCAGCAAGAACTACTCGACGCGCACGGGCCACATCGCCGGGCGCGACGACCGCGACCGCCGCGCCACCCAGCGCGGCACGGGCTGGTCGGCCACGGACATCGGCCGCATGCTGGTGTGGCTCCACGTGATCCGCACCCAGCAGCCCCGCTACGCCGGGCAGGTGGACTCGATCGTCGGGCGGCTGAAGCTCGAGCGCATCGTGCGCGACGGGTACCTGTACGGCACCACCATCACCCCCGCGGGGCGCGAGCTCCACTATATCGAGGGGAGGATCCCGTACGAGCAGTACGCGGCAGCCGGGTTCGCGCTGTGGGGGCACCGCGCCGAGCGGGCGCTGGACCCGGCGCTAAACGCCATCCCCATCACCGTGATGGGAGTGCCGCTGGTGGCGGACCGCCGCGGGCACGACCACCTGACCAGCGAGCCCTTCGTGCTGACGGGGCTGGAGCTGGGCTGGGAGCCGCTCGGGCGCGATCTGGCGATGAGGATGCTGGAGGTGCAGCGCGAGCGGCATCGCCGCACGAAGCAGGTGACCATCGTGAGCGAGGACGCCATCCCGCGCCCGCCCAGCTACTTCTACTACTACAACGTGAACCTGCAGGGGAAGACGTTCGTGGTGAGCACGCAGGGCTCCAACTCGGCGTCGCGCACCCCGCGCTGGGTGAGCGCCAAGGCGGCCTGGGCGTGGCACGCCCTCTTTCCCAGCGAGTACACGCGCACGGCCGTGGAGGCGGTGGCCGACGCCCGCCACGCCACGGGGTGGAGCTCGGGGGTCTACGAGCAGACCGGCCGCTCCACGGGCGGCGAGAACCTGAACACGGCCGCGGTGATCCTGGAAGCGGCGCTCTTCCGCGAGACGGGGCGCCCCCTGCTGGCGGCGCCCGTCCCCCCCATCCCCTGAAGATTGGAGGCGTATGCGTGCCCTTCGACCTGCCCTGGCGGCCTGCGTACTCACGGCGATGACGGGGTGCGCGACCGCCGCCCGCTCCCCGGCTCCCCGCTCGGTCTCGGGGACGGTGGCGCACGGCGACGTCGTCGCGGTCCCCGCCGGCACCGTGAACGACTGGAGCCTGATGGTGGCGCCGATGAGGATGGGCGTGGAGGAGCCCCGCTCCGAGAACGACAACCGCCTCCTCGCCATCCGCGTCTACACCACCGTCCTGAGCGACACTTCCTGGCAGGTCACGGCCCAGTACCGATTCGGCTACGCGCTGGACAACGCCTCCGTCTTCTGGGTCCCCGGCTCCGCCAACTACCTGCTCGTCCGCCGCTAACTCACACAGAGACACGGAGGCACGGAGATGAAGTCATCTCCGTGCCTCCGTGTCTCTGTGTGAGCCCTTCTTTTACCGGAAGGCGACCTTGATCGCCCCGGCGCTCATCGCGTCACGGAAGGCGGCGAGCGACGCGGGGGTCGAGTCGATCCGCCAGTCCGTCTCCTTGTTCATGTTGAACCACACGGCCCCCACCACGTTGGGATGCGAGCGGAGCGTGGCGTACGCGTCGCGGATCCAGCGGGCCTTGGCGTCGCCGCTCCCCTCGTCCGAGGCGAACTCGCCGATGAGGATGGGCTTGTTGGGGTAGCGGGCGGCCAGGTCGGAGAGCATGTGGTCCGCGGCGGGGCCGTCGAACATGGCCGCCGGGCTCTGCCAGTCGCCGCCCCACAGGCGCGGGGCGTTGAAGCCGTGCGCGCCCACGTAGTCCACGTAGCTGTCGCCCGGGTAGTAGTTTACGTACCAGTTCCAGTGCGAAGCGCCCGTGGCCGACAGGGTGAGCGGGTTGCCGACGTTGGGGTTGAACACCCAGCGCACGTTGCTGGCTCCCTCGCGGCGGAACACGTCCACGATGTGCCGCCAGGCCTGCGCGTACCGGGCCGGCGCCGTGCGGTCGCCGCCGTTGGCGGCGCCCTGCCAGGCGTAGTCCCAGTTGCCGTTCATCTCCCACGCCGGCTCCACCAGCACCACCCGGTCCAGCGCCGCGATCTGGCGCGCCACGCGGGCGAGCTCCGCGTCCGCCTGGCCGGCCACGATCGGGCCCAGCACACCGGTGCGCGGCCCGCCCGTCCAGCGCACGTCCAGCGCCACGTAGCTGGTGGCGCCCGTGGAGATTACCTCGCGGAGCAGGCGCCCGCACCAGCCGGTGGCGGAGAAGTCGCACGTCAGGTCGTGGAAGGTCTTCACCAGCGCCGGCTGCTTGCCCGTCATCGTGCCGAAGTCGCGGATGGCGCCCGCGATCCGCTCCGGGGTGCTGGCCGCGTCGCCCAGGTACGCGCCGCTGAAGAAGGGGCGGTCGGAGGGCGCGGGGGTCGCCGGGCTCGCGGGGCTCTCGCCGGTCGCGGAGGTCGGCAGGTCCTTGCCACAGGCGGACATCACCACGGTCGCCAGCGTAAGCAGGAGCGCGGCACGGACGGAGCGGATGGAACGCATGGTACTTCACCCTCTTCGGCGGCTCGACTGGCGTGGCGGGCGTGCGGCCCGCGGTAGCCTCGTAGCTTTGCGTCCCCGTCTTTCGGCGGGTTTGCCATTGTCGATGGGTGCCCGGAAGTCCGGGCGGGGGCGCAGGCAACAAGTGCACGGCGCGTTCCGGTCCGATGCGGAAACCTAAACTATCTATCTACAATGACTTACGCCCGGCGCTTCCAGCGTGGAGGCGTCGGGCGGCACGGTATTTTGCAGGGTGCTGGGAGATTTGCAATCTCTCACACAGAGACACGGAGGCACGGAGATGAAGTCATCTCCGTGCCTCCGTGTCTCTGCGTGAGATCAGCTTTCGCCGCGGCGCAGGAGGGCGTCGAGGGTGGCGCGCACCTCCAGGAAGTCCGCGTTGGGCGGGAAGCACACGTCGGCGCCGGCGCCCAGCAGCTCGATCCGGCGGCGCGCGTCGGGCGCGTCCACCACCAGCACGGGGAGCGTGGCGGACTGGGCGCGCACCTCGCGCACCAGCGCGGCCGCGTCGGCGTCGGGAAGGTCCGCGCCGAGCACCAGGGCCTCCGGGGCCCCGGCGCGGAGGCGGTCCCGCAGCGCCGCCGCGGTCCCCGTGGTCTCGGCGGCGTAGCCCTCGCCGTGAAGGCGCGCCGCCAGCTCCAGCGCGCGCAGCTCGCGCGGGTGGGTCACCGCCACCCGTCCGCCCCAGCCGTAGCCGATGCCGTGGCGCTCGCGCTGGGCGAAGACGCGCCGCAGCACGCTCACCACCAGCGGGTCGAAAGCGCTTCCCGCCTGGCGCTGCAGATCGTCGACGACGGCACTCGCGCCGGCGCCGCGCTCGCCCAGCAGCGCCGCGGCCGCGCGGGCGACCGCCAGGATGCGCGCCGGGAAGGGGATCTGATCCTCGCGCAGCCCCGAGGGCAGCCCGCCGCCATCCCACCGCTCGCACTGGTGCGCGAGCGCTTCCCGCGCGACGGCCGGGAGCGCGACGCCCGAGAGGAGCTGAAGGGTGATGGAAAGCTGCCGCCCCGTGGCCGAGCCGTTGGGCGCGGGCTCCGCCAGCTCGCCCAGCGAGCCGAGGAGGGCCGCCAGCGCGAGCGCCTCCTGCTGTGCATTCGGCAGCCCCAGCTCCCGCGCCAGCGCCGCCGCCAGCAGACGGCGCAGGCTGCTCTCCGCCCTCATCGCGTTGCCGTCCCGCTCCAGCAGCCGCACCAGCACCTCCGCCAGCGCCGCCGCTCCGCCAACCGGCTCGCCGTCCTCGTGCTCCGCCGCGTGGCCGCCGAACATCTGGGCGCGCATCATAGCAAGCGGGTCCGGCGCGGGCTCGGCGGCGCCCTCGTAGGCGAGCTGGGCGAGCTCCGCGAACTCCGGCACCGCAGTCTGCTCGTCCGCCTCTTCCTCGAAGTCTCCGGCGGCGATGATCTCCTCCTGCGTCTCGATCTCCGGGTCTTCGAGCGGCGCGGGAGTTTCCACTTCCTGCGGCTCGGGCGGGGCCGGAGGGTCGTACGCCGGCCCGTCCTCGGACGCTGCCGCGGCCGGCTCCGCGACGCTGATCACCACGACGTCGCCGGGCACCGCCTCCACGAGCACGGGCGTCCTTTCGGCGTGGACGGAGGCGGACGGCTCTGGCTGCTCGGCTTCGACCGGCTGATCCTCGGGCTGCGCGGCCTCCGCCCGCGCTTCATCCTCCGCGCCGGCAAGCTCAGGCCCGGCTTCCGCTTCCCACGATGGAGCGCCATCCGCCTGGGCCGACGCTTCGTCCTCGGGCGCGGCGTCCGGCTGAGGCAGCGCGGCATCCTCGACGGCAGCGGTCTCGAACGAGGCTTCTTCCGGCGGCGCGCTGCTGAACGCGGCATCGTCGGGCTCCACGGCGAGCGTCGCTTCGTCGGGCCGAGCGGCTTCCAGCGCGGCTTCCTCCAGCCGGACGGCCTCTTCCTCGAACGCGGCCTCATCTCCCGCATCCGCTTCGAACACGGTGTCGTCGCGCGTGGCGTTCGTCGCGGAGATGGTGGCATCCTCTTCGGCGCCCGCCTGGAACGTCGTGTCGTCCCGCGCGGCATCCGAGGGGAAGACAGTGGTGTCCTCGGTGTCCGCCTGGAACACGGTGTCGTCGCGCGTCGCGGCCACGTCGAAGACGGTTTCCTCCTGCTCCGCGTTCGCCTGGAAAGCCACCTCGTTCGCGGACGCCTCCGGGGCGGGCTGCACTTCGGTCGCCGGGGGCGCAGGGGCGGCGGCGGCGGGCGCGAGCAGGTCGCGGCCACCGGAGGGCGCGGGGGCCTCGGCGGGCGGCTCGCCCACGAGGGTGCGGCCCACGGAGCGCACGAGCCAGGAGAATCGGCTCTTGCCCGGCGCCGCGGGGGCGGGCTCCGGCGCGGGGGCGCTGGCCGCGGCGGGAGGAGGGGCGCTCACGGCGGGAGCCTCATCCTCCTCTTCCTCGAACGCGTGAGCCGTGGCGGCAGGCTCGTCCACGTCCGGCTCGCCGTTCTCCAGGCGCACCACGCGGCGGAAGAGTTGCATCGCCTCGTCGCGCCGCCCCGCCGAGTCCGCAAGCTCCGCCAGCGAGCGCAGGGCTACGACGTTCTCGGGGTCCTGCCTCAGCACGTCGCGCCACACGCCGGAGGCACGCTCCACCTCGCCCTGGTCGGTGAGAACCCTGGCCAGCACCACCAGCCCGCTCGGATCGTCGACGTGCCGGCGCAGGCCGTCGGTGAGCACCTGCTGCGCCTGCCGGAGGTCCCCGGCCTTGCGGTAGGCTTCGGCCAGGTGCACGAACACCCGGCTCCCCGGGTTGCGCGCGTATTCGTCTTTGAGCCTGCGGAGCTGACTGCGGGAGGTCTCGGCCATGGGCGGCATCGGGAGTGGGATGCAGGGAACGGGGCTGGAGCGGGCGGGAAGCACGCCGCGCCCGCGCGGACGGTTTTCACGTCCGCACCGGCCCCACCCCGGGGAGCGCACATCGCGCGCCAGCACGCCGGCGGTGCAGTTGATATCAAGGGCCCCAACTGCTACATGGCTGGCCCGCAGATTGCAGTAGCACCAATCCTGAGAAACATCGGGCGCCGCGCCCGGCGACCGCCTCCTGGCATGCCGCAGCGCGCCATCACAGCTAAAAACAAATGTTTGGAGCCTCCATCCGCAGGCACCTCTGGATCGCGGCACTCGTCCTTTCGGGGCTGGCGGGAAGCGTGTTCGCGCAGGGGAACGGGGCCAGCGACGGGCTGCGCGGCGGCGACGTCATCCGCCTGAGGATCTGGCGCGAGCCTGACCTTTCCGGCGAATTCCGGGTGGACGACGAGGGGGTGGCGATCCTGCCGCGGCTGGGGCCCACGCAGGTGGGCGGCCAGGCCCCGGCGGCGCTCACCTCGCGGCTGGTGGAGGCGTACGCCGAGTTCCTGCAGCACCGCTCCATCGAGGTGGTGCTGCTGCGCAGGATCCAGGTGCTGGGCGCCGTGCGCAACCCCGGGCTCTACTCGGTGGAGCCCACCATGACGGTGGCCGACGCCCTGGCGCTGGCCGGGGGCACCACCACCGAGGGGAACCCGCGGCGCATCGACCTGATCCGCGGCGGACGCCGGCTGCCGGTGGCGCTGGCGGCCGACACGCGGCTGGCGGCCACCACCATCCGCTCGGGCGACCAGCTCTTCGTGCCGGAACGCAACTGGCTTACGCGGAACACGGGGATCGTGACTACTATCATCGCGGGGACCATCAGCCTCGTGATCGCGCTCATCCGATAAAGGTGCACATGAACGAGAGACTCGCGCTGCGCGGCGCCGTGGCACCGGGTGCGGTACCCGGGATGGTGCCCGGCAAGGTGTGGGGCGCGCTGCGCCGGCACCGCTGGCTGATTTTGGCCGGCCTGGTGCTGGGGCTGGGGATCGGGGCCGCGCTGGCGGCGCGCGTGGAGCCGTCGTACCAGGCGGCCGCGTCGCTGCTGGTGGGCAACCACCGCCCCGGCGTGCAGGCGGTGAAGCAGGAAGGCGCCGCCACCGACCCGGACGGCGTGGCCACCGAGATCCAGGTGCTGCAGAGCCGCGCGCTGGCCGCCGAGGTGGTGGACTCGCTGCGGCTGCAGGTGCAGGTGGCGGCCCCCGCCACGGCGCGGCGCTCGTCGCTGCTCTCGGCCATGCGCGTGGCGCCGGACGTGAGCCCCGCTACGTACCGCTTCGCGCGGCGCGACGACGGCCGCTTCGAGGTGACCGACGCGGGCTCCGGCGAGCTCGTGGGCGCCTTCGCGCCGGGCTCAACGGTCCGCATCCCCGAGGGGGAGCTGGTGCTGGCGAGGACGGCGAGCCGCACTCCCCAGTTCGAGATCTCCATCGACTCCCGCCAGGGTGCCGCCGCGGCGCTGGCGGGGGGGATCGACGTGTCGCAGCCCACGCGCGACGCCAACATCATCCGCGTGAGCTACGAGGGACGCGACCCGGAGCTGGTGCGCGACATCCCCAACGTGCTGGCCGCGCACTTCATCTCGCTGCGCCGCGACGTCCACAGCACCGAGGCGCGCACCACGGCGGAGTTCCTGCGCGGGCAGCTCGGCACCATCAAGGGGCAGCTGACCGAGGCGGAGAACCGGCTGCAGAGCTTCCGCGAGCAGCAGCAGGTGGTGGACCTGCCGGTGGAGGCCAGCACGCAGGTGGCCCGGCAGGCGCAGATGGAGGCGGACCGCAGCAGCATGGAGGCGGAGCGGGCGTCGCTGGCCGCGCTGATCGGCGAGGCGCGCCGCGAGGTGAGGTCGCCGGGCGACGCTTCGCCGTACCGCCGGCTGGTGGCCTTCCCCTCCCTGCTGAGGAACGAGGCGACCACCAAGCTGCTCAGCTCGCTGATCGAGGTGGAGAGCAAGCGCGCGGACATGCTGACCCGCCGCAAGGAGAACGACCTGGACGTGGTGGCGCTCACCGAGCGCGCCCGCGCCCTGGAGTCGCAGCTCGGCTCGCTGGTGATGACCTACCAGCAGGGGCTCAGCAGCCAGGTAGCCTCCATCGACAACACGCTGGGGACCTTCTCCCGGCGGATGGACCGCATCCCGGGGAAGCAGCTGGAATACGCCCGGCTCTCGCGGCAGACCAAGGTGCTGGACGACATGTACGTCCTGCTGCAGGCCCGGCTCAAGGAGGCCGAGATCACGCAGGCCGTGCAGGACCCCAGCGTACGGATCGTGGACCCGGCCGAGCTGCCGCTGAGCCCCGTGAGCTCGCACCGCGGGCTGCTGCTGGGGATGGCGGGGATCGCGGGGCTGCTGGTGGGCGTGGGCGCGGGGATGGTGCGCGAGTACCGTGACGGCGCCGTCCACAGCCGCGACGACGTGGAAGTGGCCACCGGCTTCCCGGTGCTGGGCTGGGTGCCGCGCATCGCGGAGCTGGAGGAGAAGGGGCGCCGCCCCGGAGCGCTGGGCACCGCGCGGCGCATGCTCTCGCGCGGCGGCGGCAAGGCGGTGCCCGCGGCGGGCGCGCTGCCGGTGCCCGCGGGCGAGCAGGCGGTGGCGCCCACGCCGGCCTCCGACGCGTACGAATGGCTCCACCGGAACCTTCAGTTCGCCGAGCCGGACACGGAGGTCAAGACGCTGGTGGTGAGCAGCCCCCTCCCCGGCGACGGCAAGAGCACCAGCGCGGCGGGGCTGGCGGTGACGCTGGCGCGGCGCGGGCTCAAGGTGCTGCTTGTGGACGCGGACCTGCGCCGCGGCACGCTCAGCACCCGCATCGGGGCCCGCAAGCGCGGGCTGGCGGACCTGCTGGCCGGTACCGCCTCGTTCCAGCAGGTGCTGCGCACGGTGGACGTGGGGAACGGCAACTCGCTCCACTACATCCCCACGGGCGCCCTGCCGGCGGACTGCACGGGTCTGCTGGGGTCGGCCCGCGCGGCGGCGCTGATGGAGTGGCTGCGCCAGAAGTACTACCTGGTGATCCTGGACACGCCGCCCGTCAACGTGTTCGCGGACACGGCGGTGCTGGGTGGCTACGCGGACGCGGTGCTGCTGGTGGCCCGCGCGGGGGTCACGCCCTTCGACGCGCTGGTGGAATGCGCCGAACAATGCCGGCGCGCCCGCCTCCCCGTGCTGGGCACGCTGCTCAACGACATCGACCCCCGCAGGGAGCAGGAGTACGACGCCGCCTACCGCTGGCAGTCGTACGCGCAGAGCTACTACACGCAGCAGGCATAGCCACCGGAGGTCCTGGGCGTCCCGCCCACGCGCTCCCCGGCGCGCGGGCGGGACGCCTTTTTCCACGCCCGGAAACGGCGGGCTGTAATCGTTCGCATATGTCGATAGATACATATCGTTACAAGGAGTAAAGCGGCAAACGCATGGTACGGAATTCGCAAACGTCCGCAGTACGGATCGAAGCCGGCGAGGAAGCCGGCGGCAGCCTCTGGAACGTCGTCCGACGCGCCGGTCCGCACCCGACAAGAGCACACCCGCCGCGAGGCGGGGCCGCAGAGCCAGGGGTCTCGACGGGAAACCTCCCGCGCGAGACTGCCCAGCCGCCGAAGGTGAGGGTAATGAGCACACCGCTACTGAAGGGCCCACTCCTGCGATCGTTCGGCGTCGCCGGCATCTTTCGGCCGGCCGACACCCTGGTCGCTCCCCCGCGCGAAGCGGGGGTCGCCGAAACCACTCCCGCCCAGCAGCGCGCGCTGACCCCCGAGGTCGGGCACACTCTGGACGGCCTGGCCGCGCTGGCGGTGCTGTTCGCGGTCTGGACGATCGTGAACCTCCACCGCATGCCCGCGGGCCTTCAGGGCCTGCTCGGCCAGCAGGTGACCATCCGCAGCGCCGTGCTGGTGGGGGGCTTCGCCTTCCTCTGGCCGCGCGTGGTGGCGATGGCCGGCCTGTACGAGCCGGGCCCCTTCCGCCGGCGAGACGACGTGTTCCGCGTGCTGGCGGCGTGCACGGGCGGCGCCGTGCTCGCCTTCTTCTTCCCCCTGCTGGTGCTGAGCCCCGACTACCGGCTGGAAGCCGCTCTCTACTTCTGGATCGGCTCGGTGGGCTCCACGCTGGCCATCCGCGCCCCGCTGTGGACGCTGGTGGGCACCACGCGCAGCCGCGCGCCGCGCCGGGTGATCGTGCTGGGGAGCGGGCCGCGTGCGCTGCGGGTGGCCGGCGAGGTGCGCAACGCGGGTGAGGGGGTGGAGCTGCTGGGGTTCGTGGACTCCAACGACCATCACTTCTCGCAGCGGATGGACGCGCCCAAGCTGGGCTCGCTGGAGGAGCTGGAAGAGATCCTGATGCACCAGGTGGTGGACGAGGTGCTCATCGCCCTCCCCATCAAGTCGTGCTACGAGGAGATCCAGCACGCCATCCGCGTGTGCGAGCGCACCGGCACCGAGTCCAAGTACCTGGCCGACGTCTTCCAGGTGGCCGTGGCGCGCCCGCGGCTGGAGAACGGCGGGCGGATGTCGGTGGTGGCGATGAAGGTGTTCCACGACGACCACCGCCAGTCCATGAAGCGCTGCGCGGACATGGTGTGCGCCGCCATCGGGCTGGTGGTGCTGGCGCCGGTGATGCTGGGGATCGCGCTCGCCATCCGGCTGGACAGCCCGGGCCCCGTCTTCTTCGCTCAGGAGCGGTACGGGCGTAACAAGCGGCGCTTCAGGATGTACAAGTTCCGCACGATGGTGCCCAACGCGGAAGCGCTGCAGCCGATGCTCGAAGACCAGAACGAGGCGATCGGGCCGGCGTTCAAGATCAAGAACGACCCGCGGGTCACCACGGTGGGGCGCTTCCTCCGCAAGACCTCGCTGGACGAGCTCCCGCAGCTCTTCAACGTGCTGCGCGGCGAGATGTCGCTGGTGGGGCCGCGCCCCATGGCCGTGCGCGACGTGCAGCTCTTCGACCAGGCCTGGTTCATGCGCCGCTTCAGCGCCCCTCCGGGGATGACGGGGCTGTGGCAGGTGAGCGGGCGCAGCAACCTGGGCTTCGACGACTGGGTGACGCTGGACCTCAAGTACATCGACGAGTGGTCGCTGGCGCTGGACCTCAAGATTTTGGCGAAGACGATTCCCACGGTGATGAGGGGGGTGGGTGCCGCGTAGCGGCGCTCCCCGCCCGTCCACGCCGTCCCCGATGGAGCCGCAGGTGACCAAAGAGAAGGGCGCTTCGCTCTCGGAGCGCACGGTGTCGGCCGCGCAGTGGCGGCTGGTAGCCTCCATCGTGCAGGGGGGGATGCAGTTCGCCGTGGGGGTGTTCCTGGCGCGGCTGCTCCTCCCGGCCGACTTCGGCGTGGTGGCGCTGGCGATGGTGGTGATCGGCTTCGCCGGCGCCATCTCGGACTTCGGGCTGGAGGCCGCGGTCATCCAGCGGCGCGACCTCACGGAGCGGCACCTGCGCGCGGCGCTCACCGCCTCGGTGCTGGTGGGGCTGGGTCTGGCGGCCGGTCTGGCGCTGGCCAGCCCCTTTTCCGGCGTGGTCCTCGAGTCGTCCATCCTCCCCGGCGTGCTGCAGACGTTGGCCCTGGTGTTCGCCATCGGCGCGCTGGGCGGCACCTCGCGGTCGCTGCTGCGGCGCGAGCTGCGCTTCAAGGCGCTCTTCTGGTCCGGCGCCGTGAGCTACCTGGTGGGATACGCCGGGGTGGTGACGGTGCTGGCGCTGCGCGGACACGGGGCGTGGAGCCTGGTGTGGGGCGCCCTCACGCAGACGGCGCTGGAGACGGCACTGGTGATGGCCGTCGTGCGCCCGCCGCTCAGGCCGCTGCTGGCGCGCACGGAGCTGCGCGAGCTGTTCGGCTTCGGGGCCGGGGTGAGCATGAACAGCGTGGTCAACTACCTGGCCCGCAACGGCGACAACCTGATCGTGGGCTCGTGGCTGGGCCCCGCGGCGCTGGGGCTGTACGGACGCGCCTACAACCTGATGACGCTCCCCCTCAACTACCTGGGGGCGGCCGCGCACCAGGTGCTCTTCCCCGCGATGGCGGAGATCCAGCAGGACCGCGACCGGGTGGGACGGGCCTACCTGCTCTCGGTGCAGATCTCGGCGCTGACGGCCGCGCCCATCATGGCGGGGATGGCCGTGGCGGCCCCCCACATGGTGACGGCGCTGTACGGGCCCAGGTGGGGCGGGATGGTGATCCCCCTGCAGCTGCTCTGCGCGGCGGGGCTGCTGCGCGCCATCTACCACCTGGCGGGCTCCGTGACCTACGCCGCCGGCTTCGTGTACTCGGAGCTGCGCAGGCAGGTGGTGTACGCCGTGCTGGTGGTGATCGGCGCGGTGGCCGGGACGAGGTGGGGAGTGCCGGGGGTGGCGCTGGGCGTGTTCGCCGCCATCCTCTACATGTACGTGGCGATGGCGTCGCTGGCGCTGCGCATCGTGGGGCGCGGCTGGAAGGAGTTCCTGCTGGCGCAGCTTCCCGGCGTGCTGGTGGCGGCGCTGGTGGGCGCGGCGGCGCTGCTGGTGCGGACGGGGCTGGAGCGGGCCGGCTACGCGAGCGGGTGGATCTTCGCGGCGCTGCTGGCCACCTGCGCCGTCGCGGTGCCGCTCGCCATCTTCCTGCTCCCCGACGCCGTGCGCCCCGCGGGGCTCTTCGCCCGGTTCGATTCGATGCTGGCGCGCCTCCCGTCGCCGCTCCACAACGTGGCGATCCGCATCCTCCACCTCCAGCGCGTGGCGCCATGACGCTCGTCTCGGTGGTGATGCCCTGCCACAACGGCGCCGAGTTCGTGGCCGAGGCCATGGAGTCGGCGCTCGCGCAGACGTACCAGCCGCTGGAGCTGGTGGTGGTGGACGACGCGTCGACCGACGACTCGTGGACGGTGATCGAGGAGGTGGCCGCTCGTCATCCGGGGCGCGTCACTGCGCTGCGGATGGAGCGCAACCGGGGCGGCTGCCACGCGCGCAACCGCGGAGCCGAGACGGCGCGGGGCGAGTTCCTGATGTTCCTGGACGCGGACGACGTGCTGAGCCCCCCCAGCGTCGCGGCGCTGGTGGAGGCCGTGCGCGACCGGCCGGACGGGATCGCCGCATGCGACTGGATGCACCTGGAGCAGGTGGACGGCGAGTGGCGGGAGACCCCCGCGTCGCTCCCCCTCCCCGAGCCGGGCGCCGACCTCTTCCGCGTCTGGCTGGAGGGCTCCGCCTGGGCCCCCACCTCGTCGGTGCTCTGGCGGCGCGACGTGTACGAGCGCACCGGCGGGTGGGACGAGGGGCTGGCGCGCGAGCAGGACGACGACATCATGCTGCGCGCGTACTCGCTCGGCGCCCGCATCGTCCGCGCGGATGAAGGGTGCTCGTTCTACCGGCTGCAGGGCGGCCTGGGGATCTCGGTGACGCGCGGCGTGGCCATCGCGAAGCTCCAGTCCTCCGTGCGCGTGGTGGAGATGCTGTGGCGCGAGATCCAGCGCCACGGCCGGGCCGGCGAGCTGCGGGCGATGGTGGGGAACGTCTACCACCAGCTCGCGCTGCGCGGCTTCCAGCAGGGCCACACCGAGCTCGCGCGCGAGTGCCTGCGCCGCGGCGACGAGATGGCCGGGCCGCGCATCCTCTCGCCCAAGCGCGTGGGGCGCGCGCTGGAGCGCCTGCTGGGGCTTGAGCGCAAGGAGCGCGTGGTGCAGGCGCTGGCGCGCTACGGCGTCGCCACCCCCGAGCGGCGGCAGACCTTCCAGATGCGCAAGCTTTTCGCCCGCATCGAGCCGCAGGCGGGAAGCCCCTCCGCGCCCCGCTAGTGCCCATGCGAGCCATGATCAGCCGCCGCGCCGGCACCTACCTGCTGCGCCTCCTCCCGCTGCAGGTGTACGGGCGGCTCCTTCCGCGCGAGGTGGTGGGCCTCTGCTACCACGTGGTGTCGGAGCGCAGGCTGCCGCACGTGGCGCACCTCTACCCGTACAAGAATCCCGAGCAGTTCGAGGCGGACCTGGTGTTCCTCAAGCGCAACTTCCGCGTGGTGTCGTACGCGGAATTGCTGGGGGGCGCGCCGGGTCCCAACCGCGTGCACCTGAGCTTCGACGACGGCTACGCGGAGTGCTTCTCGGTGGTGAGGCCCCTCCTCCTCAAGCACGGGCTTCCCTGCACCTTCTTCGTGAATACGGGCGTGCTGGACAACCGGCGCATGCTCGCCTTCAACCGCGTCTCGCTCTGCCAGGACGCGGCCGGGCGGCGCGGTCCGGAGGGGAGCCGCATCGTGGCGGAGACGGCGCGCGAGGCGGGAGCGCCCGCGGCGGGGTTCACCACCTGGATCCGCCGCGCCATCCGCGACCCGGACTCGGGCGCCGAGGAGATCCTCGACCGGCTGTGCGCGCGGCTGGAAGTGGACGTGGACGGCTTCCTGGCCGCCGAGCGCCCCTACCTGACGAAGGAGCAGGTGCGGCAGATGGCCGGCGAGGGCTTCACCATCGGCGGGCACACGCGCCTTCACTGGCACATGGGCTCCACGCGGGGCGAGGACCGCATCGAGCACGAGATCGTGGAGTCGTGCCGCGTGGTAGCGGAGATCACGGGCGGCGAGCGCGTGCCTTTTGCCTTCCCGTACGACGCCGTGGGGGTGGACCGGGCGTTCCTGGCGAAGGTGCTGGAGCGGAACCCGTTCCTGGGCCGCCTGTTCGGCACGGGATCGCTGCAGCTGGACGCGCCCTTCATGGTCAACCGCATGCTGGCGGACTCGCCGCCCGCCGTGGGCCGCGCGCGCAGCAACCTGCGCGGCATCCTCAGCGGCGCGTACCTGGACGTGTTCATCCCCCCGGTGGCCCCGTGAGCGCGCTCATCTCCGTGGTGACGGCCTGCCACAACGCCGAGAGCTTCGTCGGCGAGACCATCGAGTCGGTGCTGGCGCAGACGTATCCCCACGTGGAGCACGTGATCGTGGACGACGCGTCCACCGACGGCTCGTGGGAGGTGGTGAGCGGCTACGAGGCGCGCTACCCGGGCCGGGTGCGCGGGGTGCGCGTGGAGCGGAACCGCGGGCCCAGCCACGCGCGCAACCGCGGGGTGGAGGTCGCCCGCGGGGAGCTGCTGATGTTCCTGGACGCGGACGACCTGGTGACGCCGGACACGCTTGCGGCCCTGGCCGATGCGGTGGCGGACCGGCCGCTCGCGGTGAGCTTCTGCGACTGCAAGGGGTGGCGGAGGGGGGCGGACGGGCGCTGGGCGGAGGCTCCGCGCGACATCGGCATCCCGGACGAAGACACGGACCTCTTCCGCGCCTTTCTCCTGCACACCGCGTGGCCGCCCACCTGCTCCACGCTCTGGCGGCGCGACGCGTACCAGCTCACCGAGGGGTACGACGAGGAGATGGTGCGCGACGAGGACACGGACCTGCTCCTCCACGCCTACGCGCGCGGCGCCCGGCTGGTGAGGGCGCGCTCGGGCGTGGGCTACTACCGCTCGTTCGAGGGGACGCGCGCGTCCGTGAGCAGCGGCATCTCCGAGGCGCGCTTCCGCTCGTCCATGCGCGTGCTGGACAAGCTCGCGGCCGAGCTGGAGCGTCGCGGGCGGCTGGCGGACTACGCCGACCTGCTCTCCCGCTCGTATCACAAGGCGGCGCTCCACGGCTTCCAGATGGGCTTCCGCGACCTGGCGCGCGAGTGCCTGCGCAAGGGCCGCGCGCTCACCGGACCGCGCCTCATCTCCACCAACCCCGTGGGCCGCGTGCTGGAGCGCCTCCTCGGGCTGGAGCGCAAGGAGAGCCTGGCAAAGAGTTTGGCGGAGATGGGAGTCACCACGCCCCGCCGCCGGCGCGCGCTGCGCCTGGAGCGCGCCGTTCGCGCCGCGGAGCCGGCACAATGACCCGCATCACGGTGGTGACGCCCTGCCACAACGCCGAGCCCTTCATCGCGGAGACGATCGAGTCGGTGCTGGCGCAGTCGTATCCGCGGGTGGAGCACGTCATCGTGGACGACGCGTCGCGCGACGGCTCGTGGGAGATCGTGCGCGAATATACCAAACGGTACCCAGACCGGGTGCGCGCCATCCGCCTGGATGAGAACCGGGGCGGCTGCCACGCGCGCAACCGGGGGGTGGAGGGAGCGCGCGGCGAGCTGCTCATGTTCCTGGACGCGGACGACGTGATCGCGCCCGGCACGCTGGCGGCGCTCGTGCAGGCGGTTGAGGATCGACCCCTCGCCGTCGCCTTCTGCCCGTGGATGCGGCTGCGGCGCAACGCGTCGGGAGCCTGGGAGACCGGGCCGGCCGATGCCCCGCTCCCCGAGTCCGACCCCGACGTGGCGCTGCGCGGCTGGGTGGAGGGGACGGCCTGGGCGCCCCCCTGCGCCGTGCTCTGGCGCCGCGACGCGTACGAGCTGACGGGCGGGTGGGACGAAACGCTCACGCTGAACGACGACGGCGACCTGATGATGCGGGCGCTGGCGCTGGGGGCCCGCCCCGTCTGCGCCGCCGGCGGTGAGGCGCTCTACCGCTGGCACGACGCGGCGCACGTCTCGGTGAGCCAGACCTTTCTGCAGGAGCACAAGCTGCGCTCGCAGGTGCGCGTGCTGGACAAGCTGGCGGAGATCCTGGAGGCGCAGCATCGGCTGGCGCCGTTCGCGCCTTCACTCGGCCTCGGCTACCAGCGGGCGGCGCTGCTCGGGTTCCAGAGCGGGCACCGGGAGATGGCCCGCGCCTGCCTGCGCCGTGGCGAGGAGCTGGGGAGCCGCCGCCCCGTATCCCCCACCCCCGCAGGACGCCTGGTGGTCCGCATCCTGGGCCTGGAGCGAAAAGAGATGCTGGTGCAGACGCTGGCGCGGATGGGCCTCATGAGCCCCCAGCGCCGCCGCCTGCTGCAGATGCAGCGCACGCTCGCCGAGACGGCTGGGGGGCGATCATGAAGGTGTCCGTCTGCGTCACGACGTACCTGCGGCCCCTGGGGCTGGCGCGCCTGCTGGAGGGGCTTAACGCCCTGAATTTCCAGAAGTCGCCGATTCCGCGATTGGAAGTGGTGGTGGTGGACAACGATCCCGCCGGCTCCGCCGCCGCCCTGTGCGACGAGTGGCGCGCCCGCCTGCGCTGGCCGCTGCGCTACGAGCACGAGCCGCGGCGCGGGGTCTCGCAGGCCCGCAACCGCGCGGTAGCGGCCACGCGCGACTCCGACTTCATCGCCTTCATCGACGACGACGAGGTCCCCGAGCCGGGCTGGCTCGACGAGCTCCTCCGCGTGCAGGGCGAGTACACGGCGGACGTGGTCTCCGGCCCGGTCCTGGAGCGGTTCGAGGAGGGCGCGCCCGAGTGGGTGATCCGCGGCAAGTTCTTCACGCCGCGCCGCGACCCCACGGGCTTCCGCCGCGTCGATCCGGGCGCCGGGAACGTGCTGATCCGCACGGCTGCCCTCGAAGGGATGGACCCGCCGTTCGACGAGCGGTTCGCGCTCACGGGCGGCGAGGACACTCACCTCTTCCTGCGCCTGGCCAACGCGGGGCGCGTGATGGTGTGGGCGGATGACGCCGTGGCGTACGAGTGGATCCCCCGCAGCCGCACGCGCGTGCGCTGGATCCTGCTGCGCGTGTACCGCGGCGCGAACACCTGGAGCGCGTGCGAGCGCGAGTTCCAGCCCTCGGCGCGCGCCGGCGGGATGCGGGTGGCCAAGGGGGTGGCGCGGATCGCCGCCGGCGTTGCCCTGCTCCCCGTCTCCTGGCTCTTCGGGCGGCACATGGTGGTGAGGTCGCTCTGGTACATGAGCTTCGGCGCCGGCAACCTGGCCGGGATGGCGGGGCTCCAGTACAGCGAATACCGCACGACGGATGGACGCTAAGCTCCGCACCCCGCCCCGGCCGGCAGCTCCGCCCGTCCGCCGCCCGGTGCCGCCGCGCAGGGCGGCGCTGAACGAGCTCGCGCTCGCCACCTTTCTGCGCGCGGAGACGCTGTTCGTCGTCGCCACGCTCTTCCTCTTCTCCCAGGCGCTCGTCCCGCTCCTGCTGGAGAGCAGCGGCCCGGGCGGCGGCGGCGACGGGTACGAGTCGAACATGACGCTGCGGCTGATGTTCGCCTCGCTGCACGCGGGCTCGCTCTTCCTCCTGCTGGTGCACTGGCGGGCGGCCGTGACGGCGGCGGCGCGGCACTGGCCGGCGGTGGCGCTGGTGGCGCTCGCCCTGGGATCCACCTACTGGTCCAGCGCGCCGGACATCACCCTCCGGCGCAGCTTCGCGTTCCTGGGCACCACCGCGTTCGGCCTGCTGCTGGCGGCGCGCTACGACACCCGCACGCTGCTGGTGCGCGTGGCCACGGCGCTGGGGATCGCGGCCGTGCTGAGCGTGGTGTTCGCCGTGGCGCTGCCGTCGTACGGAGTCGACCAGCTGGTGCACGCGGGGGCGTGGCAGGGGATCTATACCGAGAAGAACACGCTGGGGCAGATGATGGCGCTGAGCACCGTCGTCTTCCTCATCCTGCGCCCAACGCTGAGGAGACGCTGGATCGGGACGGCGGGCGCGCTGCTCTCGGTGGCCCTGGTCCTCCTCTCCACCTCCAAGTCCGCGCTCACCATCCTGCTGGTGTTCGCGGTGCTGGCGGCGCTCTTCCGCACGCTGCGGCTCACGTACACGCTGGCGGTGCCCATCGCCATCGGCTTCGTACTTGCGGGGGGCAGCGTGGCCGTGTGGCTGGCCACCAACGTGGAATCCGCGCTGCTGGCCATGGGCAAGGACCCCACGCTCACCGGCCGTACCGAGATGTGGGCGACGCTCATCCGCAGCATGGCCGAGCGCCCGTGGACGGGGTACGGGTACAGCGCGTTCTGGCTGGGGTGGCAGGGGCCGTCCGCCAGGGCGTTGGCCGAGATCGGCTGGGACACGCCCGGGGCGCACAACGGGTACCTGGACCTGGGCTTGCAGCTCGGCGTGGCGGGGATCGCGCTCTTCGCGGCGGGGTTCGCGTTCGCGCTGGCCCGCTCGTTCAGGGCCGTGCGGGAGACGACGACGCCGGAGGGGTTCTGGCCGGGGCTGTACCTCGCGTTCATGCTGGTCTACAACTTCACGGAAACGATGCTGGCCACTCCCAACAACATCTTCTGGGCGCTTTACGTGGCCACCGTGTGCTCGGCCCTCCTCCGCCGGGACGGCGAGGTGGCGGCGTGAGCGCCACCTTTTCGGTGCTGATCGCGGCGTACAACCAGGCGCGCTACATCCTGGAGACGCTGGACTCCGTGACCGCGCAGAGCTGCGCGGACTGGGAGCTGGTGGTGGTGGACGACGGCTCCACCGACGACACCCGCGAGGTGGTGTCCGGCTGGATCGCGCGCCTCTCCCGCCCCAACCGCGTCGTCTTCGTATCGACCGAGAACGGCGGGCAGTCCGCCGCGCTGGAGCACGGGTTCGCGCTCTGCGAGGGGCGTTACGTGGTGCTGCTGGATTCGGACGACCGCCTCCTCCCGTCCAAGCTGGCCGAGGTGCTCCGCGCCGTCACGGCCGATCCGGCCGCGGGGATGATCGTCCACCCGCTCTACGTGATGGACGAGGAGGGGCGCCGCACCGGGGACGTGCGCCCCATGCGCGCGAAGCTTTCGGAGGGTGACCTGCGCGAGCAGGTGTCGCGGACCACTCGCCACGTGGCCCCCGCGACCTCGGGCGTGGTGATCCGCGCGGACGTCTTCCGGCAGCTCCTGCCCATGGCCACGCGCCCGTTCCGCGACGCGGCGGACGCGTACCTCACCATGGGGGCCAGCCTGCTCGCGCCCGTGCGGGCGCTGCAGGAGCCGCTGGGCGAGTACCGCATGCACGCGGAGGGCAACTACCTCAAGCGCTTCGCGACGGCCGAGGGGCTGCGCTACACGGTGAAGCTGGAGCACACCATCGTCAGCCACTTCGGGCTGGAGCGGGCCGCCGAGATGAACACCTACTTCGCGCGCAACGCCTTCGCGCTGGAGAAGCTGGCGGGCACCCCCGCGTCGCGCCTGCGCGCCTACCGCCGGCTGATGCGCTCCACGCTGGCGGACCCGTCGTTCAGCGCCCGCGACCGGGTGCTGCTGGTGGGATTCTGGACGGCGTGCATGGCCGCGCCGCGCCCGGCGTTCGCGCGTCTGTGGGAGGCCTTCCAGCGCAAGCACACGGGGATCGACCGGATCATCCGGGCGCGGGAGTCGTCGGCGGCGGCGCCTTCCAGGGCGGTCGTGGCGGCCCCCTCGGGGAGCTGAGCCGGCGGAATGGCCGCCGAGAGGATCAACGTCTGCGGCGCGGGGGTGGACCCCTGCGGGATGGACGAGGCCGTGCGCCGCATCGTGGAGAGGGCGGAGAGGGGCGGCCCTCCCGCCCTCGTCGTCACTCCCAACGCTCACCACGTGGCGCTGCTGCAGGACGTGGAGGAGTTCCGTGCGGTGTACCGCTCGGCCTGGCTGTCGCTCCCCGACGGGATGTCGCTGGTGTGGGCCTCGCGCCTGCTGGGCACCCCGCTCCCGGAGAAGGTGAGCGGGATCGACCTGTTCCAGGAGGTGAGCGCCGCCGCCGCCGGCACGGGCCTGCGCATCTTCCTGCTGGGCGGCCGGCCCGGCGCGGCCGAGCAGGCGGCGCGGGTGGTGGAGGCGCGCCACCCCGGCCTGCGCATCGCCGGCACCTGCTGCCCGCCCGTCGGCTTCGAGAGCGACCCCGCGGAAGCCGAGCGGGTGCTGGCCGCCGTCCGGGACGCCGCGCCCCACATCCTCTTCGTGGCGCTGGGCGCTCCCAAGCAGGAGCTGTGGATGTACGAGAACCGCGAGGCGCTGGGCGTCCCCGTCGCCCTGGGTGTGGGCGCGACCTTCGATTTCGTGGCGGGGATGATCCGCCGCGCGCCGAAGTGGATGCAGACGCGCGGCCTGGAGTGGATGTACCGCGCCGCCACCGAGCCGCGCCGCCTGGGGAGGCGCTACCTCGTCACCACCCCGCGCTTCATCTGGATCTTCCTGAAGCAGTACAGGCAGCCGGCACTGCAATACTGATCGGGCTCACACAGAGGCACAGAGGCACGGAGGTTATCTGATTCCCGTGCCTCTGTGGCTTCACGCTCTTGGTTGCGGGCGAATAAATTCGCTGCAACAAGTACACGAAGTCCGCCTGCGCGGACTTAGCCCTCCGGACGGAGCCGGAAGGTTGTAGTCCCCGCAGGGTACTTCGTGTTTCGGTGGGGCGGCCCTGCGAACATCGGCGCGTCTCGTAAGTGATTGCACCGCGCTCTCTTACGTCTGTGATGCCTTCCCGCCCGAAATGCGAAGGTGCCAACAGGTGGTGTCAAAGACCCGTTAGGCCCTTCTGCGTGCCAAGCGGAGCGTTTCCATGGCCTCCGCAAGCTCGTCGAACGGTACCTCGTCGTAGACCTCTTTAAGCATCGCATTCGTGGTGCCGGTCAACTGCTCCTGCACCTTTGTGGATGCGGAACGAACCACGCCCGGCACGGGGCCGGTGTTTCGGAGCGCCGGGCGCAGGGACTTTAAACGTTTCCCGTGGCCCGGCGCCCCCGCCCGCGAAGCGGGCGACGTGTGGCAGATGCACGGCAGGGGGTGCGGGGATGGTGCGGCAAAGGACGTGCGACAGCAGGGGTTCCGAGTGGCGCTTCTGCCCCCATGATACCCCGCACTGCCTCGCGATGG
>DASVSA010000559.1:0-2925 GCA_036388335.1 Longimicrobium sp. | reverse complement strand
CCTTGATGCGGTCGTACTGGGCCCACGTGAAGGTGCGCTCGCCGAACTCGCGCTCGGCCAGCTCGTAGCCCCACGTCTTGAAGGCGCCCTCGGTGAACTTCATGATGTTGCCCTTGTGCACCAGCGTCACCGAGCGGCGCCCGTTGCCCAGGGCGTACTCGATGGCCGCGCGCACCAGCCGCTCCGTCCCCTCGCGCGACACCGGCTTGATGCCGAAGCCGCTGCTCTCGGGGAACCGGACCTTCTTGAAGCGGGCGCCGAAGTGCTCGGCCAGGAGCTGGGAGAAGCGGGCCGCGTCCTCGGTCCCTTCCTCGAACTCGATGCCGGCGTAGATGTCTTCCGTGTTCTCGCGGTAGATCACCATGTCCACGTCGCCGGGGCGCTTGACGGGCGAGGGCACCCCCTCGAACCAGCGCACGGGGCGGACGCAGGCGTAAAGGTCGAGCACCTGGCGCAGCGCCACGTTCAGCGAGCGGATGCCGCCGCCCACGGGGGTGGTGAGCGGACCCTTGATCCCCACCAGGTAGCCGCGGAAGGCGTCGAGCGTGGCGTCGGGAAGCCAGCTCCCCGTCTGGTTGAACGACTTCTCGCCGGCGAGCACCTCCATCCAGTGGATCCGGCGCTTGCCGCCGTAGGCGCGCTCCACGGCCGCGTCGAACACGGGCTGCGAAGCCGCCCAGATGTCGGGCCCGGTCCCGTCGCCCTCGATGAAGGGGAGGATGGGCTGATCGGGTACCTGCAGGGCGCCACCGCGGATCTCGATGCGCTCGCCGCCCGTCGGGGGCGTGGGCTGCCAGTCGGACATGGTCTAGGCTCGTGCTGAAGTTTGGGTCAGGGCTCACACAGAGACACAGAGACACAGAGGAGTCTTCATCTCTCTGTGCCTCTGTGTCTCTGTGTGAGATCGCCTTTTTGGAAGGCTTACCGCTCGCCGATCGGCTTCACCCGCAGGTCGCGGGGGCCCACGTACTCCGCCTCGGGGCGGATCAGGCGGTTGTTGGCGTACTGCTCGAAGAGGTGGGCCGTCCACCCCGGCGTGCGCGCCATGGCGAACACGGCGGTGAACAGGTCCATCCCGATGCCGAGCGTCGTGTAGACCGAGGCCGAGAAGAAGTCCACGTTGGGGTAGATCTTCTTCCCCCTGGCCTCCATCTCCTCGCCCATCACCGTGCGGATCTGGTCCGACAGGTCCAGCCACTTGGTGTCGCCCGCCTCGGCCATGATCTTGTCGGCCAGCTCGCGCAGCACGGTGGCGCGCGGGTCGGTGGCCTTGTACACGCGGTGGCCGAAGCCCATCACCCGCCGCCCGCTCCCCAGCGCCTCGCGCACCCACTCCTTGGGCGAGGTGCCGCTCTCGTCGATCTCGCGGAGCATGTTCATCACCTCCACGTTCGCCCCGCCGTGCGACGGACCCTTGAGGGTGCCGATGGCCGAGGTGATCGCGGAGTACATGTCCGACAGGGTGCCGGCCGTGACGCGCGCCGCGAAGGTCGACGCGTTCATCCCGTGCTCGGCGTGAAGCACGAGCGCCACATCCATGGTTTTGATGCGCGTCTCGTTGGCCTCTTCCCCGTTGAGCATGTAGAGGAAGTTGGCCGCCGTGCCCAGCTCGTCCTTGGGCTCCACCGGCTCCAGGCCGCGGCGGACGCGGTCGTACGCGGCCGTGACGGTGGGGAGCTGGGCGGTGAGGAGGATCGCCTTGCGGCGCAGCTCCGGCTCCGAGTTGTCGTCGGAGTCGGGGTCGTACATCCCCAGCGCGGAGGTGATGGTGCGGAGGACCGCCATCGGGTCCGCGTCCTTGGGGAAGGCGCGGATCATCTCGAGGATCTCGGGGCGCAGGCGGCGCTGCGCCGCGATCTGCCCGCTGAGCTCGTCGAGCTGCTGCTGGTTGGGGAGCTCCCCGTTCCACAGCAGGTAGCAGACTTCCTCGAAAGTGGTGTTCCGCGCGAGGTCGTCGATGTCGTACCCCCCGTAGATCAGCTCCCCGTTCGCCCCGTCGATCCAGCTCAGCCTCGACTGGCCGACGACTACCCCTTCAAGACCCTTGGCGGCCATTTCCGCTTCCTCAAGCGCGTATTCGAACGTAGATTGGTCGGCTCCCCGCGGCTTGCCGCGGTGCCCCCGATGGGCACCCCGCGGCGGTGCAGCATCCGGGCCAGCGGGGGCGGGCCAACATAGCAACGCCCTCTGGGGCTCGCAAGGTGAAACGGGGGGCGCGCCGGGCCGCCGAACTGGCGGCCCCGTTTTTCCATATCCCCCCGCCCGTGCACGATACGAGCGACGAGGAGCTGATCCAGCGCATCCTGAACGGCGAGGGGGAGCGCTATGCGATCCTGGTAGAGCGCTACCAGGACGCTCTCTTCCGTCATGCCGTGGGCATGGTGGGCGACTCGGACGCCGCCGCCGACCTGGTGCAGGACTCGCTGGTGAAGGCCTACACCCGCCTCCACACCTGCAACGAGCCGTCGCGCTTCGCGGCGTGGGTCTTCCGCATCCTGCGCAACCGCTGCCGCGACTGGCTCAAGAACCGCCGCCAGCACACGGTGGAGCTGCGCGACGACACGGCCACCACCGCCGACCACGAAGACCCGGTGGCCGTCCTGGAGCGCACCGAGCTTGGCCGCGTGGTGGAGAGCGCCCTCGCCCGCCTCCCCGAGGCGCAGCGCGAGGCCTTCCTCCTGAAGCACGTCGAGGGCCTCTCCTACGAGGAGATGGCCGTGCGCCTGGAAACGGGGATCAGCGCCCTCAAGATGCGGGTGATGCGCGCCCGCGAGGCGCTTCAGGTGCTGCTGCGCGACGTGGTCTGAAAAGAGGCACAGAGACACGGAGAAGCGTTTCTCTCCGTGTCTCCGTGCCTCTGTGTGAGCCTGCTTTTACTCCCCCGCCCGCGACGCTTCCCGGGGGTCCGCCGCGTCGGCGTCGCCG
>DASVSA010000558.1:0-8401 GCA_036388335.1 Longimicrobium sp. | reverse complement strand
CCTCTCAGCGGCGGCCGGCGCGCTCCGGCAGATCTCAGAGACCGAGCGCGGCGAGCGGGCCCGGCGCGCGGCGGCGGGCGCGCTGGTGCTCGCGGCCGTGGAGCGGGCCTCCGCCGCCACGGACGACGAGTTCGTCCTGCGCCGCGCGCGCCGCGAGGTGGAGGGGCTGGAGCGCTCCCCGGAGAAGTCGATCCTCACGCGCGTGCTGGCGGTGCTGGAGCTGGACGATCCCTGCGCGCGCGTGGCCGCCCCGCTGGTGCAGTACGCCTGCGAGCTGGAGCGCACACGCCGTCTTCCCGAGGCGAACGCCGCCGTCTCGCTGGCGCTGGAGCTGGACACCGCGTCGTCCTCCACGGCGCTGCACGCGGCGCGTCTCGCCCGCAAGCTGGGCGATCGCGAGCGGGCGCTGGCGCTCTACTGCGCGGCGCGCGACCTGGACGGCGGCTCGGGCGTGATCGCGCGGCTGGCCTCGGTGGGCGAGGCCGTGGTCGGCGCGGACCCGGAGCGGGGGCTCACCCGCGCCGTCCGCGCGGCGCTGCGGGCGGGCGACGGCGAGTCGGCCGCGGTGGGGCTGGAGGAGCGCGCCGCCGTGCGCCGCGCCCGGGGCGACCGCCGCGGAGCCGCGCGCGACCTGTGCCTGGCCGCCGCCCGCTTCGCCGACGGGGTGGACCGGGCGCGCGTGGCCCACGCCCTGGCCGGCGTGGTGCTCACCATGGGCGACGCCCCCGCCGCGCGCGAGGCGATGCTCGCCGCCCTTGCCTGGGGCGACGCGCCGCAAAAGGACCACGCGCGCAGCCGCCTCCACACGCTGGCCCGCGACACCGGCGACCAGGTGGGGACGCGCCGCTGGCGCTCCTTCCAGCGCCCGTCGCTCGTCTCGCTCTCCGCCTACCGCCCCGCGGCTGGGGGGAGCACGCTGGCCCCGCGGCTGATCCGCTGGCGCGAGGCGCTGACGACGGTATAGGGCTCACACAGAGACACGGAGGCACGGAGATGAAGGCGTCTCCGTGCCTCTCTGTTTTTGTGGGGATGCACGCGGTATGTTAGGCGGGACTCTTCACCAGCGATCGACGCACCATGGCTACGCAACCCAACCGACTCGTCGCCGTACCATCCGGCACCTCCCTCGTGGTCCACGACGACCGCAACCCCGGCGTGCCGCTGGACCTGGACTGGGTCAGCTCCGTGCGCGTCAACCGCAGCGCGGTGGAGCGGCGCGCGGCCACGCTGCCCGGGCGGCGCACGGTCAAGAAGCAGTGGCAGGCGGCCTGGCTGCTGCGCGCCATCACGCTGATGGACCTCACCACCCTTTCCGGCGACGACACGCCGGGAACGGTGCGCCGCCTGTGCGCCAAGGCCCGCCACCCGCTGCGCCCGGAGATCCTGGACGCGCTGGGCGCCACGGAGCTCCCCATCCGCTGCGGCGCGGTCTGCGTCTACCACCGCTTCGTCGCCACCGCCGTCGAGGCGCTGGAGGGCTCCGGCATCCCGGTGGCCGCCGTCTCCACCGGCTTCCCGGCGGGCCTCTCGCCCTTCCGCCAGCGCGTGGAAGAGATCCACGCCTCGGTGGCCGACGGCGCGGAGGAGATCGACATCGTCATCACCCGCGAGCACGTGCTCACGGGCAACTGGCAGGCGCTGTACGACGAGGTGAAGGCGTTCCGCGAGGCGTGCGGCGCCGCTCACCTCAAGGCCATCCTGGCCACCGGCGAGCTGGCGACGCTGCGCAACGTGGCCCGCGCCTCGGTGGTGGCGATGATGGCCGGCGCGGACTTCATCAAGACCTCCACGGGGAAGGAGTCGCGCAACGCCGAGCTCCCGGTGGGGCTGGTGATGGCGCGCTGCATCCGCGAGTACCGCGACCGCACGGGGCACGAGGTGGGCTTCAAGCCCGCGGGGGGCATCCGCACCGCCAAGCAGTCGCTGGACTGGCTGATGATGATGAAGGAGGAGCTCGGCCGCCGCTGGCTGGAGGCGGACCGCTTCCGCTTCGGCGCCTCGTCGCTCCTCAACGACATCGAGCGCCAGCTGGAGCACCACGTCACCGGCCGCTACTCCGCATCGCATCGCCATCCCATGGCGTAAACGGCGGGCTCACACAGAGACACGGAGGCACAGAGACGAACTTCTTCTCTGTGCCTCCGTGTCTCTGTGTGAGCCCGCTTTTTCAGTAGAGGTAGACCGGGATCCCCACCTTCGCGTGCTCGTACAGGAAGGTGAGCGGCTCCTCGTCCAGGCGGATGCACCCGTGCGTGGCCGGGAAGCCGATCGCGATGGGGTCGTTGGTGCCGTGGATGAAGTACCCGTCGCCCGTGTCCAGCTTGAACTTGCCCAGCACCTCCGGCACGCGCCGGTTGACCGTGCCGAAGGGGGGGATGTAGAGCGTCCCATCCCACATCAGCGGGTGCTCGGGCGGCAGGACCTCGAACTCGCCGTCCTTGAGGATCCCCAGCTTGTCGCCGCGCCGGATGACGCGCCCGCCCTCCTTGAGCGCGACGCCGCCGGCCGGAAACTGGCGCACCCGGTCGGCCAGCGACTGGTAGTGCCAGTCGGGCGGAATCCAGAGCGGGTTCTCCTCCATCTTGATGACGGTGCGGCGTCCGCGCGGGGTGGAGAAGTCGATCAGGCGCCCGCCCGTCGTCCTCACCATCCCCATCCCCACGCCCGCGGGGGCCGAGAGGAGGGTGTCGGCGCCCTCGATCAGCCACAGGCGCCGGTCGAAGATGGACACCACGATGCGCTTGCCCGTGGCATTGGCGGCGGCGCGGCGGTGGCGCTCCCAGGCCAGCGAGTCCGCGCGCGAGGTGGGGCGGCGCGGCGCCGGGTCGGGGTTCACCACGCCCATGCGGCGCAGGCGGTCCTCGATGAGCTCATCGGTGGTCACCAGCCCGCGCGGACGGTCGTCCGTGAGGGAGGCGACGCGGCCGGTGTCGGCGCTCTCGGGAGCGCGGGGGCCGTCCTGCGCGCGTGCCGGCGCGGCGAACGCCAATGCCAGCAGGGCCGCGGAAAAGATTCGAATCGTGTTGCTCATCTCAGGGTGCCGTTCAGGGACAACGTGGAACGGCGAAAGCACTTGCGAATCCCGTGCTCGCCACATCCTAGTATAACAGCCGGGCACACGGAGATGAAGTTCTTCTCCGTGTCTCCGTGCCTCTGTGTGACATTGGCAGTTCACAGGACCGGCAACGCCACCACCACCGCCGTCCACGCCGCGCCCAGCACGAGAATCCCCAGCGCCGCCTTGCCCGCCGCCTGCACCCCGCGCCCGGCGGTCCACACCGGCCGCGCGCGGGCCGTGGGGATGAAGAGCGCGCCGATGAGGGCGCCGGCCGCGAGCCCGCCGCCGTGCGCGGCGTTGTCCACCAGCCCGAAGCCCACGATCCCGATCCCGGCGATCACGGCCACGTTCAGCAGCACCATGTTGAGGAAGCCGGCCGGCACCGCCTCGCGCCGCCGGTAGCCGAGCACTCCCAGGAACCCGATCAGCCCCATCAGCCCGCCGGACGAGCCCACCGAGGGCACATCCGGCGGAACCGCGAAGCTGGCCAGCGACCCGGCGAGCACGCCGGCCAGGAACACCAGCGGCACGTACGCGCGGTGGGCCAGCACCTCCGTCTCGCGCCCCAGCGAGAGGAGCGCCATGAAGTTGACGCCGAAGTGGATCAGGTCGCCGTGCAGGAACCCGCAGGTGAGCAGCCGCCACCACTGGCCGCCGCGGATGGCCTCCGGCACCATGGCGCCGCCCAGCTGCGCGTGCTCGGGAAGCCCGCCGAGCGCGGCCACCCCCTGCGCCACGCCGCCCACCACGATCAATCCCGCCACCCAGCGCAGGTACACCACCGGCACCCGCCGCAGCACCGCGGACTCCTCCGCCTGGCGCACCAGGTCACGGAACCCCTGCGGCGTCAGCCGCCGCGACGTGTGCCACTCGCGCACCCGCAGCCCGGCCCAGATCACCCCGAACAGGAGATACACGGGCCAGGGCGAGCCCAGGTAGAGCTCCCCCTCCTGCAGCTTCTGGAAGGCGAGCACGGCCACGATGGCGCCCACGATGATGGCCTGCGTCTTCGCGCCCCCCGCCAGCCGCCCGCGGATCGCCTCCAGCAGGAACGGCACCTCCTCCGGCGGCATGGGCTCGGGCGACTCGGGCGTCCACACCAGCCGGGGGATGAGCTCCTCGCGGCACATCCGCACCAGCTCCTCGCGCGTGGCGGCGTGCGGCCCCTGCGCGTCGAAGTAGCCGTACTCGGTGGGCAGTGAAGGTGTGGGATCAGTCATCAGCGTCCGTCGAAGTGTGAGCCGTGGCCGGGGTGCAAGGGCGATACCGGCGAACAACGGGGGTCACACCGAGACACGGAGACACGGAGGAGAGCTGCTCCCGCGTGCGCGCGCGTCCGCCCCGCTGTATACTTGTTCCAGCGCGGCTCCCGCGCCCGCCACCCTCCGGATGGACCCGACCGATGAGCATCGCCGAGATCTTCGACACCATGGAATACGGCCCCGCCCCCGAGAGCGCGACGCCCGCGCTGCGCTGGCTGGAAGAGCGGGGCGGCACCACCCAGCTCTTCATCGACGGGGAGTGGCGTGAGCCACGGGGCGGCGAGTACTTCGACACTCACAACCCCGCCACCAACAAGCCGCTCGCCCGCCTGGCCCAGGGCGGCGCCGAGGACGTGGACGCCGCGGTGGCCGCCGCGCGCGCCGCCCTGCCGGGGTGGCAGGCGCTGGGCGGGCACGGCCGCGCGCGCTTCCTGTACGCCATCGCCCGCCACATCCAGCGCCACTCGCGCCTCTTCTCGGTGATGGAGTCGCTGGACAACGGCAAGCCCATCCGCGAGTCGCGCGACATCGACATCCCGCTGGTGGCCCGGCACTTCTACCACCACGCCGGGTGGGCGCAGCTGATGGAGACGGAGATGCCCGGCTACGCGCCGCTGGGCGTGGTGGGGCAGATCATCCCCTGGAACTTCCCCCTCCTGATGCTGTCGTGGAAGATCGCGCCGGCGCTGGCGATGGGGAACACGGTGGTGCTGAAGCCGGCCGAGTTCACCTCGCTCACCGCGCTCCTCTTCGCCGACGTGTGCCGCGACGCGGGGCTCCCGCCGGGCGTCGTCAACATCGTCACGGGCGACGGGCGCACCGGCGCGGCGCTCGTGGAGCACCCGGACGTGGACAAGATCGCCTTCACCGGCTCCACCGAGGTCGGGCGGATCATCCGCGCCGCCACGGCGGGGAGCGGGAAGAAGCTCTCGCTGGAGCTGGGCGGCAAGAGCCCCTTCGTGGTCTTCGACGACGCGGACCTGGAGAGCGTCATCGAGGGGGTGGTGGACGCCATCTGGTTCAACCAGGGGCAGGTGTGCTGCGCCGGCTCGCGCATCCTGGTGCAGGAGGGCGTGGCCGAGCGCCTCGTCACCCGCCTGCGCGAGCGCATGGAGACGCTGCGCGTGGGCGATCCGCTGGACAAGGCGGTGGACATCGGCGCCATCGTGGCCCCCGTGCAGCTCGAGAAGATCCGCCAGCTGGTGGAGCAGGGCCGCGAGGAGGGAGCCACCCTCTGGCAGCCCTCGTGGAGCTGCCCGCAGGAGGGGTGCTTCTTCCCCCCCACGCTTCTCACCGACGTGTCGCCGGCCTCCACCGTGGCACAGGTGGAGATCTTTGGGCCCGTCGTCGTGCTGATGACCTTCCGCACCCCCGACGAGGCGGTGGCGCTGGCCAACAACACGCCGTACGGCCTGGCCGCCAGCGTGTGGACGGAGAACATCAACCTGGCGCTGGACATCGCCCCGCGCATCAAGGCGGGCACGGTGTGGGTGAACTCCACCAACCTGTTCGACGCGGCCTCCGGCTTCGGCGGGTACCGCGAGAGCGGCTACGGGCGCGAGGGCGGGCGCGAGGGGCTGTGGGAGTACGTGAAGGCGAAGTGGGAGAAGGAGGGCGGGGAACGGGGAACGGGGAACGGGGAACGGGTAGCGAAGAAGGCGCGCGGCAAGGTCGCGGACGCGGTGAGCGCACTCACGCACTCGCGCACCTCCGCGCCCTCGCTCCCGCCCATCGACCGCACCGCCAAGCTCTACGTGGGCGGCAAGCAGGCGCGGCCGGACAGCGGCTACTCGATGCCCGTGGTCGGCGCCGAGGGCGTCGCCGTGGGCGAGGTGGGGCTGGGCAACCGCAAGGACATCCGCAACGCCGTGGAGGCGGCGCACAAGGCGTCCGGCTGGGCCAAGGGGACGGGGCACAACCGGGCCCAGGTGATCTACTACCTGGCCGAGAACCTGGCCGCCCGCGCCGACGAGTTCACCCGCCGCATCGCCGCCCTCACCGGCGACGAGGCGGGCGCCGCGCGCGAGGTGGACCTTTCCATCCGCCGCCTCTACACCTACGCCGCGTGGGCGGACAAGTGGGACGGCGCGGTGCACAGCACCCCCTTCCGCAACGTCACGCTGGCGATGAACGAGCCCATCGGCGTGGTGGGGATCGCCTGCCCGGACGAGGCGCCGCTCCTGGGCTTCGTGTCGCTGGTGGCCCCGGCCATCGCCATGGGCAACAGCGTCGTCGTGATCCCCTCCGAGCGCCACCCGCTCGCCGCCACCGACTTCTACCAGGTCCTGGACACCTCCGACGTCCCCGGCGGCGTGGTCAACATCGTCACCGGCCGGCGCGACGAGCTCTCCGAGACCCTCGCCGCGCACGACGACGTGGACTCCATGTGGTACTTCGGCGGCGCCGAGGGCAGCACCATGGTGGAGCGACTCTCCACCGGCAACATGAAGCGCACCTTCGTGAGCTACGGCCGCCCGCGCGACTGGGAAAGCGCCGAGCAGGCCGAGGGCCCCGAGCTCCTCCGCCAGGCCACCAACGTCAAGAACATCTGGGTGCCGTACGGCGAATAACAGCAGGGCTCACACAGAGACACAGAGGCACAGAGATAGGTTCTTCTCTGTGCCTCTGTGTCTCTGTGTGAGCCCGCTGTTTCCTTTCCGCAGATGTGGCGCAGAGGCCCCGTCGGGCCTAGATTTTCGCGCCTGGCCGAGCACCAGGCCGACCCTGCTTCCGCAATCCCTGCGGATGAGGCCCGGGCACGGCTGCGCGAACGCTTCGGCGCGTGAGCCACCGGCTCGTCTGGCGCCCGCAAACGCTGGAGGAGGCTGCGGTCGAGCGCGTGCCATTCCACTATCCAGCCATCCACCGCGAAATGCGCCGAGCGCTCCTGCGGCGCTTTCCGTACAGCCTGATCTTCTCCGTTCTGGGCGAAGAGATCATCGTGCTCGGCTGCGTCCACTGGCGCCAGAGCCCGCGGCGGTGGCGGAACCGGCGCTGAAGCCAATCATCGCGCACTCGCCATCCGCCCACCCATTCGCCACGAGAACGTGACTCCGCACGAAGCCATCGAGCTGTTCGATTACAACGCGTGGGCGAACGAGCGCCTCCTCTCCTGCGCCGCGGGGCTGCCGGCGGAGGCGTGGATCGAGGATCTGGGAGGGGCGTTTCCGACGCTGCTGGGGGTGGTGGCGCACGTGGTGGGCGCCGAGCGTATCTGGCTGATGCGGTGCATGGGGGAGACGCCGAAGGGGCGGCCCGCGTGGATGGCGGACCCGAGCCCCACGGTGTTGCGCGACGTGCTGGACGAGGTGGAGCGCCAGCGCGCCGCGTTCCTCCGCTCGCTGCGCGAAGGCGACCTGGCGCGCCCGATCAGCTACACGCTGCTGGACGGGTCCGGGGCCACGCTCCCGCTCGCGACGCTGCTTCGGCACGCGGCCAACCACTCGACGTACCACCGCGGCCAGATCGCCTCCATGCTCCGGAGGCTCGGTGCCGCGCCTCCCGCCACCGACCTGCTCGTGTTCGCGGTCGCTCACCCGCGCTCCCGATGAACGTCTTCGCCGAGCCGTTGACCGCGCGCATCGCCCGGTTCCTAAAAGAAGTCGGGCTGGAGGTGGGGCACCGCGACCTGCCTGAGCCGTGCTGCTCCAGTGGATGGGGCTCGCCTGCGAGCCCAAGAACGCCGCCGAGGAGGGAGTTCCACCGTACCCGCACAGGGTGAAGTGGCTGCGCGACTGACTCCTCCGCTCCTGCTGCGGCCCTGGCGCACCGCGGACGCGCCGGCGCTGCGCGAGGCGATCGACGAGAGCCTGGATGCGCTGAGGCCCTTCATCTCGTGGGCGGCGCGGGAGCCGAGCTCGCTCGCCGCCACGGAAGCGCGGCTGGCGGAATACGCGCGCGACTTCGCGGATGGCGTGCGATGGAGGTACGCCGTGCTCGAGCGCGAGACGGGGGCGCTCCTGGGCGGCGCAAGCCTCCACCCGTACCCTGGGCCGGGAGCCCTGGAGGTGGGGTACTGGGTCCGCACGTCACAGCACCGCCGCGGGGTCGCGAGCGCCGCCGCGGCGGCCCTCACCCGGCA
>DASVSA010000557.1:0-1946 GCA_036388335.1 Longimicrobium sp. | reverse complement strand
GGCGTGGCGTTACGAGGATGGTGCTCGCCACGGCGGGCCTGTCCATGCCGTAGGCTTCCTTGCGCACGGGTCCGGCCGCGGCGAAGGCCGCGTCCATGTCGGTGACGTAGATCACCTCCTCCACCACGTTGTCCAGCGTGGCGCCGAAGCGGCCCAGGAGCGTGCGGGCGTTCGCGTAGCTCTGCCGCATCTGGGCTTCGGTGTTCGAATGGTCGGTGATCCGGCCGCTCTCGTCCAGCGGGGCGGGCGCCACGATGTTGCCCTCGGCGTCGTGGCTCAGCTGGCCGGATACGTAGATCGTATCGCCCACCTGCACGCCCTGCGCGTACCCGAACGACTCTTCCCAGGGCATCCCCAGCCCCTCAACGTGCTTCTCGATCGCCATCTCGTGCCTCCGTCTCGTGGGAATTCCGCACGCCCAGAGCGGCTCTGGCCGCGAGGCAATACTGGTCCGGGAATCCTGAGTCCTGAGTCCCGAGTCCCGAGTCCCGAGTCCCGAGTCCCGAGTCCTGAGTCCTGAGTCCTCAGTGAACTGCTGGTCAGCACTTGGCACTTGGCACTTGGCACTTGGCACTCAGCACTTCCGGCAGGATACACGCGGGTGCTCGGTACTCGGTATGAGCGACCGCGCGAGGCTTGCTGCAGGCGAGACGCCGGCCCGAAGCTTGGAGCCACTGTCGCGCGGGCTGATGAAGCCGCCGGCGCGCCGCGGTGCCGCCCCCCGCGCGGGGCTAGACGCGCCCCACTCCCGCCTGGAGCTCGGCCGCGGCGGTGGTGATCAGCCTCGCCACCACGTCCGGGTTGGAGATGAAGATCGCGTGGCTCCCCGGAGCCTCCACCACCTGGGCACCCGCGCGCGTCGCCATCTTCCGCTGCAGCGGGGGCGCGATCATCCGGTCGTCCTGGGCGACCAGGTACCAGGTGGGCAGGGTCCGCCAGGCGGGGGTGGTGACGGTTCCTTCTGCGGCGCCCAATCCCCACGGCACCTGTGCATCGGCCATGAACTCCGCGACGTCGCGCTGCACGTCACCGGCAAACGCCTCGGGGAACCGGGCGCGGTCCAGGAGAAGGAAGCCGTCCCGCGGCGGAACGATAGGAGCCGCGGGCGCGCCTGGCTCGGGGTTGCTGTTGAGCGCGAACACCGATTCGCCCGCATCCGGCACCCAGCCCGCGATGTAGACGAGCCCGGCCACACCCGGGTGGTTCCCGGCCTCCGTGATCACCGCTCCCCCGTACGAGTGGCCGACGAGGACGGTGCTACCCTGCACGTCGTCCAGCACGCGGCGCGTATACGCTACATCGTCGGCCAATGAGAGGGTCGGGTGCTGGACCACGCGGACCTCGTAGCCGTCACGCCGCAGCCGCGAGTAGACGCCCTGCCAGCCCGAGCCATCCGCCCACGCCCCATGCACCAGCACGATCGTGGGCCGCGCATCGGAGCGTCCGCCCTCGATGGTGTCCTGTGTCCCGCCGCCCACCGGAAGAGTGGTGCTCATGGCTGTGGCCGGATGAGGGTGGTGCCGAGCCGACGAACCGTCCTCGTCGGACGGAGTGGTCGGGCCGTGCGAGGCTCCGTCGACCCGCGTGTCCAATCGATAATCCCGCCCCGGCTCCGCGTCCAATACAAAGCGGTGATGCCGCCAATCGCTCGCCGGAATACCTCTGGCCGTGGTGACGATCAATGGAGAAACCCATCCAATCGCGCACCGCGGCCGACGCATTCGCGTGCTTTTCAGCGCAACAAAAAGAGTGGTTCGGATCAGTCACTGATCCGAACCACTCTGTCCTGTACGTTCCTTAAACCCTCGTTGCCGACGGATCACTATCGGCACAACCAACCCCCGAGACTGCCCTCACTCACCTGCCCTGGTCCCGCACGCCTCGTCGCCGCCCTGCTCACGCGCCGCGGGGACAATCCTCGCGCAGTGCGCTCACGCGCCAGCTCT
>DASVSA010000556.1:0-3546 GCA_036388335.1 Longimicrobium sp. | reverse complement strand
CTGGCGCTCGGCCATGGCGTGGCCCATGGCGCGGAGGCGCTGAACGGTGGCGGGGGCCAGGCCGCGGCGCTCGAAGCGCAGCGAGTCCGGGAGGTGCTGGTGGTGGAGGCGCGGGGCGGAGGTCGCGGTGGCCACGTCCATCCCGAAGTCCACCACGTTGGAGACCTGCTGCACGATGGAGGTGATGATGGTGGAGCCGCCCGGCGTCCCCGTCACCAGCTTCACGCGGCCGGCGGGGTCCAGCACGATGGTGGGAGTCATGGCGGAGAGCATGCGCTTGCCCGGGGCGATGGCGTTGGCCGCGCCCTGCACCAGCCCGAACTGGTTGGGAACCCCCGGCTTGGAGGTGAAGTCGTCCATCTCGTTGTTGAGGAGGAAGCCCGCGCCCGTCACCGTCACCAGGTTGCCGTACAGCGAGTTGATGGTGGTGGTGACGGCCACGGCGTTCCCCGTCTGGTCCATGATGGAGTAGTGGGTCGTCTCCGTGCTCTCGGTGCGCGGCGCGCCCAGCCCGGGCGCCACCTGCGCCGAGGGGGTGGCGCGGTCGCGCTGGATGGTGGCGCGGCGCGTGGCGGCGTACGCGTCCGAGATCATGCGCGCGGTGGGCTGCGGCACGAAGTCGGGGTCGGCCAGGTACGCGTTGCGGTCCGCGTACGCGCGCCGCGACGCCTCGGCGAAGAGGTGGACGTGCTCCGGCCCCAGGTAGCGCATGCGGGGGAGGTCGTACCCTTCCAGGATCTTGAGCATCGCCCCCATGGTGGGCCCGCCGGAGGAGGGCGGAGGCATGGAGATGACCTCGTGGCCGCGGTAGCGCAGGCGCACGGGGTCGCGCCACACGGCCTTGTAGCTCCCCATGTCCTGCCGCGTGATCAGCCCGCCGCCGCGCCTCATCTCCGCCTCCACCAGCTCGGCCGTGCGGCCGGTGTAGAAGCCGTCCTTGCCGCCGGTGGCCACGCGGCGGAGCGTCTCGGCCAGGTCGGACTGCACCAGGCGGTCGCCCACGCGCAGCGGCTCGCCGCGCCGGGTGAAGATGCGCATCGTCTCCGCGTTCTTCACCAGCTCCTTGCGGTTGCGGTAGAACGACTCGGCCAGGCGCTGGTGCACCACGATCCCCTCGGCCAGGTGCACGGAGGGCTGCACCAGCTCGGCCCACGGCAGGCGGCCGAAGCGCCGGTGCGCCTCCCACATCCCCGCCACGGAGCCGGGGACGCCGGCGGCGAGGTGCCCCTCGGTGGACCGGTCGGTGACGTTGCCCGCCGCGTCCAGGAACA
Source organism: Longimicrobium sp. (assembly GCA_036388335.1). Classification (GTDB taxonomy): domain Bacteria; phylum Gemmatimonadota; class Gemmatimonadetes; order Longimicrobiales; family Longimicrobiaceae; genus Longimicrobium. Next base: position 2,275 of record DASVSA010000556.1, on the reverse strand, counting down.
TGTCGCGGGTGGCGCGGCCCGGGGCCATCTCGCGGAAGTCGAGAGCGGCGGTGGTGCCGTCGGCCATCCTCACCACCATGAAGCCGCCGCCGCCGATGTTGCCCGCCTCCGGGTTCACCACCGCCAGGGCGAAGTGGGTGGCGACTGCCGCGTCCACCGCGTTGCCGCCGCGGCGCAGCACCTCGGCGCCCACCTCGCTGGCCACGCGGTCGGTGGTCACCACCATCCCGGCGGTGGAGCGCACGGGCGCGATGGCGCCGCGCGGGTACTCCCACGCGGGAGCGAAGAGGGTGGTGTCCTGCCCGGCCGGCGCGGCGGCGGGAGCGGCGCCCCCGCGGCTCACGAGCACGGCCGTCAGCGGAACGAGCGAAACGAGTGCGGCGAGGCGATAATTCATGGTTCTCTCTGTGTCTCCGTGCCTCGGTGTGAGATCGTAGCTAAATCGTACTGCCCACGGCCCCTCGGCAACAGGCCCGGGCGTCGGAAACACACGACGCCGCGGCTGCGCTCTTGCATCCGGCGGGTTCTCCGCCCACGTTGGGGCGTGCGAGCGCGGGGCCGCCCGCGCCTTCCCCAGTTGCCACGATGACCCAGAGACCCCCGCTGGACCCGCGGCTCACCGAGCAGCGCAACCCCGCCACCACGGAGATCGACCGCCTTTCGGCGCTTGAGATCGTCCGGGTGATCAACGAAGAAGACCACAAGATCGCTCCGGCGGTCGCCACCCAGCTCGAACAGATCGCCCAGGCCGTGGAGATCGCTGCCGACTGCTTCGGCCGGGGCGGGCGCCTGGTGTACTTCGGCGCCGGCACCTCCGGGCGGCTGGGAGTGCTGGACGCGTCGGAGATGCCCCCCACCTACGGCACCGACCCGCGCATGGTGCGCGGGGTGATCGCCGGGGGGATGGAGGCGCTCACCAACGCCATCGAGGGCGCCGAGGACAGCCGCGAAGAGGGCGGCAAGGCCGCCGACGAGCTGGAGCTGGGCCCGGACGACTTCGCCTTCGGCATCGCCGCCTCCGGCACCACGCCGTACGTGCACGGCGCCCTCACGCGGGCCAAGCAGCGGGGTGCCCGCACGGGCTTCCTGCTCTGCACCGAGCCGGCGGAGTGGATGCTGGAGGTGTACGACGTGGTGATCGCGCCGCTGCCGGGGCCGGAGGTCGTCACCGGCTCCACGCGCATGAAGGCGGGGACGGCCACCAAGCTGGTGCTCAACACCGTCACCACGGGCGCCATGATCCGCCTGGGCAAGGTGTTCGGCAACCTGATGGTGGACCTGCGCGCCACCAACGAGAAGCTGCGCGACCGCAGCGAGCGCATCCTCATGGAAACGCTGGACCTGGAGCGCGACGCCGCGCGCGACCTCCTGGCCCGCGCCGGCGGCAGCGTGAAGACGGCCATGGTGATGGACTGGTGCGGCACCGACCGCGACGACGCCACCCGCGTCCTCCTGCGCGCCGGCGGCCGCCTGGGCGACGTGCTCAAGCGCGACGCGCCGTGAGCGCCTCCCCGTTCGGCTTTCCCGCCCGACCGCCCTCCGAGGTGGAGTGGGAGGAGCTCCTCGTCCGGCTGGAGGTCACGCCCCGCGCCCTGCGCCTGGCCGTGGAGGATGCCGGCGGCGACACGCCGGAGCTGCGCGGCGTCCTGGCCGGGATCGTGGCTCACGAGGAGGGGCTGGCGAAGCTGCTGGAAGAGCTGCGCGAGCGCCGGGACCTTCCCGGAAGCTCGTTCGTGGGGCTGGGCGCGGCCGCGGGCGTCCCCGCCGAGCCCGCGGCGCAGCTGGCGGCGGCGTTCGCGCGGCTCCGGGAGCGCAACTTCGCCCAGGTGCAGCGCCGGGGACTCGATGTGTGGGAATGGGCATCCCGCCTCGACGGGCGCCCGGTGACCGCGTACCAGGCCCTGCAGTGGACGGCGCGGATGGACGGCGAGATGCTGGCCGCGCTCCGTGCGCACGGGAGGGGGTGAGGTGAAGATCGTGGGCCTGATGTCCGGCACCTCGCTGGACGGGGTGGACGCCGCGCTGGTGGAGGTGACGGGCGCGGGGATCGACGACGTGAAGGCGCACGTCGTCCACGCCCTCACCGTTCCGTACGAGGAAAGCCGGCGCGCCGCCATCCACGACGGCATCCTGGCCGGCACCGCCGAGGCGCTCTGCGGCCTTCACGCGGAGCTGGGCGAGTGGCTTGCGGAGGCGGTTGTGCAGGTTTGCCGCGCGGCGCACGTTGATCTATCCTCCGTGGACGCGGTGGGCTCGCACGGGCAGACGGTCTGGC
>DASVSA010000555.1:0-2731 GCA_036388335.1 Longimicrobium sp. | reverse complement strand
CGCATCTTCTGTGTCGGTGCGGCGGTGGAGTCGCTTCGGGCGCGCGAGATCCCGCACCGGCGTCGCGGGCGCGAAGCAGCAGACCCGCCAAACGCCATCGCGGATGCGCCCCCCTCTCCCGAACTTCGGGGAGGTCGGGGGGGTGAGGGCCACCTTCCGCGCGCACCCATCCCGACATCCGCATCCCCGCACTCCACGCACTAACGCACTCACGCACTTCTCTTCCTGCGTCTCACCTTCTTGACCGCCACCGGCACCAGCGCCAGGATGCCGAGGAGCGTGAAAGAGAGGAGGACGCTCGTGCTGAGCAGGTCGCGGGCCGAGTGGATGCGGAGGAGCGACTCGCCCAGGTTCACGAAGACGAACGAGCCCGGCAGGATGCCGATGGCCGTGGCCGTCATGAAGGTGCGCGTGCTTACCGGGGTGAAGGCCGGCACCAGGTTCATCAGCCAGAAGGGGAAGACGGGGACCAGGCGCACGAAGAGGAGGTAGTTGAAGGCGTCCTCCTCGAAGCCGCGCGCCAGCCGCTTCAGCCGCGGGCCCATCCGCCTGCGCGCCGCGTCCGCGAACAGGTAGCGCGCGGAGAGGAAGGCGGCGGTCGCGCCCAGGGTGGCCGCCACCACCACGATGGCCACCCCCACCCAGCGGCCGAACAGGAACCCCACCGCCAGCGACATCAGCACCCCGCCCGGAAACGACAGCGCCGTGGCGACGGCGTACACCACGAGCGTGGCCGCCAGCATCCCCGCGAAGTGCCGGCTCTTGAAGGCCAGCAGCTCGTCGCGGTGGGCCTTGAGCGTCTCGAAGTCCAGGTAGCCCGGCCCGCCCAGCGCAAAGAACGCGGCCAGCGCGCCCAGGATCGCGGCCGCCAGCGCGGTCTTCTTCCATCTCGCCCCCCGCCGCCGCGGCGTCGGGGCCGGGTGCGGCGGTGCGGGTGCGGCGCTGGGCGAGGGCGGCATCGAGTGGCTCGGCGCGAGGGGTGGCGATCAATGTAGCGGGGGCGCGCGGTGCCGCCAACGTACGGCACGCCGCTCGCGGCAGCACGGCCGGTGCATCCACGGCCCGTTCCCCGTTCCCCGTTCCCCATGTCCAGCCCCAGCAGCGACCAGCACCACCGCCTTGCCGACCGCCACGGCCCCGTGCCGGTGGCCGTGGTCACCGTCAGCGACTCGCGCACCCCCGAGACCGACACCAACGGCGCCTGGCTCCGCGAACAGATCGAGGCCGCGGGCCACACGCCCGCCGGCTACCTCCTCATCCGCGACGAGCCGGAGGAGGTGGCCCGCGCGCTGGAGCAGTCGCGCGCGCAGGTGGTGATCTTCAACGGGGGCACGGGCATCGCCCCGCGCGACACCACCTTCGACGTGCTCAGCCGCCGCATCGAGCGCCCCATCCCCGGCTTCGGCGAGCTCTTCCGCATGCTGAGCTGGGAGCAGGTGGGCGCCGCCGCCATGCTCTCCCGCGCCACCGCCGGCGTCGTCGGCGGGCGCGTGGTCTTCTCCCTCCCCGGCTCCCACGCCGCCGTCCGCCTCGCCTGGGAGCGCCTCATCGCCCCCGAGCTCCGGCACATCGCCTGGCTGGTAGAGGGATGAATCTCACACAGAGACACAGAGGCACAGAGAAAGAGCTTCATCTCCGTGCCTCGGTGCAGTAGATTGTGTGCACACCTGTGCACGTGAGGCGCCAATGTCCAGCAGAGCCCGTGGGATCCGCCTGAACGAGAAGCTGGAGAGGGAGATCGAGCGCGAGGCCGAGATCCGCGGCCAGTCGTTCACCTCCGCGACGGCCGAGATGCTTGGCGAGGCGGTGCGGATGCGCCGCGTTCCGGGGATCGTCTTCACGGACGGGCCCGCGGGCCGGCGCGCGACCGTCGCCGGAACGGGGCTGGACGTGTGGGAGGTGATCGCCACGTGGAAGGACGCGGGTGAGCAGTGGCCGGCGCTCCGGGCGAGCTACGACTGGCTCACCGACTTCCAGCTTCGATCCGCGCTCGCGTACTACAAGCTGTATCCGGAGGAAGTAGACGCACGCCTAGCCGCCGAGGAGCGGTGGACGCCGGAACGCCTGGAGGGCGAATTTCCCTTTCTCGCGCCGCGCCGCGACCGGTAGGCCGTGCGCTACCTCTTCGACGAGGATCTGCCGGGATCGGCCGCGGAGATCGCGCGGGGCCTGGGGCTGGACGCGCTGAGCGTGCACGAAATGGGGAGGCGCGGTCTCGCGGACTCCGAGCAGTTCGGCTTCGCGATGCAGGAAGGCCGCATCATGGTCACCCGCAATCGCGACGACTTCCGGCGCCTGGTCGTCGCCGCCTTCGAGGCTTCGGCACCCTCCCCGGGAGTTCTCGTCGTCCCCCGCTCCCTGCCCAACACCGCCCCCGCGCAGATCGCCCACGCCCTGGACCGGTGGCACCAGGCCCAGGCCCCGTACGGCGATCCGGGCTTCTGCTTCTTCTCTTTCCTCTCCTGACAAGACACGGAGGCACAGAGATGAAGTCGTCTCCGTGCCTCCGTGCCTCCGTGCCTCTGTGTCTCTGTGTGAGCCCTGTTTTTCAGCCGGCCACGCTCAGCTCCGCCTGCATGGGGCGCGCGGCGGTGGCTCCGGGGATGGTGAAGAAGAAGGTGGCGCCGTGGCCCTCCACGCTCTCCACCCAGATGCGCCCGCCGTGGCCCTCCACGATCCCGCGCGCGATGGACAGGCCCAGGCCGATGCCGCGGCGGTCGCTCTTGCCGGC
>DASVSA010000554.1:0-6113 GCA_036388335.1 Longimicrobium sp. | reverse complement strand
GCGCAGTCGGTGCAGGCGCTCCGCAACATCCAGCGCGCGCTGGAGCAGGCCGGCGCACGCCTGGAAGACGTGGTGCGCACCCGCATGTTCGTCACCGACATCGCGCGGTGGGAGGAGGTGGCCCGCGCGCACGGCGAGTTCTTCTCCGCCATCCGGCCCGCCGCCACCATGGTGGAGGTGCGCGCCCTCATCGACCCCGCCATGATGGTGGAGATCGAGGCCGACGCGTACGTGGAATAGCTCCTTCTGTGTCTCCGTGCCTGTGTGTGAGCCACGCCTTTCCCGCGCGGGTCGCCTGACCCATGCCGGTCCCCCTGGAAAGCGGTACGATTCGGTCGGATCTCTTTCAGGGAGATGGACATGCAATCCGATCGACCACAACGCGTTCTCGTCACGGGCGCCACCGGGGTGCTGGGGCGCTCGCTCCTGGGCCGTCCCGCGGCGGCCGGGTACACGCTGCGCGGCACCGGGCGCGGCGCACCGCCGGAGGGCGCGGGGATCGAGTGGACGCGCTCCGACCTGGCCAACGGCGAGGGGCTGGAGGCCGCGGTCAGCGAGGTGGACACCATCATCCACGCCGCCAGCAGCCCGCGCGCGGACACCGAGCGCATCGACGTGCAGGGGACGATGCGGCTGCTGGAGGCCGCCCGCCGCGCGGGAGTGCGCCACGTCATCTACGTCTCCATCGTGGGGATCGACCGCATCCCCTTCGCCTACTACCGCCACAAGCTGGCCGCCGAGCGCGAGGTGGAGGCCGGCCGCGTCCCCTGGACCATCGTGCGCGGCACGCAGTTCCACGACTTCGTCGACACCCTCTTCGGGGGGATGATGAAGCTCCCCGTCGGCTTCCTTCCCAAGGACTTCCGCGTGCAGCCCGTGCACGTGGACGACTTCGCGGACGTGCTCTGGGCCTGCGCCGCCGCCGCGCCGGCCCGCCACGCGCCCGAGGTGGGAGGCCCCGAAGTCCTTCGCTACGGCGAGATGATCCACCCCTGGATGGCCGCGCACGGCATGAAGAAGCCCGTCCTCAACCTCCCCCTCCCCGGCGGGCTCGCCACCGCCCTCCGCCAGGGCAAAGGCACCACCCCCGATCACGCCGTCGGCACCCTCACCTGGAAGGATTGGCTGGCCACGAAGTACGGCGGCACGGCACTTGTGTAGCACTGATACGGAGGCGCGGATCAGCGAACGAGTGCCCAGTGCCGAGTGCCTGGTGCCTGGTAACTGCAGTTCAATCCGCACGAGGCACCAGGCACTAGGCACTAGGCACTGATTCTCGAACCGCACGGCAGGCCCGGTGTACGGGACCGCTCTGTAACGAGCGTAGCTGGAACGTGGGAGGCTGTATTGCGAGTGCCGAAGGGATCGAAGGGGGGGATCGCCGCCCTGGGGCTGCTGCTGCTGACCGCTGGGGCGCCGGGCCGGCAGGCGGAGCAGTCGCCGGTGCGCGTCTCCATCGCGGAGCGCGAGGGGACGGGCACCACCGTGTGCCTGCAGGCCGCGCCGGCCGTGCGCGGGCGGAAGCGCGCCCAGGTGTCGCACGATGGCGGGCACGCCGTGCTGTCGGTGAGCGCCGAGAGCCCGGGGCCGCACTGCGCCGAGCTCGCCCAACCGGCCGGCACCGTGCTGGTGAGCCTCCACTTCTCGCGCGCGTGGGTGATCCCCTCCACCCTCGGGCAGCACTCGTACCCGGCGGACCAGGTGCGGGGGAAGCGGCTCACCTTCCTCTGGCTGCGGGATTGAGCGCGGCTTCCCTCCCCGACGGCGAGATCCCCATGCTCCGCGAGAAGCTCCTCGCCTGGTACGATGCCCACCGCCGCGACCTCCCCTGGCGCACCCCGCCCGGCACCGAGCCCGACCCGTACCGCGTCTGGCTGTCGGAGGTGATGCTCCAGCAGACGCGCGTGGAGACGGTGAAGCCGTACTTCCACCGCTGGCTGGAGCGCTTCCCCACCCTGCAGGCCCTCGCCGACGCGCCGCTGGACGACGTCCTCAAGGCGTGGGAGGGGCTCGGCTACTACTCGCGCGCGCGCAACTTCCACCGCGCCGTCCGCGAAGTGGCCGAGCGCCACGGCGGCCTCGTCCCCGGCGATCCCGAGGCGTTCCGCGCACTCCCCGGCGTGGGGCGCTACACGGCGGGGGCGGTGATGTCCATCGCCTTCGGGCGCGAGGAGGCGCTGGTGGATGGCAACGTGCGCCGCGTCTTCGCCCGCTGGACCGACGATCCCGCCCCCGCCGAGCCCGCCCTCTGGTCGCTCGCGGGCGCGCTGGCCCCCGGCGCGCGCCCCGGGGACGCGAACCAGGCGGTGATGGAGCTCGGCGCCACCGTCTGCGTCCCCCGCACCCCGCTGTGTGGCGAGTGCCCGGTGCGCGCGCACTGCCGCGCCTTCCGCCACGGCACCCAGGGCGAGCGCCCCGCGCCCAGGAAGGCGAAGCCCACCCCCCACGAAGATACCGCCGTCGCCGTGGTGGAGCGCGACGGCCTCCTCCTCCTCGTCCGCCGCCCCGTGGACGCGCGCCTGGGCGGGATGTGGGCCTTTCCCGCCGAGGTGCGCCGCCCCGGCGAGACCATAGCCGCCGCCGCCGAGCGCGCCGCGCGCGAGGGCCTGGAGCTGGAAGTGCGCGCCGGCACCCCCATCGGCACGGTGCAGCACGCCTTCACCCATGTCCGCGCCAGCTACCACGCCGTCCGCTGCACCCTCCTCTCCGGCGAGCCCCGCGCCCTCCGCTACGACGCCTGGGCCTGGGCCACCCCCGCCGAGATCGACACCTTCGCCCTCCCCGTCGCCCAGAAGCGCATCGCCGCCCTAACAGCAGGCTCACACAGAGACACAGAGGCACAGAGATAAGTTCTTCTCCGTGCCTCTGTGTCTCTGTGTGAGATCAATCTGGGTAGATGAACTCGACGTCCTTGCGGATCTCGGGGAGGAGCGAGCGGTGCACGGGGCATTCGTGGGCGGCGCGCTCCAGGCGGGCGCGCTGCTCGGGGGTGAGGCCCGCGGGCATGCGGATGCGCACGGGGACGGCGTCCACGCGGCGCGGGTCGGAGCGCATGTGCTTGTGGGCCACGAACTCCGCCGTCTCGAAGGGGATCCCCTCACGCTGGGCGACGATGGCCATGGTGGTGACCATGCACGAGCCCAGCGATGCCGCCAGCAGGTCCGTGGGAGAGAAGGAGGAGCCGTCGCCCATGTTGTCGCGCGGCGCGGCCGTGCTCAGCGACGCGCCGGAGGGGCCGTGGCGGAGCTCCATCTTCAGGCCGCCGCTGTAGGTGCCGGTGATCTCGACCGCCATTGCGTGCTCCGGGTGAGGGGTGTGGGCGTCTTCGCGAACCATGCGCCGGTGTCCCCCCAGTGGGTCAGCCGGCGGGGGGCGCCGCGCGGGGCGGTGGGTTCAACGCGATGCGCCGCAACTGCTTGCGATCAAGGTGAATTTCGGCACCGGCGTTGCCCCTGGGGAATGCAGCGACCGTACCATCCACCGCACGACCCCTAGAGGCACCATGCGCTCCCGCACACCGATCTTCGCCACCCTCCTCGCCGCGGCCCTCCTCCTACCGGCTGCCGCCCGTGCCCAGGACTGCGACTGCGACGACGACCGCCGCGGCCCGCGCCGCCCCACCGGCGGCTTCGTGGGAGGCCGGCTGGAGTTCGCTCAGCCGCAGGGCGAGTTCGGGGACCGGGTGGACCAGGGCATCGGCGGGAACCTTCACTACATCCACCAGCTGGACCGCGACGGCCTGCTGGGCATCCGCGTGGACGCCGAGGCCATCACCTACGGCTACGAGCGGCAGCGGGTGATGCTTAGCCCCACCGTGGGCGGGCGCATCCTGGCGGACCTGGTGACCACCAACAACATCGCCTTCCTGGGCGCCGGCCCGCAGATCGGGGTGCCCAACGGCAGGCTCCGCCCCTACGCGCACGGCTTCGCGGGCGTATCGTACCTCTTCACCACCTCGTCGCTGGAGGGGAGCGCGAGCGACGAGCCCTTCGCCAGCACCACCAACTTCGACGACGTGACCTTTGCGTACGGCGGCGGCGCGGGGCTCTACATCCCGCTGCGGCGCGGCTCGGCGCCCATCTCGCTGGACCTGGGCGCCACCTACCGCAACGCCGGGCAGGCCGAGTACCTGCGCGAGGGTGACATCACCGACAACCCCGACGGCTCCGTCACCCTGCGCCCCGTGCGCAGCGACACAGACATGCTCACTTTCCACGTGGGCGTCACGGTGGGAGCGACGCGCCGGAACAGGTAGGCTCACACAGAGACACGGAGGCACAGAGATAAGTTCATCTCCGTGCCTCCGTGTCTCTGTGTGACACCTGCTGTTACGGGTTGCCCTTCGGCCCTTCGGGGACGTTGTCGCCGCCGGCCGAGTCACGAGCGCCGGTTACCGCGCCGGAGTCCATAGGCATCGGAGCCATCGCCGCCGAGTCGGCCGGCATCGGCGTGACCGGGGTGGCGGTGGGCATCATCGTGTCCGTCGTCAGCGTGGTGGAGTCGGTCGCGGGCACCGGCTCTACGTCGTCATTGCCGCCCAGGAGGCGCGAAAGTCCCCAGATCAGCGCTCCGAGCAGCAGGAGCCCCAGGAGCCAGGGGAGAAAGTTGGGCCCGCCACTACGCTTGCGCTCGACGTTGATGTCCGCCATCTCGTCCTCCAAAGGGTCCAGGGGCTGGCCGGAGGCCCCTGCTCACCGGCCGGCGTCGTTTCGTGGCCCGGGTACTCGCACGCGTCATGCCATCCCTAGCCGACGCGTACGAAAAAGGCCTTGAGATACGAAGTCTCCGGGATGGCCGGGTGCACCGGGTGGTCGGGCCCCTGGTGGCCCTGCTCCACCACCTGAAGCGAGCGCCCCTGCCGCCGCCCGGCGCGCAGCACCGCGTCCTGCAGCGACGCGCGGGGCAGGTGATACGAGCACGAAGCCGAGATCAGCAGCCCGTCCTGGCGAAGCACGTCCAGCGCCATGGTGTTGAGGCGGCGGTAGGCCTCCTCCCCCTGCTTCAGATCCTTTTTCCGCTTCACGAAGGCCGGTGGGTCCAGCACCACCGTGTCGAAACGCTCGCCGTCGGCGGCGAGCTGGCGGAGGACGTCGAAGGCGTCGCCGCGGCGGGAGGATACGCGGTCCTCCACGCCGTTGAGCGCCGCGTTGCGCCCCACCATCTCCAGCGCCGGCGCCGACGCGTCCACGCACACCACCGACTCCGCGCCGGCCGCCGCGGCCTGCACGCCCCAGCCGCCCACGTACGAGAAGACGTCCAGCACCCGCCGGCCGCGGACGTACGCGGCCATGCGCGCGCGGTTCATCCGGTGGTCGAAGAACCACCCCGTCTTCTGCCCCGCCACCGGCGCCTCGAACCTCACGCCGTTCTCCTCCAGCGGAAGCACCTCGGGCACCTCGCCCCACGCCGTCTCCACGTACATCGGAAGCCCCTCCATCTCGCGCCCGGCCACGTCGTTGCGCAGCAGGATCCCCGCGGGCGACAGCTCGGCGCGCAGCGCGTCCACGATCTCGTCGCGCACCCGCTCCATGCCGGCGGTGGTGAGCTGAACCACCAGGTGGTCGCCGAAGCGGTCCACCACCAGCCCCGGCAGCCCGTCGCTCTCGCCGAAGACGGCGCGGTAGTGGGGGGTGCCGAAGACGGTGTCGCGCAGCGCCAGCGCGCGGCGGATGCGGCCGCGGAGGAAGGGGGCGTCCAGGCGAGCGTCGCGGTCGCGGCTCACCATGCGCACTGCGATCAGCGAGCGGGGATTCACGTAGCCCACGCCCAGGGGGGCGCCGCGGGCGTCCTGCACCTCGGCCAGGTCGCCGGGCTCAAAGCCAACCAGCGGCGTGGCAACCACATCCACCTCGTTGCTGAACACCCACAGGTGCCCGGCACGTAGCCTGCGGTCTTCGTCCTTGCGGAGGCGGAGCGGGGGGAGCGTCATCGGCGTTGAACCCTGGTCTTCGGAACCGTTTGCGAATCGCCGCGGCCGGCTGGGGCCGCGGGTGCGTGGGGCGGTGCGCCCCGCGCGAAACATACACCCGCGCTCCGTCCAGGGCACCTCCGCCCGCGCGCGCCGCACCCCGTGCCTCTGCCGAATGCCCACCGACGCGCCCCTTCACCCCGCC
>DASVSA010000553.1:0-4421 GCA_036388335.1 Longimicrobium sp. | reverse complement strand
CGGCAAATATTGCAGGCTAAACGCCTGTTTGCCATTCGCTCTACCCTGTAGAATTCGTCATCTGAGGTGTGCCCGATTCTCGTGCGGGGCCTCGGACCTCGAGAGTATCGGAACGCCACCGGAGCCGCACAGCCGGAGTCTCTGAGCGCCTGCGAGCCTCTGTAGCGGACTATATTCGTGCTGTCCACCCCGTCCGCGCCGCAGGGTGTCCCGGTCAGACACCCGGGTGGCGAGCGGACGCTGCCAATCCGTGCGCGGGTTGGGCTGATGCCGAACTGAAGCATCGCCGGACGCGGCACCGGCTCCGGTGCGCGCCGGAACGTACCCACGCCCCTTCAACCATCTCCCTGGAGTGCCGCAATGTCCGGATGTAGAACGGCCCTGTGCCGGATGCTCATGCTTCCCGCCCTGCTGCTCGCTTCGGCGGCGCCGCTGCGGGCCCAACAACAGCCGGTGGGCGACATCAAGGGCGCCGTGACCGACGCGGCCACCCGCGAGCCGCTGGCCGGGGTGTCGGTGACGGTGGTGAAGACGGGGCAGGTGGCCCGTACCGATGCGCGCGGCGAGTTCACGATCAGGGACGTCTCCGCCGGGAGCTACAGCCTGGGCTTCCAGGGTACCGGCTACCAGCAGGTCTACCGGGCCGACGTCGTCGTGCGTCCCGCCCGCATCACCACGTTGGCGGTGGAGCTTGCCGCGGCTGCCCAGCAGATCGAGGGGATCACCGTCAGCGCCGGATACTTCGAGCGCAGCGAGAGCGAGCCGCTCTCCACGTTCGGGCTGGCGGGTGAAGAGGTGCGCCGCGCCGCCGGGGTGGGCGGCGACATCAGCCGCCTCCTCTCCGTTCATCCGGCCATGGCGCAGGTGAGCGACGAGCGCAACGACCTGCTGGTGCGCGGCGGGAGCTCCATCGAGAACCGCTTCCTCATTAACAACATCCCCGTCCCCAGCATCAACCACTTCCCGAACTCCGGCGGTACGGGCGGGCCCATTGGGATGGTGAACACCGACCTGATCCGCGACGTGCAGACCTCGGTGGGCGGCTTCTCGGCGCGGCACGGAGACCGGCTCTCGTCGGTCACCGAGATCCAGTTCCGGGACGGCAACCGCGACGAGGTGGACGCGCAGCTGGACATGAACATGGCCGGCCTCGGCGGCGGGATCGAGGGCCCGTTCGCGGGGGGCCGCGGCTCGTGGCTGATCACCGCCAAGCGCAGCTACCTGGACCTGCTCGTGGGCGCGATCGGCACGGGCGTGGCGCCGCGCTACAGCGACGTGCAGGGCACGGTCACGTACGACCTGGACCGCCGCAACACGCTGCAGGCGCTCTACCTGGTGGGCCAGAGCGACATCGAGTGGGGCAAGGAGGACGTGACGGCCGAGGACGCGCGCACCCTGTACGGCCCCACCTACGGCCGCTACGAGGCCGCCCAGAACACTTTCGGGGTCAACTGGCGGCGCCTGTGGGGCGGCAACGGGTACTCGCAGACCTCCCTGTCGCGCTCGTTCATGCGCTACCAGGAGTCGTTCCGCGACTGGATCGACGACTCGCCGCGCTTCCTGGACGACAACCGCTCGGGCGTCTACACCCTGCGCAACGTCAACTCCTTCACGTTCGGCCTGGGCCGGCAGGTGGAGTTCGGGGTGGAGGGGAGCTACGACTACTCCGACGTGGAGTCCGTCTTCGGCGCGGAGGAGCGGGCGCCGGACGGGATGCGGCGGCCGGAGCTGCGCGTGGGCGAGGAGTTCGAGGCGCTGAAGACGGGCGCGTTCGCCAGCACCACGCTCAGGTTCGGCCGGCTCACGACCACCGCGGGCGCGCGGGGCGACTACTTCTCGGTGAACCGGGACTTCACGCTGGCGCCCCGCATCTCCGGGTCGTTCGCGGCCACCGACCGCCTCTCGCTCAACGCGGCGTACGGCATCTACTACCAGACGCTTCCGCTGTACGTGCTGGCGCAGGCGGAGTCCAACCATGAGCTGCCGAGCCTGAAGGCGGCACACTACGTGGCCGGGCTGCAGTACCTGGTGACGCCCGACACGCGGCTGTCGCTGGAGGTCTACGACAAGCAGTACAGCGACTTCCCGCTGGACTCGGTGCACGCGGGGCGCTTCCCGGTGGACCACCTGGCGGCGGGCTACGGCTCGCGCCTGGGGGCGCTGGAGGAGGGCGGCCGGGCCTACTCGCGCGGCGTGGAGCTGATGCTCCAGAAGAAGCTGGCCGAGCGGTTCTACGGCACGGTGAGCGGAGCTCTCTTCCGCAGCCGGTACCAGGGGCACGACGGCACCTGGCGCGACCGCATCTACGACAACCGCTACCTGTACCAGGTGATCGCCGGCTACAAGCCGAACCCCAAGTGGGAGATGGGCGCGCGCTGGTCCATGGTGGGCGGCGTGCCGTACACCCCGGCCGACCTGGCCAGCTCCCGGTCGTTCAACCGGATGATCCTGGACGAGAGCCGCGTCAACGCCGAGAGGCTCCCCGCATACCACTCGCTTCACCTGCGGATGGACCGGCGGTTCAACTTCCGGAAGTCGAGCCTGGTCACCTTCTTCAGCGTCTCCAACGTCTACAACCGCCAGAACATCCGGGGCTACATCTGGAACTCCGACACCAGCGAGATCCAGCCCTTCTACCAGTGGGGGCTCCTCCCGGTCGGCGGGTTCGAGTTCGAATTCTGAGCCAGCAGGGGCGGGCCGCGCGCCGGCCCGCCCGTCTCGTATTCTCGGCGACCCTGCCGCCGGACCTCCCGAACCTGGAAGCAAGCGCACCATGAACCTCGAATCTCATCCCACGCCCGCGGAGCGTCCGGACGCCGCTCCGGCGGACATCCTCCCCGGCGCCGAGCCGGCCTCCCCGTGCGTGGAGCCGATCGCCGTCGTGGGCCTCGGCTGCCGCTTTCCCGGCGGCATCCGCGACGCCGAGACGTTCTGGCAGGTCCTGAGCGAGGGGGTGGACGCGGTGTCCGACGTCCCCGCCGACCGCTGGAACACGCGCACGTACCACGACCCCGACCGGTCCAAGCCGGGGAAGGCCGTCACCCGCTGGGGCGGCTTCCTCGATCAGATCGACCGGTTCGACGCGCAGTTCTTTGGGATCTCGCCGCGCGAGGCGTCGCTCCTGGACCCGCAGCAGCGGCTGCTGCTGGAGGTGTGCTGGGAGGCGCTGGAGGACTCCGGGCACGCGCCCGAGCGGCTGGCCGGGAGCGCCACGGGGGTGTTCATGGGCGGGTTCACCCTGGACTACAAGCTCCTGCAGTTCACGGAGAGCAACCGGCACCTCATCGACGCGCACACCGCCACGGGGAGCATGATGACCCTGCTGGCGAACCGCATCTCGTACGTCTTCGACTTCCGCGGGCCCAGCATCGCCCTGGACACCGCCTGCTCGTCGTCGCTGGTGGCGGTGCACCTGGCCTGCCAGAGCCTGTGGAACGGCGAGAGCACCCTGGCGCTGGCCGGGGGCGTCAACGTGATGCTGAAGCCCGAGTACACCATCGCGGAGTCGCGGGCCGGCATGCTTTCGCCCGACGGGCGCTCCAAGGCGTTCGACTCGTCCGCCAACGGATACGTGCGCGCGGAGGGGGCGGGCGTGGTGGTCCTCAAGCCCCTCTCGAAGGCGCTGGCGGACGGCGACCCGATCCACGCGGTGATCCGCGGGACCGCGGTGAACCAGGACGGGCACTCCGAGGGGCTCACGGTGCCCCGGGGCACGGCCCAGCAGGCGCTCATCCGCGAGGCGTGCCGCCGGGCCGGGGTGCGCCCGGACGAGATCCAGTACGTGGAGGCGCACGGCACCGGGACGCCGGTGGGCGACCCCATCGAGGTGAACGCCATCGGCGCGGTGCTCTCCACCGGCCGCGCGCCGGAGACTCCCTGCTTCGTGGGCTCGGTGAAGACCAACTTCGGGCACGCCGAAGCGGCGGCGGGGATCGCCGGCCTCATCAAGACGATCCTCAGCCTCCAGCACGGGCAGCTCCCCCCTCACCTCCACCTGCGCGATCCCAACCCCAGGATCTCCTTCGAGTCGCTGGGGCTGGAGGTGCCGCGGGAGCTGCGCGCGTGGCCGGAGACGGCCGGCCCCCGGCTGGCCGCCGTGAACTCCTTCGGGTTCGGCGGCACCAACGCGCACGTGGTGCTTCAGGAGGCGCCCGCCGCCCCGGCCACGCCGCCCGTGGAGGCGGCGAGCGAGGTGCGCCTGGTGCCGCTCTCCGCGCGCAGCCGGGGGGCGCTGGAGGCGCTCGCCCGCGCGTACCTGGACCGCGCGGAGGACGGGGCGGAGGTGCACGACGTGGGCTACAGCGCGGCCCTGCGCCGCGGGCACCACGACCACCGGCTGGCGCTCGCCGCCGCCTCCGCCGGCGAGCTGGCGGACGGGCTGCGCGCGTTCCTGGCCGGGGCGCCCCGCGCGGGGGTGAGCC
>DASVSA010000552.1:0-8171 GCA_036388335.1 Longimicrobium sp. | reverse complement strand
GGAGTAGATCTCGTTGAGCCCCACGGCGCGCGCGCCGAACTCCTTCACCACCGTCTGCACGCGCTCC
The DNA here is from genome assembly GCA_036388335.1 of Longimicrobium sp. Lineage (GTDB taxonomy): Bacteria > Gemmatimonadota > Gemmatimonadetes > Longimicrobiales > Longimicrobiaceae > Longimicrobium. The sequence goes on along the minus strand of DASVSA010000552.1, from coordinate 8,104 downwards.
TGGTCGATGTCGGTCACCACGAGCTGCACGCCCTCGGCGGCGAGGTACTGGCAGAGGTAGAAGCCCACGTGCCCCACGCCCTGCACGCTCACGGTGCGCCCGTTCAGGTCGTCCGACCCGAACTTGGCGTGCGCGGCCGCCTTGATGCCGCGGTACACGCCGTACGCCGTCACCGGCGACGGATCGCCCGAGGCGCCGTGGCGGCCGGTGACGTGCTCCGTCTCCATCGCCACGAACTCCATGTCGTCGGGCGAGGTGCCCACGTCCTCGGCCGTGATGTAGCGGCCCTTGAGCGTCTCCACGAAGCGCCCGTGCGCGCGGAAGATCTCCTCGCGGCGGGTGGTCTTGGGGTCGCCCACGATGACGGACTTGCCGCCGCCCAGGTTGAGCCCGGCCACCGCGGCCTTGTAGGTCATCCCGCGCGACAGCCGAAGGGCGTCCACGAACGCCTCCTCGTCCGAGCCGTAGTTCCAGAAGCGCGTGCCGCCGAGCGCCGGCCCGAGCACGGTGTTGTGGATGGCGATGATCCCCTTGTACCCACAGGACGGCTCGTGGCAGACGACGATCTGCTCGTGCTCGTGCTCGCCCATCATCGAAAACAGTTCCATGCCCTGGCTCAGTGCAGAAGTGCTTGGAGTGCGTGAGGGGCCGATCCCCTGGCGGCTCACGTGCCGGCGCGGCGGCGCCGCGCGGTAACCTACTGCCGGTAAAGCTCGCGCGCGATAACCGTGCGCTGTACCTCGCTGGTGCCCTCGTAGATCTCCGTCACCTTGGCGTCGCGGAAGAGCCGCTCCACCGGGTACTCCTTGACGTATCCGTAGCCGCCGTGCACCTGCACGGCCTCCGTGGTCACGTACATCGCCGCCTCCGAGGCGAACAGCTTTGCCATGGAGGAGAGCTTGGACACGGGCTCCCCCGCGTCCTTGGCCGCGGCGGCGCGGTGGGTGAGCGCGCGGGCCGCCTCGATGCGGAGCGCCATGTTGGCGAGCTTCCACTGCATCCCCTGGAACTCGCGCACCGCCGTGCCGAACTGCTTGCGCTCGGCCGCGTACGAGAGCGAGTGCTCCAGCGCCGCCTGCGCGATCCCCGTGGCCAGCGCGGCGATCCCCATCCGCCCGTTGTCCAGCCCCTGCAGCGCGTAGATGAACCCCATCCCCGGCTCGCCCAGGAGCTGGTCGTCGGCCACGAACAGGTCCTTGAAGGCGATTCCCACCGTCTCCGAGGCGCGCTGCCCCATCTTGTCTTCCTTCTTGCCCACGATGTACCCCTCGGCGTCCGTGGGCACGATGAAGGCGCCGATCCCCTTGGCCCCGCGCCGGTCGCCCGGGGTGTCGGTGCGGGCCATCGCCACCATCACGTCGCCGAAGCCGCCGTTGGTGATCCAAGCCTTGGCGCCGTTGAGGATCCACCCGCCGTCCGTCTTCACGGCCTGCGCCGCCAGCGCCGCCGCGTCGGACCCGGCCTCGGCCTCGGAGAGCGCGAAGCCGCCCAGCAGCTCGCCGCGCGCCATGGGCTTCAGCCAGCGCTCCTTCTGCGCGTCGGTGCCGTGCGCCAGGATCATCTGGGTGGGGAGCGAGTTGTGGACGCTCATCGCCACCGCCACCGACGCGTCGCCCCGGCCGATCTCTTCCAGGGCGGTCAGGTAGGTGGAGGTGTCCATCCCCAGCCCGTCCCACTCCTCGGGGATCAGCATCCCCAGGAACCCGAGCTCCCCCAGGCTGCCGATCACCTCTCGCGGGAAGTGAGCGTCGCGGTCCCACTCTTCCGCGTGGGGCCGCAGCTCGCCTTCCGCGAACTCGCGGGCGAGGGACTGGATCTGTAGCTGTTCCTCGGTCATCAACCGCCAGTGCGTTAGTGCGTGGAGTGCGTTAGTGCGTTTGCGTTGGTGCGCGGTGGCGAAGTCACTCGCGCACTCACGCACTCACGCACTCACGCACTTCTGTAATCGTAGAACCCTTCGCCGGTCTTGCGGCCCAGCTTGCCGGCGGCGACGTACTTCCGCAGCAGCGGGCAGGGGCGGTACTTCGGGTCGCCCAGGCCGCCGTGGAGCACCTCCAGGATGGCAAGGCAGGTGTCCAGGCCGATGAGGTCCGCCAGCGCGAGGGGGCCCATGGGGTGGTTCATCCCCAGCTTCATCACGGTGTCGATGGCCTCCTTGTCCGCGACGCCCTCCATGAGGCAGAAGACCGCCTCGTTGATCATGGGCATCAGGATGCGGTTGGCCACGAAGCCGGGGTAGTCCTGGGCCTCGGCCACCGTCTTCCCCAGGCGCTCCGAGAGCTCGATCGTGGCGCGCGTGGTCTCTTCGGAGGTGGCGAGGCCGCGGATGATCTCCACGAGCTTCATCACCGGCACCGGGTTCATGAAGTGCATCCCGATGACCTGCGCCGGGCGCTTCGTCTGCGCGGCGATCTCGGTGATGGAGATGGACGACGTGTTGGTGGCCAGGATGGCGTGCGCCGGCGCGTGCTGGTCCATGTCGCGGAAGATGCGGAACTTGAGGTCCCGGCTCTCCGTCGCCGCCTCCACCACCAGGTCCGCGTCCGCCACGGCCGACAGGTCGGTGGCGGAGGTGATGCGCCCCAGCGCCGCGTCACGGTCCGCCTCGGCCAGCGCGCCCTTTTTGATCTGCCGGTCCATGTTGCCGGAGATGGTGGCGCGCGCCTGGTCCAGCGCCTCCTGCCGCACGTCCACCATCGTCACGTCGAAGCCGTTCTGGGCGAAGACGTGAACGATCCCGTTCCCCATCGTCCCCGCGCCGATGACGGCGACTTTCTTGATCTCAGCCATGCTCCAAAGGGTCGGATGTACGGAAGTCCTGGGTCCTGAGTCCTGAGTGCTGAACGGCGGTCCCGCACCCAGGACTCAGCACCCAGGACTCAGGACTTCTCCACTTCGTCACTTCTGCAGCACCCACAGCACGAAATAGATGCCGATCAGGAACCCGCCCATCGCGACCGTCCATGCGGCGGGGTTCCCGTAGCGCGCGAGCTCGCCGCGGGCCTTGTCGGCCTTCTCCTTGGCGGCGCGGGCCTGGTCTACGCCGCCGCTCTCCACCACGTCGCGCAGGGAGATCATCTTGGGGCCGCCCACCCAGGCGGCCGTGCCGAAGAGGATCGCCATCACCCCGGCGGTGAAGACGGCCAGCAGCCAGACGCGCGCGCGGTCCTCCGGTGTCACCAGGCCGAGCTGGCGAAAGGGGAAGAGCACGGGGATGAGGCCCGCCAGCGCCATCGCCACCCCCAGCGCGCTCCCCCAGAAGATCAGCGCGCGCCGTTCCACCGCTCCCCCAGCCGCGTGTCCACCAGCGGGCGCATCTCCCGCATCCGCGGCGACTCCGAGAGGCGCGGGGTGCGGAGCATCCACACGGTGCTCGCCACGATCACCAGCGTCGCGGCCACGCCCGCCTCGGGGCCGAAGGGGCCGCCCGTCCACCAGTCGGCGCCCAGCTCACGGGCGCTGTACAGCGGGGTATCGCGCTGCAGGCCGCTCACAGGGAAGTCCAGCAGGGCAGACATCACCCAGTTCCACGCCAGGTGCAGCGCCGTGGCGAACCAGAGCGAGCGAGTCCGCAGGTACGCCACGGCCAGCATGATCCCGGCGAGGAAGATGTTCATCACCGCCAGCCAGGTGACGTTGGGGTTGCTGGCGTGCCCCGTCGCAAAGAGCGCGGACGTCACCAGCACCGCCGGCCACACGCCCATCCCCTGCACCAGCACGTGGAAGGGGTAGCCGCGGAACACCACCTCCTCCGCCGCCGCCGCCACCGCGAAGACCGCCAGCGCCCCGGCCAGGTTGGCAGCATATTCGGGGACAGTCCCCGTGTCGGCAACCCACCGCGCCGATCCGGCCACCACAAGGAGCAACACCGAGCCACCCAGCAGCCCGCCGCCCAGCGCGAAGCCGCCCGCGGTCTCCGTCACCGCCCGCGGCTCGGCGGCGAAGCCCAGCGCGCCGAAGGGGCGGCCGTCCACCCACCTGAGCATCACGTAGCTGGCCGCGAGCACCGCCACCAGCACGGCGGCGAACCCCTCCGCCAGGTCGCTGAACAATCCGCTCATGACGATGGGGGGGCCCGCCACTACCACCCCCACCAGGGAGAGGAGCACGAAAAGCAGGATGCGCCAGCCGGCCCGCACCCCGTGCGGGCCAACGAACGCATCCGTTCGCCGCGCGGACTCGGCCGGCGCGGGGCCGTTCATCAGCGGTCCAGCAGCTCGCCCGCGCGCCCGCCCACGCGGCGCGCCACCAGCAGGGCGATCCCCACCTTCACCAGGTCGGCAAGGAGGAAGGGGGCCACGCCGAGCGCGACCGCCGCCGTCACGGAGCCCACCACCGCCAGCCAGATCAGCCCGCCGGCGTAGATGGCGGCCAGCGCGGCAAGCAGCCCGCCCAGCATGCGCCCGGTGCCGCGGCGCGCGCCCAGCCCCGCGAGCCATGCGGCGGCCGGGTACGCCATCAGGTAGCCGCCCGTGGGCCCCAGCAGGTACGCCGCGCCGCCGCCCGCCGCGAACACCGGGAGCCCGGCCACGCCCGCCAGCAGGTACAGCATCTGGCTGCGCGCGCCCAGCCGCGAGCCGAGCACGGCGCCCGCCAGCAGCACGAACAGGGGCTGGAGCGTAAAGGGCACCGGCGTCCCCGGCAGGGGGATCGCCACCTTGGCCCCGAACGCCGTGGCCGCCGCGAACGCCACCACGCCAATGGCGCGCCGCAGAGGCCGCGAAGTGACGATGTCCGTCCGGGTAAGGCTTTCACGCAGGGTGTTCATGATGTCGGAGTTCCGGTGGAGGTTCAGGTGACGAATGCGTAGTGCCTAGTGCCCGGTGCCTAGTGCCTGGTGGTGTGCCTGCTGTTACTAGGCACTGGGCACTTGGCACTAGGCACTTCTTCCTTACACCCGCTCGACCGAGAGTGCGACCGCGTCGCCGCCGCCCAGGCAGAGCGTCGCGAGGCCGGTCTCGGCGTCGCGGTCCTTCATGGCGTGGAGGAGCGTGGTGAGCACCCGCGCGCCCGAGGCGCCGATGGGGTGGCCCAGGGCCACGGCGCCACCGTTGACGTTGACGCGGTCCCAGTCCCACTCCAGCCCCTGGCCGTTGGCGAGCGCCTGCACGGCGAAGGCCTCGTTGGCCTCGATCAGGTCGAAGTCCTGGATGCCGGTGCCGGTCTTCTTCATCAGCCGCTTCACCGCCTGGATGGGGGCGAAGAAGAGCTCGTTGGGCTCCACGGCGCCCGTGGAGTAGCCGGTGACGCGGGCCAGGATGGTGAGGCCGTTGGCGCGGGCGTACTCCTCGCTGACCACGAGCACGGCCGAGGCGCCGTCGTTCATGGACGAGGCGTTGCCGGCGGTCACCACCGGGTCGGTCACTTCCTTGGGCGCGTCCTTGGCGAAGGCGGGCTTGAGCTTGCCCAGGCTCTCCATCGACGAATCGGCGCGCGGGCCCTCGTCGTCGCTGACGATGGTGCTCCCCTTGCGGCCGGCGATCTCCACCGGGACGATCTCTTCCTTGAACTTGCCGCCCTGCTGCGCCGCCACCGCCTTGCGGTGCGAGTTCACCGAGAACTCGTCCGCCTGCTGGCGCGAGATGCCGGCCTTGTTGGCCGTGTACTCGGCGTGCCCGCCCATGTGCACCTCGCAGAACGAGCACCACAGCCCGTCGCGCACCAGCCCATCCACCAGCGTCTGGTCGCCGAACTTCACGCCGTTCCTCATCCCATAGACGTAGTAGGGAGCGTTGGACATGCTCTCCTGCCCGCCTGCGAGCACCACCCGCGTGTCGCCCGCGCGGATGCCCTGCGCGGCAAGCATCACGGCCTTGAGCCCGCTGCCGCACACCTTGTTGATGGTGAGCGCGGAGACGGTCGAGGGGAGGCCGGCCTTGATCACGGCCTGGCGCGCGGGGGCCTGCCCCACCCCGCCCTGCACCACGTTCCCCATGATGACCTCTTCCACATCCTCCGGCGAGATGCCGGCGCGCGCCACCGCCTCGCGCAGCGCGATCCCGCCCAGGTCGGGCGCGGAGAGGGACGAGAGGCCGCCCAGGAAGCGCCCGATCGGCGTGCGGACGGCGCTGACGATCACGGGCGTGGTCTTCGGGTCGCGAGCGATATCGATCATGGTCTCGGTCCGTGCTGATGGTGAACGGCGTGAGTGCGTGAGTGCGTGGAGTGCGTTAGTGCGTGAGTAACTGCGTAGTTAACGCACTCACGCACTAACGCACTCACGCACTTTCTTCCAGCTTTATCCCCTTCCCCTCCGCCACCGCGTACCCCCACGCGGTCACGGGGTCGTGATTCGAGACCAGCAGCCAGCGCCGGTCGGTGGCGCGGCGCAGGAGCTCGCGCTTCGATTCGAGAGTGACCAGCGGCTCCACGTCGTACCCCATGATCCAGGGGAGCGGGAGGTGCGCAAAGGTGGGGAGGACGTCGGCAAGGAAGCACGCCGTCTCGCCCGCCGAACGCACCAGCACCGACTGGTGATGTGGGCAGTGGCCCGGCGTACGGTACACCGAGATGCCGGGGGCGATCTCGACGTTCCCCTCCACCAGCTCCAGCCGCCCCGCCTCCATCACTGGCTCGTAGTTGTCCGGGAGGTAGCTGGCCTGCGTCCGCTCGTTCTTGCGGTGCGCCCAATCCCACTCGCCGCGCTGCACGACGTAGCGCGCGTTGGGAAAGGAGAGGCGCACCTCGCCCTCGGCGTCGCGGTAGGTGTTGCCGCCCGCGTGGTCGAAGTGGAGATGGGTGTTGATCACCACCCCCACGTCTTCGGCGCGGAAGCCGGCCGCGGCGATGGAGTCGTGGAGTACGTCCGGGCGGCCGGCGGCGGATTCGTTCTCCACGCCGTAGATGCCGCGGAACTTCTCGTCTTCCTTGTTGCCCAGCCCGGTCTCGATCAGCACCAGCTCGTCCGGCGTCTCCACCAGCAGGCACCTCATCCCCAGCGGGATGCGGTTGCGCTCGTCGGCGGGGATGCGGCGCTCCCAGAGCGGCTTGGGGACCACGCCGAACATGGCGCCGCCGTCCAGCCGCTGGATGCCGCCCTCCAGCGCGTGGATGCGCAGGTCGCCGATCGTGCGCGTCCTCACGCCCTCGGTCACGCCACCTCCATGCTGCGCGGCGATGCGGCGCGCTTGCGGCTCGTCTTCGGCTTGCGCTTGCCCAGGAGCGCTTCCAGGGCCTCCCAGTCGTGGATGCCGCGGTCCTCCAGCATGTCGATCAGGCGCAGGAGGACGTGCGCCGTGGCCACCGCGTCGTCGAGCGCGCGGTGCCGGTTCTCGATCTCCAGCCCGAAGTACACAGCGAGCGCGTCCAGCCCGCGCGACGGGAGGTGGGCCAGGAGCTTGCGCGACACCTTCACCGTGCAGAGCTGCCGCCCGGCCGGCTTCACGCCGGTGGCCATCTCCATCTCGTGGCAGAGGAAGCGCCAGTCGAACGCGGCGTTGTGGGCCACGAACACCGCGCCCTCCACCGCCTCGCCCACCCGGTGCGCCACCTCGCGGAAGCACGGCGCGTACGCCACCATCTGCTGGGTGATCCCCGTGATGGAGGTGATCATCCCGGGGATGGGGCGCTGCGGGTTCACCAGCGTGGAGTAGCGGTCCACGATCTTGCCGCCGGACACGCGCACGGCCGCCACCTCGGTAACCCGGTGCCCGCCCGACGGCGAGCCGCCCGTGGTCTCGAAGTCCACCACCACCCACTCCTCCTCGCGCAGCGGGCGGAGGGCGGGCGGCGCCGCTTCCGCGAGCGACCACACGCCTTCGCCCGACACGGCGAAGCGCGGATCGCAGCCGAGCAGCGCCCAGATGGCGCGCGCCGCGGCGGCCCCGCCACCCGTGATCCCCATCACCTGCTCCGCCATCTGCGGCGTCGTGCGCGGACCCGAGGCCAGCAGCTGGAGCGCTCGCTGCGCCAGCGACCCCGAGTGCTCGAACCTCACTCCGTCCGGTGCTTCCGTGCCTGCCATTTTCTTCCCTGCTAACGGAAACGCTCGTGCATCGCCATGGATACACCGCACCACGGGTTGGGTCCGCCGCGCCACGAGATAGCCGCGGATAATAGCCGCTCCCCGGATGCTCGGCAACGCCGCCCGGACACACGCGCAAAG
>DASVSA010000551.1:0-5786 GCA_036388335.1 Longimicrobium sp. | reverse complement strand
CTCCACCCGCCCGCTCTCCAGCAGCAGGCGCCCCAGCTCCACGCGCGCCGCCACGAAGTCGGGATCCAGCTTCACGGCCATCCGCCACGCCCGCTCCGCGTCGGCGGGCCGGCCGGCGGCGAGGGCGGCGCGGCCCAGGTGGCGCAGCAGCCCCGCTTCCTCCGGCTGCAGCTCCACGGCCCGCCCGAAGACGCGCACGGCCTCGGCCGCGTCACCCGCCTGCAGCAGCGCCTCGCCGAGGACCTGCAGGTTGTCGGCGAGGTCGGGGGCGTGCTCGCGCACCGCCTCGGCGGCGGCGCGGGCGTCCGCGGGGCGGCCCAGGCGCAGCAGGGCGCGCGAGCGTCCGCTCCACGCGCGCGTGTGCGCCTCGCCCCATGCGATCGCCTCCAGCCGGGCCAGCGCCGCGTCGAAGCGCTCCAGCGCCTCGCCGTCCAGCCCCTGGCGCAGGAACACCTGCGCGGTGAGCAGCGCCGCCTCCACCGGGTCCGCGCCGGCCAGCGCCACGCGGCGGATCTCGCCCAGGGCGCGGTCCAGCAGCCCCTTGGAGATGAAATCCTCCGCCAGCGCGAAGGCGTCGGCGGCGGGGGCCGGGGGCGCGGCGGCGGCGGGCTGCGGGGCCAGCTCGCCGAAGATCTGGTCCAGCGCCGCCTCGTCGAAGGTGAAGCTCTCCACCCGGTCGTCGCCCGCCAGCCGCTCGGCCGCGTCCAGCTCCGGCGCCAGCACCTCGGCGTACTCGTACTGCAGGTCGATGGATAGCTTGAAGCGCGGTGTCGTGTAGTACGGGTTCAGCTCCAGGGCGCGCTTGGTCTCGCGCAGGGCGCCCTCGAAGTCCCCCAGGTTGGACAGGACGAACGACAGGTTGTAGCGCGCCTCGGCGTTGTCCGGGTCGGCGTCCACCGCGCGCACGAAGGCGTTGCGCGCCTCCTCGTAGCGGCGCGTGTCCATCAGCACCGCGCCGATGCCGTTCCACGCGGCCGCGGCGTCGGGGCTGGCGCGGAGGGCGGCGCGGTAGGCGTCCAGCGCGGGCCCCTGCCGGCCCTCGCGGATGTACATCAGCCCCCGGTTGCACCACGCGTCCACGAACCCCGCGCGCAGGTTCACCGCCTCGCGGAAGGAGCTCTCGGCGCCTTCGGCGTCGCCGCGGTGGAGGCGCACCACGCCCAGGTTGTTCCAGGCCAGCGCGTAGCCGGGGTCAGCCTGGATGGCGCGCCGGTAGCTGGCCTCCGCCTCGTCCACCTGCCCCGTCTGGTGGAGGCACACGCCGCGCTCGTTCCACAGCTTGGGCGAGCGCTCGTCCTCGGCCAGCAGACGGTCGTACAGGTCCAGCGCCTCGCGCGTGTCGGAGCGCAGCAGGTGCACCTCGGCCATGGCCTGGCGCAGCAGGGCCGGCTCCTCGCCCCCGTCCAGCCCGCGCCCGAACTCGCGCAGCGCCTCTTCGTACAGCGCCTTCTGGCGGAAGGCGATCCCCAGGTTGTAGTGGGCCAGCGCCTCGCCGGTGGCCACCTCGGGGCGGCGGACGCGCTCGCCCACCAGCTCCTCGTAGCGCGCCACGCTGTAGCGGTCCAGCGACAGGTTGGCCTGCGCCTTGGTGTACTGCGGGTTGAGCTGCATGGCCCGGCGGGACGAGGCGGTGGCGCGCTCGTGGTCGCCCATGTCGCCGTACACGAAGGCGAGGACGTAGTGGGCGTCCGCCAGGTCGGGGTTCAGCTCGATGGCGCGCGAAAGCTCGCGCAGCGCCTCGTCGTTGAGCCCGCGGTTGTAGAAAAGCTCGCCCAGGTAGAAGTGGAGCACGGCCGAGTCGGGGTCCAGCTCCAGCGCCTGGCCGTACCACGCCATGGCGCTCTCGAACTGCCCCCCCGCCTTCTCCGCCTGCCCCAGCCGGATGAGCGTCTCCAGGTCGCCCGGGTGCTGGGCAAGGACTCGCCTGAGCTCGGCGACCGCGCCGGGGGCGTCGCCGGTGTTGAGGTAGGCCTGGGCCAGGCGGGAGCGCGCCTCGGTGTCGCCCGGGTCGTCGCGCAGCCGCTCGCGCAGGTCGGAGATCAGCCGGTCGTAGTACCCGGTGTTGAAGTAGGCGATCTCCAGGTTCCTCTGCGCCACCACCATCTTGGGGTCGATGGCCAGGGCGCGCCCGAACTGCTGGATCGCCTCCTCGTACAGCCCCTTGTTGAAATAGAGGACGCCGAGGTTGTTGTGCGCCCCCGCGTCCGCCGCGTCAATACGCTGGGCGAAGCCGCGGAGGATGCGGAGGTCGCGCTCCGAGTGGCTGGGGCGGGCCGCCGCCGGGGCGGATGCTTCCTGCTGCACGTTCAGGCCAGCCGGATGCTCTGGAGGATGATCTCCAGCGACTCTACGTCGGGGAGGAGGAGGAACTGCCCCTGCACTACCTCGTCACCGTCCATCAGGAACTCCGTCTGGATGCAGAACACGTAGTCGCGCTCGTGCCCGAAGTTGGTGTAGGCGGTGGTGAGCACCGCGCCGCAGAGGTCGATGACCAGCGATGGAACGGAGGGGAGGAGCATCAGCCCCATGAAGTCGGAGAGGGCGTTCATGTACGCCGCCGACAGGATGTTGCCCGCCTCCTTGATGGCGCTCTGCTCCAGCTCGCCGAACACCTGCGCGCTGCCCACGGGGCGGCGCAGGAGGATCTCGGCCAGCCGCATCGCCGAGTTGCGCGGAAAGACGAGCAGGGTGCGCCCGGTGAGGTCGCCCAGCATGTGCATGAGCACCGCGGCCACCACCTCGTCCGCGTTCCCCATGATCTCCGGCACGTCCTCCAGCGGCGTAACCTGCAGCCGCGGGACGTTGATCATGATCCGCGAGTTGGTCATCAGCGAGAGCGCGGTGGCGGCGTGCCCCGCCCCCATGTTCGACACCTCGCGGAGGCCATCCAGCTGTATGGCCTGCAAATCTCGCAGATCGAGCATCATCGGTGCGGTCGGTCGAAGGGTGTTCCGCCTCATACGATAGCCGGTTGAATCGCCGGCTCTCGCCGAGGCGCCCCAGGAGCGAATGAATTCGCCGCTGGAACCACGCGAAGTCCCCTGCGGGGGCTGTCCGGTCCAGCATCGGTGGAAGAACACAGGCGGCGAAGGCGGTCTTCGCGCAGGTCCAGCGGCGAATTCATCCGCTCCTGGACGGGTCGCGCGCCATCACCGGTCTACACGGATATCGCCTCAGGATGCGGCCCCGAGCAGGCTTCCCGCGTCCAGGATCAGCGCGGGCCGCCCGTCGGAGAGGATGGTGGCGCCCGAGAAGAGGCGCAGCGTGTCCGCGGTCGCGTCGAACGACTTCACCACGATTTCCTGCTGCCCCAGGAGGGCGTCCACCTCCAGCCCCACCCGCTGATCGCCTACCTCCAGCAGCACCGCGGGGCGCTTGTGGGACTCCGGTCCGCTGCCGTTGGTGCCCAGCAGCGCGCGCAGCGCCAGCAGGGGGACCACCTCGTCGCGCAGGAACGCCACCGAGCGCCCCTTCACCGTCCCCACCTCGCCCTCCACCAGGTGCACCGTCTCGCCCACGTGGGTGAGGGGGAGCGCGTACGTCTCGCCGCTCTGCCTCACCAGCAGCGCGCGCACGATGGCCAGCGTCTGCGGGAGCTGAAGGGTGAAGACGGTCCCCCGCCCCTCCTCGCTCTCGATCTCCAGCATCCCGCCCAGCGCCCGCACCCGGGTGGCCACCACGTCCAGCCCCACCCCGCGCCCGGAGACGTCGGTCACTTTCTCGGCGGTGGAGAAGCCGGGCCTCATCACCAGGCGCTGCACCTCCTCGTCGGCCATCGTCCCCGCCTCGGCCTCGGTCACCAGGCCCAGCGAGAACGCCTTCCTCAGCACCCGCTCGCGCTGGATGCCGCGCCCGTCCTCTTCCACGCGGATGACGATGCGCGACCTTTCGCGGGCGGCGGAGAGGAGGAGCGTCCCCGTCTCCGGTTTGCCGGCCGCGCGCCGCTCGGCGGGCGACTCGATGCCGTGGTCGAGCGCGTTGCGGAGGAGGTGGACGAGGGGGTCGCCGATCTCGTCGAGCATGGAGCGGTCGAGCTCGATCTCCTCGCCCTCCATCACGAACTCCACCTTCTTCCCCAGCGAGCGCGCGGCGTCGCGCACCAGGCGCGGGAAGCGGTCGAACACCTGCCCCACGGGCGCCATGCGGGCGCGCATGATCTCCGCCTGCAGCTCGCCGACGAGACGCGACGCCTGGTCCACGGCCTCGGCCAGCTCCGGCTCCGCCCCGCCCGCCAGCCTGCGCAGCCGGTCGCGCACGATCACCAGCTCGCCCACGCCGTTCATCAGGGCGTCCAGCCGGCGCAGGTCCACGCGGATGTTGCGCACCTTGGAGGCGGCGCCCGCCGCGCTCTCGGCCTCGATCACCGGCTCGGGGCGGCTCTCGCGCACCTCCACCTCGGCGATCTCGCCCACGGCCAGGAGCGCCTCGCGCACCTCGTGGGGCGTGTGCGACGTCTGGAAGACGAAGCGCACGGCGCCGTCGAACCCCTCCTCCTGCATCGCCGCCTCGGAGGGATGGACGGCCGTGGCCGTGCCCAGCTCCCGCGCGCGCCGCAGCGCCAGGAAGGCCCTCACCCCCGGAAGCGGCGAATCCGGCGCCACCCTGATCCGCACGAGGACGGCGCCCTCCGCCACCGGTGCGTCGTCGTGCGTCTCTTCGTGGCGCGGCGCGGCCTGTTCGTGGCCGGCGGCGGCGCGCAGGCGGGCGAGGAGCGCGTCGATCCCCGGCTGCTGCGCGTCGCCCTCCTCCACGGCCAGCTCCACCGCGCGCTCCAGCGCGTCGGTGGCGGCGAAGAGCAGGTCCACCAGCTCCGGCCCGGCGGAGGCGCGCCCCTGGCGGACGCGCTCCATCAGGTTCTCCATCTCGTGGGCGAGGTCGGCCACGACGCGGTACCCCATCGTCGCCGACATCCCCTTGATGGTGTGCACCGCGCGGAACATCCCCTCCACCGGCTCCGCCGCCCCCGGGTTCTGCTCCAGGGCGAGGAGAAGGTGGTTGATCGCCGAGATGTGCTCGCGCGATTCGCTGAGGAAGAGCTCGCCGTACTGCGAAAGTTCCATCGAAAAGTGCGTTAGTGCGTGAGTGCGTGAGTGCGCTTTGGACGCGCGGCCAAGACGAGAGGCGTCGGTGTGGTCTGCATTTCAACGCACTCACGCACTAACGCACTCACGCACTTCCCCACCGTCATCCCAGTACGCGCTGGACGGCTTCCAACACCCGCGACGGCTGGAACGGCTTGACGACGAAATCGCGGGCACCGGCCTGGATGGCCTCGATGACGAGAGCCTGCTGGCCCATCGCGCTGCACATCAGGATCTTGGCCGACGGATCGTGCTTCACGATCTCGCGGACGGCGTCGATCCCCCCCATGTCCGGCATCACGATGTCCATCGTCACCAGGTCCGGCTTGAACTGGCGGTACTTGTCCACCGCCTGCACGCCGGTCTCGGCCTCTCCCACGATCTGGAAGCCGGCCTGGGTGAGGATGTCCCCGATCATCGTGCGCATGAAGATGGCGTCGTCGCAGATGAGGACCGTCTGGCTCATCAATCCTCCGGTGGGTGCTTGGGTTGGAGCGCGGTGTGCGCGCGGTTCACGTCAGGATGGCGCTGAAGATCTCGTCCGAATCGACCGCAACGAAGATCTCGTCGTCCACTTCGCCCACCCCGCGCAGGTACGCGCGGTCGATGCGAAGGGAGCGCAGGACCTCGGCCGAGGACGTCAGCGTCTCGGGATCGACTTCCACGATGCGGGCGACCTCCTCCACCGCCATCCCGACCAGGCGG
>DASVSA010000550.1:0-8146 GCA_036388335.1 Longimicrobium sp. | reverse complement strand
CCCCGTGCGGTCGTAGGCCGCGTCCTTGTCCCACACCTCCAGCTGCACCACCACCTCTACCCGCTTCTGCAGGCGGATGGCGCGCACCCCGAAGAGGCGGCGGATGTCGATGATCCCCACGCCCCGGATCTCCATGTGGTGCCGCTGGAGCTCGTGGCCGCGCCCGATGAGCACCTCGTGGCCGCGCCGGGAGATCATCACCAGGTCGTCGGCCACCAGCCGGTGCCCGCGCTCCACCAGGTCCAGCACCGCCTCGCTCTTGCCGATCCCGCTGGCCCCCATGAAGAGGAGCCCCACCCCGTACACGTCGGCCAGCGACCCGTGGAGGGTGGTGGTGGGGGCGAAGCGCTCTTCCAGGAACGGCTTGATGCGCGTGTAGAAGTCCGACGTCTTGAGCGCCGTGCGTATCACGGGCGTCCCCACCAGGTTGGCCACTTCCAGGAGCGGCTCGGGGGGCTCCTGGCTCTTGGTGACGAACACCACGGGGATGTCGAACGCCAGGAACGCCGCGATGGCCGCGCGCCGCCGGTCGTCGTCCAGCGACTCCAGGAAGGAGATCTCCGTCTCGCCCAGCACCTGGATGCGGTCCGAGGGGAAGCGCTCCGAGTAGCCGGTGAGCACCAGCCCCGGGCTGCTGATCTCGGGGTTCTTGATGGGGCGCGTGAGCCCGCGCTCGTCGGTGAGCAGCTCCAGCGCGAGCGACTCCCGTTTGCTGCTCAGCAGGTCGTCTACGGTCAACACTCACTCCGCGCGGTGTGGGCTGCGTTTGCGACAGGATACAGCGCGGCGCTCCGGCGCACCATGCCCCTCCGCAGGAATCGGGCGAGGAACTGATTGGCTCACACGGAGACACAGAGGCACGGAGATTACTTCTTCGCTACTTCGGCCAGGTGTTGCTCGGTGAGGTCGGCGGAGCGGTCCCAGGTGAAGTGCTGGGCGAAGGTGAGGGCGCCGGCGCCCAGGCGCGCCACCTCGGCCGGACTGGAGGCGAGGCGGGTGAGGGCGGCGGCGAGGGCGGGGATGTCGCCATGGGGGTGGAGGAGGCCCGTCTGCTCGTGGATCACCGATTCGCGCAGGCCGGGGGAGTCGCTGGCGACGGTGGGAGTGGCGCAGGCGGCGGCTTCCATGACGGAGATGCCCCAGCCCTCCTTGGGCGAGGGGAAAACGGCGGCCCAGCAGGTACGGAGCAGCTCGCGCTTGCGCTCCTCGTTCACGAAGCCCGCGAACTCCACGCGGTCCGCCACGCCCAGCCGCTCGGCCTCTGCGCGCAGGCGCGGCTCGTCGTCGCCGCGGCCGGCGATGACGAGGCGGGCGCCGGGGACGCGCGCGATGGCCTGGATGGCGTGCTCGATCCGCTTGTAGCGCTTGAGGCGGCCCACGTAGACGAAGGTGGGCTCGGGCGTGCGCGGCGCCGCGGGGTCCGGCGCGAAGAACTTCACGTCCACGCCGTTGTGGATGACGCGCATGGGCGGGCGTGGGAGGCCGCGGGAGGCGAGGTCGTCCGCCGTGCTCTCGGAGACGGCTTCGACCGGGACGCCGCGATAGACGCGCGGGATGGGGCGCTCCATCAGCCAGGTGGCCGCCGCGAATGGCACGGAAGCCTCGCGGAACGCCGTCTCGCCGAACAGGTGGTGGACGAGGAGGACGAGGGGGCGGCGCACCCAGAGTGGCGTGTAGAGCGGGACCTTGTTGAGGTCCTCCACCACCACGTCCCAGTCTTCGCCCGCGAGGTGGCGCTGGTAGTAGGGGCGCGCGGCGAGGGTGTAGGAGTGACGGCCGCCTACGCGGTGCACGTCCATCCCGTCCACGGTCTCGCGCGCGGCGGCGCCGGCGTACCCGGAAGCGAGAAGCGACACGCGGTGACCGCGTGCCGCCAGGCGCCCGAAGATCTCGTGGAGGTGGACCTCGGCACCCCCGGCCTGCGGGTTGGTGAGGTCCTGCCAGTTGAGCACCAGCAGCTTCACCGGGGCGCGCTCCCCTCTTCGGGAACCTCGCGGCGCATCACCGCGTCCAGCACCCCGTTGACGAAGCGCGGGCTCTCGTGGGTGCCGTACTTCTCCGCCAGCATCACCATTTCGCGGATGGTGATGCGGGGAGCCACGTCGTCCACGAAGAGCATCTCGGCCACGCCCAGGCGCAGGATGTTGCGGTCAATCACGGAGAGGCGCGACATCCGCCAGTTGGTGAGCGCCTCCTCCACCGTGCGGTCGATGCGCCGGAGGTTGGCCGACACCAGCCGCACCAGCACCTCCGCGTACGGCCGGTTCTGCGCCGACACGCTGAGGGTGGAGAAGAGGTCCACCAGGATGCGCAGCATCTCCTCGGGGATGGCGCCGCGCGCTTCCCAGGCGTACAGGCCCTGGAGCGCCCACCCGCGCGCCCGGCTTCGGTTACGCACCGGCGCCCTCCGCGTCCAGGCGGGCGAACAGGTCGGCCATCTCGATGGCGGCGGCCGCGGCGTCCCACCCCTTGTTCCCCGCCTTGGTGCCGGCGCGCTCGATCGCCTGCTCGATGGTGTCGGTGGTGAGCACCCCGTTGATCACCGGCAGGCCGTGCTGCTGCGCCACGGCGCCCGTGCCGCTGGCGGCGTGCCCGGCCACGTAGTCGAAGTGGGGAGTGGCGCCGCGGATGACGCACCCCAGCGCGATCAGCGCGTCGAAGCGTCCGGTGCGCGCCAGCTTGTCCAGCGCCGAGGGGATCTCCCACGCGCCGGGGACCCACGCCACCTCGATGTCGTCGTCTGACGCGCCGTGGCGCACCAGGCAGTCGCGCGCGCCGGCCAGCAGGGGCCGGGTGATCAGATCGTTGAAGCGGGCCACGACGATCCCGAACCGCCGGCCGTCGCCCCGCAGGTGCCCCTGATGCTCTTTCACGGCTGTTCGTCCGCCCCGAGGATTGGAAGCTCCCCGTCGTCCTCGGACGGGAAGAGGTGGCCCATCTTGTCGCGCTTCGTGTTCAGGTACGTCGCGTTGTGCGGGTTGGGCTCGATCTCCAGCGGCACCTGCTCCGCAACGGAGAGGCCGTAGCCGTCCAGCCCCACGATCTTCTTGGGGTTGTTGGTGAGGAACCTCACCGAGGTGAGCCCCAGGTCCAGCAGGATCTGCGCGCCGATCCCGTAGTCGCGCAGGTCCGGGCGGAAGCCGAGCGCCTCGTTGGCCTCCACCGTGTCCATCCCCTGGTCCTGCAGGTTGTAGGCGCGCAGCTTGTTCACGAGCCCGATCCCCCGCCCTTCCTGCCGCAGGTACACGATCACTCCGCTCCCCTCGCGGCTGATGCGCTCCATCGCGCAGTCCAGTTGCTCGCCGCAGTCGCAGCGCAGCGAGTGAAAGACGTCGCCCGTGAGGCACTCCGAGTGCATGCGGACGAGCGTCCCCGCGCGCCCTTCCACGTCGCCCTTGACCATGGCCACGTGCTCGTGCGAGTCCACGTCGTTGCGGTAGGCGATCATCCGCCACTCGCCGTACGGCGTGGGGATGGTGGCCTCGGCCGCGCGGTGCACCAGCCGCTCGCGCTTCAGGCGGTACGCGACGATCTGGGCCACGGTGATGAACTTCATGTCGTGGCGCGCCGCGAACTCTTCCAGCTCGGGACGGCGGGCCATGGTGCCGTCCTCGTTCATGATCTCGCAGATCACCCCGCCCGGCGGCAGCCCCGCGAGCCGCGCCAGGTCCACCGACGCCTCCGTCTGCCCCACGCGCCTCAGGACGCCGCCCGCCCGCGCGCGGAGGGGGAAGACGTGCCCCGGCCTCCGAAGGTCGGAGGGGACGCTCTCCGGGTCCATGCACACCTGGATGGTCTTGGCCCGGTCCCAGGCGCTGATCCCGGTGGTCACGCCGAAGCGGTGAGCCGCGTCCACCGACACGGTGAAGGCGGTGGTGAGCGCCTCGGTGTTGTTGTCGGTCATCTGGCGCAGGTCCAGCTCGTCCGCGCGCTCGGCCGTGAGCGCCAGGCAGATGAGCCCGCGCGCGTGAGTGGCCATGAAGTTGATGATCTC
Organism: Longimicrobium sp.; assembly: GCA_036388335.1. Taxonomy (GTDB): domain Bacteria; phylum Gemmatimonadota; class Gemmatimonadetes; order Longimicrobiales; family Longimicrobiaceae; genus Longimicrobium. The sequence goes on along the minus strand of DASVSA010000550.1, from coordinate 4,152 downwards.
GGGCGTCACCATCGTGGCCGCGCACACGAGGTCCCCCTCGTTCTCGCGGTCCTCGTCGTCGGCCACGATGACCATCTTTCCATCGCGGATGTCCTGGATCGCGTCTTCGACGCGCGAAAAACTCATGGTGAAGCCTTGAAAACGGAGTGCGTGAGTGCGTTAGTGCGTGAGTGCGCTTGAATGCAGGTAACGCACTTACGCACTAACGCACTAACGCACTTCTGTTCATCCTTCATAACCCCACGCGCGTCGCACGTTCGCCGCGTCCGTGCCGGCCCCTCCCGCGGGAGCCGAAAGAAGATGCCGCACGTACTTGCCGATCGTGTCGCCCTCCAGGTTCACCGGGTCGCCCACGCGCAGGTCGGCGAGGTTGGTGTGCTGCCAGGTGTGGGGGATGATGGAGACCTGGCACACGCCCGGCGCGGGGATCTCGTTGACGGTCAACGAGATGCCGTTGAGCGTGATGGAGCCGTGCAGCACCGTGACCGCCGCCACGTCTTCGGGGAGCGAGAAGTCGATCAGCGTGAGCTCGCCGCGCGGCTGGATGGCGATGGCGCGGCCCACGCCGTCCACGTGACCCTGGACGATGTGGCCGCCCAGCCGCGCGCCCAGCGCCAGCGCGCGCTCCAGGTTCACCCGGCGCCCGCGCGTGAAGCTCCCCAGCGTGGTGCGGCCCAGCGTCGTCCCCACCGCCTCCACCGTGAACCCGTCGGGGCGGATGTCCGTCGCCGTCAGGCACACGCCGTCCACGGCCACGCTGTCGCCCAGCCGCATCCCCTCCAGCACCGCGCGGCACGCCAGCCCCAAGACCCTCCCCCCGCGGTCCTCGCGCACGTCCGCGATGGTGCCGATCTCTTCGATGATCCCGGTGAACAAATCAGTCCCAGGTGCGCGTTCCCGTTGCGGGCGAATGAATTCGCTGCAACAACTACACGAAGTCCCCCTGCGGGGACTGTACGGCTTCCGCTGAACCCGAAGGATACAGTCCGCGCAGCGGACTTCGCGTGGTTCCAGCGGCGAATTTATTCGCTCCTGGGGCACGCGTGCGATCGGTCGTCGACGAGCCCAGATCGTTGGCCCTTACCGCGCGAGCGTGATCAGCGTGTCCGCCCCGAACGTCTGCGTATTCAGGCGGCGCCAGCGGTGCGCGTCGGCGATGTCCACCGTCTCCAGCTCCGCGAATGCGCCGAGGCCGCCGGGTCCCAGGAAGAGCGGCGCGTAGAACAGGAAGAGCCGGTCCACGACGCCGGCGTTCAGCAGCGCGCTCGCCAGCCCCGCGCCTCCCTCCACGAACAGCGACGCCGTCCCGCTCTCACGCAGCGCCCGCAAGCCGTCGCGCAGATCCGCGCTCCGCAGCACGCGCACGCCGCGCAGCTCCAGCGCCGCGGCACTCTCCGCCGGCGGGCCGGTGCCGGCGACGACCGTCACGGGCACCTCGCGCGCCGTGCCCACCAGGCGGCTCTCCAGCGGGAGGCGCAAGCCGCGGTCGAACACGACGCGCACCGGTGGCACGCGCGGCTCCAGCGGGCCGCGGACGGTGAGCTGCGGATCGTCTGCGAGCGCCGTGCCGGAGCCCACGGCCACCGCGTCGAAGCCGGCGCGCAGGCGGTGCACCTCGGAGCGCGCGTCCTCACCGGTGATCCACACGGAGCTTCCCGCGTGGTCGGCGATGCGGCCGTCCAGCGTCAGCGCCAGCTTCAGCGCTACGAAAGGGCGCTCCGACGTCGTATGCGTGTGGAAGAAGACCGCGTTCTGGTCGCGCGCCTCATCTTCCATCACTCCCCCCACAACCTCCACGCCCGCCGCCCTCAGCACCCCGCCCCCGCCCGCCGCCTTGGGATTCGGGTCGTAAGCGGCGAAGACGACGCGGCGGACGCCGGCGGCGAGCAGGCCGTCGGTGCACGGCGGCGTCTTGCCGAAGTGGCTGCACGGCTCCAGGGTCACGTACGCGGTAGCGCCCCGGGCCGCCTCGCCGGCGGCCCGGAGCGCTTCGACCTCCGCGTGGGGATGGCCGTACTCCGTGTGCCAACCCTCGCCCACCGCCACGCCGTCCCGCACGATCACCGCGCCCACCATCGGGTTGGGCGCCACCCTGCCCCACCCGCGCACCGCCAGCTCCAGCGCGCGGGCCATCCAGCGGGCGTCGTCGCTCAAAGCGACAGGCGCGCGCCGATGCTGCCGAAGAAGGTCCCCTTCTTGGGATCGAAGTCGCTCCGCGCGGGGAAACCGGTGATCGGCTCCTCGCCCTGCATCCACCCAAGCTCGGCCACGATGGAGCCCACCAGCAGCGTGAACGAGCCGTCCAGGAAGGCGGACCAGCGGTCGTTGTCCACCGCCACCTCGTCCAGCCGGTAGATCGGCTGCGGCGCGAAGCCCATCGGCGGCGGCCCGCGGAACGCCAGGTTCGCGTCCGTCTCGAACTTGTCGTATCCCACGCCGGCCGTGAGGCCGAAGCCCAGCAGCCGCTTGCTCACCGCCGCGCGCGCGCTGACGTTGGAGAGCCCGAAGCTGATCTCGCCGAAGTCGCCGCCGGGCCCGCCGCAGAAGCGGCCGTTCGGCTCGCCGGGGAACGGCGCCTCGTCGCCCTCGCACACGTCGCCGAACTGCAGCTCGCCCATCTCGCGGTACATCACCGACACGGAAACGCCGGGGGTGATGAACGACTCGCGCAGCAGCCCCACGCGCGCGCCCGCGCCCCACGACACCGGGTTCTTCTCCAGCCCCTCCACCCCCGCCAGCGACACCGGGAGGATGGTGGCGCTCCCCAGCAGGTCGATGGCGCCGAAGCCGCCGATCATGGGCGCCAGGCTGACCCCGGGGAAGACGCCGATGGAGACGTTGGCGCCCAGCGCCGGAGCCGGCACGCTGAACTCGTCCAGCCCCACGTCGTCGTCCGACGAGTTCTCCTCGCGAATGTCGGGGAGGCGCGCGAACACCACGTTGACGCGGGCCCCGGCGCTGATGCGGGGGAGGATCCCCAGCCGCACGCCGCCGGTGCTGGCGGTGCCCAGCGTGGGGTTGCCGCCCGCCATCAGGATGCCGAGCTGCGGCTGGGCCGCGTCCATGGCCTGGGCCACGGCGGCGCAGCGGCTCTGCAGTGTCGCGTTGCCGCTGAACTGCTGCCCGCACACCGTGTCGATGTCGTTCTGGGCCGCCAGCGACGGCGCGGCGAAGGCCACCGCCAGGGCGGCCGCGAGGGTGCGCTTCATCGGATCTCCGTCAGTCCAGTATCACGTTGCGTTCGCCGGGGACGATCTCCCCCGCGATCCAGGCCGTCTCGCCCGCCGCATTCAGCGCGCCAGCCACCGCATCAGCATCGTCCGCGGCCACCACGGCCACCATCCCCACACCCATGTTGAAGGCGCGGAACATCTCCGCCCGCTCCACCCCGCCCTCGCGCTGAAGCACGCGGAAGAGTGACGGCACCTCCCACGAGCCCGTGCGGAAGCGCGCCGCCGTCCCCGCCGGCAGGATGCGCGGCACGTTGTCCGTGAGCCCGCCGCCCGTGATGTGGGCGAGCCCGCGCACCCGCTCCAGCAGCGGGGTGAGCGGGCGCAGGTAAGAGCGGTGCACGCGCAGCAGCACGTCGGCCACGCTCCCCTCTTCCTCGGGAAACGCATCGTCGGGCGACAAGCCCATGCGGTCGAAGAGGATGCGGCGCGCCAGCGAGTACCCGTTGGTGTGCAGCCCGCTGGAGGCCAGCGCCACGATGGCGTCGCCCGGGCGGATGGCGCGGCCGTCGAGGACGCGGTCCTCCTCCACCACGCCCACGATGGTGCCGGCCAGGTCGTACTCGCCGGGGGCGTACATGTCCGGCATCTCCGCCGTCTCGCCGCCCAGCAGCGCGCAGCCGTTCTCGCGGCACCCGCGCGCCACGCCCGACACGAGCTCCTCCACCACGCCCGGCTCCAGCCGCCCCACCCCCACGTAGTCCAGGAAGAAGAGGGGGCGGGCGCCCTGCACCAGGATGTCGTTGACGCAGTGGTTGACCAGGTCCTCGCCCACCGTGCCGTGCCGGCCGGTGGTGAAGGCTACCTTGAGCTTCGTCCCCACGCCGTCGGTGCTCGCCACCAGCACGGGCCGCCGCACGTCCGCGGGCACGCGGAAGAGCCCGCCGAAGGAGCCGAGCTCGGAGAGGGTGTCGGGCGTGGC
>DASVSA010000549.1:0-3558 GCA_036388335.1 Longimicrobium sp. | reverse complement strand
CGTCGCCGACCTCCACCTGATTGCCGGATAAAGCACGGAATGGCCGCACAGACTACCTCTTCCGACCTTCGCATCGACGTCCAGGAGCCCACTTCCTGGAGCCGCCGCCTCTCGGTGACCGTGCCGCAGGAGCGGGTGAAGCGCACGCGCCAGAGCGTGGCTTCGCAGATCACCCGCAACGTGCGGCTCCCGGGCTTCCGCAAGGGCAACATCCCCCACTCGCTGGTGGAGAAGCAGTTCGGCCCCGCCATCGAGCAGGAGACGGTGGACCGCGTGATCCAGGAGAGTTACAAGGAGGTCCTGGAGACGGGCGACTTCCAGCCGATCTCGCAGGGCGTGGTGGAGAACGTCCACTATCACCCGGGGGAGGACCTCACCTTCGAGGTGCAGTTCGAGGTGCAGCCCAAGGTGGAGATCACCAGCACCGGCGGCTTCACCGTTCAGCGCCCCAGCGCCGAGGTGACCGACGAGGACGTGGAGAGCGTGATCGAGCGCATCCGCTCGGAGCGCGCCACGGTGCGGGTGCTGGAAGAGGGAGTGGCGGACTACAACGACGAGGTCACGGTGGAGCTCACCGACCTCGGCGCCGAGGAGGGGAGCGAGGACGCGGGTGCGCGCCCCTTCCGCTTCACCCTGGGCGAGGGGCAGGCGATCCCCGACATCGAGGAGGCGATCCGCACCCTGGCGCCCGGCGCCGAGGGCGAGTTCACCGTGCGCTACCCCGACGACTTCCCGGACGAGGAGCTGCGCGGCAAGGAGCAGCGCCTGCGCATCAAGCTCAACGAGCTGAGCCGCCGCGACCTTCCCGCCGTCGACGACGCCTTCGCGCAGTCGCTGGGCGAGTTCGAGACGATGGAAGCGCTGCGCGAGCGCATCCGCGGCGACCTGCAGGCGGAGAACGAGAACCGCGCGGAGGCCGAGGTGCGCGCCGGGCTGGTGCAGCAGGTGATCGAGGCCAACCCCTTCGACGTGCCGCCCTCGATGGTGGACCGCTACCTGGGGTTCATGACGGGTGAAGCACAGCAGGAGGGACGCGCCGCCCAGCCGCGCACGCCCGAGCAGGAGGAACGCTTCTCGCAGGTGCGGCAGATGCTGCGCCCGCAGGCCGAGGCGGCGCTGAAGCGGATGCTGGTGGTGGAGCACCTGGCGGACCGGGAGGGCCTTCGCGCCACGTCCGACGAGGTGGACGCCCGGGTGGAGAAGCTCGCCGAGGAACACGGCATCTCCCCCAGCGACGCGTGGATCCAGCTGGAGAAGGGCGGCCAGATCCAGGCGCTGGAGAGCGAGATCACCGAGGACAAGGTGTTCGAGTACCTCCGCTCGCAGAACACCGTCGCCTGAGGCGGCGGGCGCACGCAGGGGCCGCCCACGGGGGCGGCCCCGCAGACACCCTCCGTACTCCACCAGCGCTAAGGGCCATGGCCATCTATCCGCCGTACGTGATCGAACGCTCCAGCCGGGGCGAGCGGAGCTACGACATCTTCTCCCGCCTCCTGATGGACCGCATCGTGTTCCTGGGGAGCGGGATCAACGACGACGTAGCCAACATCATCATCGCCCAGCTCCTGTTCCTCCAGGCGGACAACCCGGAGAAGGACATCCACATCTACATCAACTCGCCGGGCGGCTCGGTGTACGCGGGGCTGGCGATCTACGACACGATGAAGTTCATGTCGTGCGACGTGAACACGTACTGCATGGGGCTGGCGGCCAGCATGGGCTCGTTCCTGCTGGGCGCGGGCACCAAGGGGAAGCGCTACTCCCTCCCCAACTCGCGGATCATGCTCCACCAGCCCTCGGGCGGCAGCCAGGGGACGGCCGCCGACATCGAGATCCAGGCGCGCGAGATCCTTTTCGTGCGCGAGCGGATGAACCAGATCTACGCCGAGAACACGGGCCAGACGGTGGATCGCATCGCCGAGGACCTGGACCGCGACCGCTTCATGTCGCCGGAGGAGGCGCTGGCGTACGGGCTGATCGACCACGTGATCGCCCACGCCACCGAGGTGGCCGACCCGCCGGTGCACGTGGAGGCCGTGGGCGGCGGCATCTGACATCGCCCGCAGTGTCTCGCCCCCGCCGCCCTGACCGGCGGCGGGGGCCCTTGGAAGGACCTCTGAACCCCGTGTTTCGGCCACCATGCCTAGCGACAAGCATCTCCGCTGCTCTTTCTGCGGCAAGTCCAAAGACTCGGTGAAGCGCTTCATCTCCGGGCCTTCGGTCTACATCTGCAACGAGTGCATCTCGCTCTGCAACGAGATCCTGGCCGAAGAGGAGATCAAGGAGGCCACCAGCGCGGCCACCCCGGTCCCCACGCCGCTGGAGATCAAGGAGGTGCTCGACCAGTACGTGGTGGGGCAGGACCGGGCCAAGAAGGCCCTCTCCGTCTCGGTGTACAACCACTACAAGCGGGTGAACCACCAGGGCGTGATGGACGAGGTGGAGCTGGACAAGTCCAACATCCTCCTCGTGGGCTCCACCGGGGTGGGGAAGACGCTGCTGGCGCAGACGCTGGCCCGCGTCCTCCACGTGCCCTTCACCATCGTCGACGCCACCACGCTCACCGAGGCGGGGTACGTGGGCGAGGACGTGGAGAACATCCTGGTGCGCCTGCTGCAGGCCGCCGACTTCAACGTGGCCGAGTGCGAGCGGGGGATCATCTACATCGACGAGATCGACAAGATCGCCCGAAAGAGCGAGAACCCGTCGATCACGCGCGACGTCTCGGGGGAGGGCGTGCAGCAGGCGCTCCTCAAGATCCTGGAAGGGACCACCGCGTCGGTGCCCCCGCAGGGCGGGAGGAAGCACCCGCAGCAGGAGTACATCCAGATCAACACGCGCCACATCCTCTTCATCTGCGGCGGCGCGTTCGACGGGCTGGAGAAGATCATCGAGGCGCGCACCGGCAAGCGGCAGATCGGCTTCGCCGGCGAGCGGCTGGCCGAGCGGCCGAACGAGGAGAAGACGGCGCCGTTCCACCAGGTGGAGCCCGAGGACCTGCTCCGCTTCGGCCTGATCCCCGAGCTGGTGGGCCGCCTGCCGGTGACGGTGACGCTGGAGAACCTGGACGAGGACGCGCTGGTGCGCATCCTGACCGAGCCGAAGAACGCGCTGGTGAAGCAGTACCAGAAGATCTTCGGGATGGACGGCGTGGGCATCACCTTCGACCCCAACGCCATCCGCGCCATCGCCCGCCAGGCGATCGAGCGCGGCACCGGCGCCCGCGGCCTCCGCGCGGTGATCGAGAACCTGATGCGCGACATCATGTTCGACATCCCCAGCCGCGAGGACGTGCGCGAGGTGGTGGTCACCCCCGAGTGCGTCACCGACAACGTGACCCCGCTCCTGGTGCTCGCTCCCGAGCCGCGGATGAAGAAGGAAGCCTGACTCAGGGTTCCCCCCGGAGAACGGAAGCGCGGGAGCGGCCTCGGTGCCGCTCCCGCGCTTTTTCGTTCCGGACGATGCCACAAACCACGGTGTGATACAGATCTCGAGCTTGCTCGTGCAACTCGAGGAGATGTCATCCTGAGCGGCGCCGCTGGACCGACCTTTCACGTG
>DASVSA010000548.1:0-2644 GCA_036388335.1 Longimicrobium sp. | reverse complement strand
GCGGTGAGCCGCCCGCTGTTGCACGGAAAGGGCCGGGAACGCGGATTGCACGGGGAGTGCCCCCGGAGGCACAAGGACGCGACGCCTGGCGGGCGCGCACAACGCAAGGAGGGAGAGGATGGCACGCTACGACCAGGGATACGACTACGGCCTGCGCGGCTTCGAGGAAACGGCCCCGCGGCGGCGCCGGGTGACGGCACACTTCGTGGACCACATGCGGGGCTCGGGCGAGGACCCGCGCGACCTGCGCCCTCAGCAGGACCTCCGCCGCGGCGTGCGCGGCTACGGCAGCGACTACGACCGGCCCTTCCGCGCCGGCTGGCAGCCGCAGGTGAACCGCGTGACCGCGCGCTACAACCTGGACTACGTGCGCGAGCAGCACCCGGGCGAGTACCCCGTCAACCCGTACCCGTACGGCGGCGACATGGAATGGCGCGTGGGCGACTTCACCCAGTACCAGCGCCCCTACCAGACGATGGCCGGCTCGCACACCTTCCGCGGCGGCGGCCGTCCCGTGGGCTGGGAGCGCGACCGCGCCCGCTACGACTACCTCTACCAGGACAACCGCGGCTACGACCGCCGCTGGTTCTGAGCTGCAGGGAAAGTGAGAAACGGCCGCCCCGGGTCCGGGGCGGGCCGTTTCTCACGTGAGGGTGGCAGGAACAGGCGGAGCGCACCCCGAGCCGACCGCCGCCGCAAGGTATTCCCGCAGCACGGTGGGGAGGAGTGCCTCGGCCTCCGCGCGCGTCGCCGCCACGACCGAAAAGCCTTCGAGCTCCTCGATCGTGACCCGGTAGTATGGCACGTCTTCCGGCGCCTCCCGCACCGCGCGTCCATGGATGGTCCACGGAAGCGCCGCGTATTCGTCCACCGTCATGCTCCCTCCAGGCCCTTGCGGATGGCTCGCGTCGCTTGCCGCACCTGATATTCGGCGACCTTGCCTCCTCCGGCAACTACCGCGACCGGAGCGGCCCCCGGGTGCGTCCACTGGCGGTGACTTGGTCGCGCCTTTTCGCTCGTGGAAGCCAAAATACCGCAGCAGCGACGCTACCTCATCATACCGCCACCCCCGCGGATTCGTTTCCATCTCGGCGAGGATCTTGTCAGCGCGCCCCATCTGCTTCACCGGGATCGGGATCTGAGGGTGACCCCTATCTGATACCCCGGATGGCGGACACCGGTTTGAGATTCGCCGCAACAACCGCCCGCGATGCCGCAGAGGCACGGAGACAAGTTCTTCTCCGTGCCTCCGTGTCTCTCCCTAAGCCGCCCTGCCCCGCCCGCGCGGCCCGCGCCCGCCGCGCTGGTCCACGCGTGGCTTGCGGCGTCGGCCGCCGCGCCTCCGCCACCCATCCAGCGACACCACGCCCGGCTCCTCCTCTTCGACGGCGGTGTCGCGGTTGCGGGAGACGGAGCGGCGGCGCTCGCGGTCCAGCTCCTCGGCCACGCGCTCGGCGGGGACGTCCCAGAGCACGGACAGGGCGCCGACCAGGATGGCGTCCATGGTGCCGGCCGCCGTGTTCAGCGCGGGGAGTGGGCACCCGGGCCCCTGCGGAGCGGCGCCGCGCTCGCGGGTGCGCTCCAGGCGCACCCCCACCGCGGTCATGATGCGGCGCGCGGCGTAGCGGCGGCGGTGGAGGCGCCGGCCGCTGCAGAGCTGCCGCAGCCGCTCGTCCGAGCCGGTGCTCTCGCCCAGCAGCCAGACGGCGGCGTAGAGCTCGGCGAACACGCGCAGGTCCAGCTCGCGCACGGTGTCCGGCGGCAGGGTATGGAGATAGTCGAGGAACGCCGCGATGCGGCGGGGACGGGCAAGGAGAAAGAGGACGACTTCCTGGCAGCCGCGCCGCTGGTTGCAGCGCGCGCACGCGGGCACGATGATGCGGGTGTCTCGTCGCTGGCCGCCGCGGGAGCGGGGGATGACGTGCTCGCGGGTGAGGGGGCGGTCCGGGGCCGCGGGGGCCCGGCAGTAAACACAACGTCCGGTCTGAATGCGATGCTCCAGCTCCCTGCGCAGGGCACCGCTTCGGTCGTTTCGCCGCACTTACGCTCCCTGTGGGGGGTTGCGCGGGCCCGCGGGCGCTTTTCCAGCGCCCCGCGGGGTGTCCATTCTGCTCCTACGATAAGCTACAACTATGCCAGGGGTAGAAAGGTTCCGTCACAGTGTAATACACGAAGACACCGAGGCACAGAGAGTCGTTCTTCTCCGTGCCTCCGTGCCTCTGTGTGAGATCATTTTTCTTTGCGGCGCGGCCTGGGATACGCCTGCTCGGTGGAGTACTCGTGCTTCACGTGGCGCAGGAGCCACTGCTCCACCCCGGTGGCCGTCGCGGGCGCGTCGGGGTGCTTGCGGATCAGCGCGAACATGGCGCGGATGTCCGCCGTGGCGCGCTCCAGCCCCTTGGGGAGGATCAGCTTGAGCGGGGTGGGCGTGGGCGTGGGCACCAGCGTCTCGGCCACCCGGCCGCCGCGCCCGTGCCGCTCGATGTAGAGCTCGCCCAGCCGCTGCCGGGTGCGCGGATGGGGGACTTCGATCTTCCCCGAGATGAACTTGCGCACCTGCTCCCGCCCGCGCCCAAAGAGCCGCCCCGCCTCGCGCAGCCCCACCTCGCGCGCCAGCTCGGTGAGGAAGTCGCGGAGCACGGGC
>DASVSA010000547.1:0-12174 GCA_036388335.1 Longimicrobium sp. | reverse complement strand
CCCATTGTGAGTGAAGGCACCACCGAGACCTACGTCGACCCGGCCTCCGAGGCGGGGGGGCTCCCGCCCGCGCCGGCCGCGCCCCCGGCCCGGAAGTACGACCGCTCCATCGTGGAGGGGGCGCTGCGTCCGGCGGTGTGGAAGCTGGCGTGGCCGGCCATGCTCACCAACATCGTGGGCGGGCTGCAGGGGATCGTGGACCACGTGATGGTGGGGCACCTGGTGGGCTTCGCGGGGAACGCGGCCATCGGCGTGGCCTGGCAGATCTTCATCGTGGTGATCGTCTTCATCAGCTCGCTCTTCAGCGGGATGAGCGTGCTGGTGGCGCGCTTCGCCGGGGCCAACGACCCGGAGAAGGTGGACCGCACCGTGTACCAGGCGTTCCTCACGGCCATCGGCATCTCGCTGGGGATCATGGCGCCCGCGGGGTACTTCCTCACCCCCGCGCTGCTGGACCTGGTGAACGCGGCGCCCGCCGTGAAGGCCGAGGCGCTCCCCTTCCTGCGGGTGATGTTCCTGTTCGGCAGCGGGATGCTCGTGTACTTCATGCTGGGCGGCGCGCTGAGGTCGGTGGGCGACGCGCGCACGCCCATGGTGCTGGGGATCGCGATGACGGCGCTGAACCTGGTGCTGAACCCCATCCTGATCCTCGGGCTGGGCCCCGTCCCCGCGTTCGGCACCACGGGGGCGGCCATGGGCACGGTGATCGCCTCCGGGCTGGTGGCCGTGTACGCGGTGTTCAAGCTGTGGTTCGGGGGATGGGTGGTCTCCTTCCCGCGCGGCGCCGCGCTGAAGCCGGACTGGGCCATCATCCGCGCGCTCTTCCGCTTCGGCCTCCCCACGGGGATCCAGGGGATCGCGATGAACGTGGGCGGGGTGCTGATGCTGGCCTTCGTGGGCTCGCTGGCCCAGAGCGCCGCCGCGCAGGCCGCCTTCGCCGTGTCGTACTCGCAGCTCTTCTCCCTCATCACCTGGACGGCGGTGGGGCTGATGGGCGCCGCCGCGTCCGTGGCCGGGCAGAACCTGGGCGCGGGGAACCCCGACCGCGCGGCGGCGGCGGTGCACGAGGCGGCGCGCTTCGCCTTCGCGGGCGCCGCGGCCATCGGCCTGCTCTTCCTCGTCTTCCCGCGCCAGCTCCTCGCGATATTCGGGATGAACGAGCCGGCGGTGGTGGAGATCGGCGTGCAGCTGCTGCGCGTGCTCAGCCTCTCCGGCCTCTTCATCGCGGTGGCGCTCACCTACACGGGCGGGCTGCAGGGCACGGGCGACACGCGCAGCCCGCTCTACATCTCCATCGTCTCGCAGGCGCTGGTCCCGCTGGGGATCTGCTTCGTCATCCAGCAGACCAGCACGCTGGACGCCATCGACATCTGGGTCGCCATCCTCGTGGGCCACATGTTCCGCTGCGTGCTCAGCGTGCTCCGCTTCAACCAGGGACGCTGGCGCGGGATCGTGGTGGACATCGCCCCCGCCGCCCGGTAGCGGCGGATTCCCTCCACGGAGTCACCATGACGCAGACCACCACCATGCTCCCCCCCGTCGTCACGCGCGAGGAGTGGCTGGCGGCGCGCAAGGCGCTGCTGGCGAAGGAGAAGGAGGCCACGCGCGCCAACGACGCCCTGAGCGCCGAGCGTCGCTCCCTCCCCGCGGTGGAGATCGACAAGGAGTACTTCTTCGAGTCGACCGACGGGCGGGTGCGGCTGCTGGACCTGTTCGAGGGGCGCAATCAGCTCATCGTCTACCACTTCATGTTCGACCCGGAGTGGGAGGAGGGGTGCTCCGGGTGCTCGCACTTCGCGGACAGCATCGGGCACCTGGAGCACCTCCACGCGCGCGACACCTCCCTGGTGCTCGTGTCGCGCGCCCCGCTCTCGCGCATCGAGCCCTTCCGCGCGCGCATGGGGTGGGCGCTGCCGTGGGTCTCGTCGTACGGCAGCGACTTCAACTACGACTTCCACGTGACCATCGACGAAGCCGTGACGCCCGTGGAGTACAACTACAAGAACAAGGAAGAGATCGAGGCGATGAACCTCGACTATCCCATCACCGGCGAGATGCCGGGGATGAGCGTCTTCCTGCGCGACGGCGAGCGCATCTTCCACACGTACTCCACCTACGCGCGCGGCCTGGACGCGATGCTCACCACCTCCGCGTTCCTCGACCGCACCCCGCGCGGGCGCCAGGAAGGCTGGGGCGGGATGCCTGACCTGGACGGCCTCGGCCTCAACTGGCTCCGCCACCACGACCGCTACGACCAGAAGTCCGGCTGCTGCCACTGAACAACAGGGCTCACACAGAGACACAGAGGCACAGAGATGAAGGGATCTCCGTGCCTCCGTGCCTCCGTGCCTCTGTGTGAGCCCCATTAGTCGAAGTGGTAGCGGAGCCCCAGCGTCACGTCGAAGTGGTCCTCGGGGAGGCGGAAGCGGGCGTCGGCGACGAGGCCGATCTGCCGGCGGATGGTCATGCGCACACCGCCGCCCGCGGAGAAGACGGGCTTGCCCGTGGCCTGTTGCGTGGAGCTGCGGAAACGGCCGTAGCCCGCGCCGAGCCCCACGTAAGGCACGATGCGTCCGCCGGGAAGCCGCGCCTGCGCCTGGGCCTCGAACACGGAGGTGGCGGAGCGCTGCGCCCCCTCCACCGGATCGGCGACGGAGCTGGCGGCGTCGACGAGGAGGATCCGCGAGACGGGGAACTCGACGCGGATGGCGGTCACGAGGGCCAGCGCGGCCCCGCCCTCGTAGCCGCGGGCTCCGACGCTCAGCGAGACCGCCCGCTCCTGCGCCTGGGCGGGGATGGAGAGTACGGCGGCGAGTACGGGAATCCAGTGTAAGCGCAATGTACGCCTTCGGTTGAAGTGTTTCATCAGTGACTCGTGGCACCGTCCCGCGTCACCAGCCATCCTCCCGCACCTCGTCCGAGTGCTCGCCCAGAGCAGGCGGCGGGCGGCGCAGCGTCGCGGGGGTGCGATGAAGGCGCAGGGGCGACGCGATGCTCCCCACCCGTCCGAACGAATCGCCCTCCATCCACCACACGCCCTGCTCCGTGAGCGCGGGATCGCGAAGCGCTTCGCCCACGCTCTGCACGGGTGCGCAGGGGACGCCCGCCTCCTCCATGCGCGCCAGCCAGTGGTCCGCGGGCGCCGTGCGGAAGAGCGCGGCCAGCGTGCCCACGACGGTCTCGCGGTGCTCCACGCGGCCGGGATTGGTGGCGAAGCGCGGGTCGGCGCCCAGGTCGTCCGCTCCGATGGCGGAGCACAGGCGGCGCCACTGCGCGTCGTTGCCCACGGCCACGGCGAAGGAGCGGTCGGCGGCGTCGAACGCCTGGTAGGGGACGATGGTGGGGTGCGCGTTCCCCCAGCGCCGCGGCTCGCGCCCGGTGACGAGCGCCGCCTGCGTGACGTTCACCAGCCCCGCCAGCGCCGAGTCCCACAGCGACACCTCCACCCGCTGCCCGCGCCCGCTGAGCTCCCGCTCGCGCAGCGCCGCGAGGACGGCGATGGCGGCGTTCTGCCCCGTGAGCACGTCCACCACCGCCACACCTACCTTGGACGGCCCGCCCTCCGCCTCGCCGGTGATGGCCATCCACCCGGCGCGTGCCTGCACGGCGAAGTCGTACCCGGGCCGCCCCGCCTCGGGCCCGTCGCTGCCGTAGCCGGTGATGGAGCAGAAGACGAGCCGCGGGTTGTCGCGCGCGAGCTCGCCGTAGCCCAGCCCCCACCCCTCCAGCATCCCCGGCGCGAAGTTCTCCACCACCACGTCCGCGCCGCGCGCCAGACGCCGCACGAGCGCCTGACCCTCCTCGCTCTTCAGATCCGCAGCCACCGAGCGCTTGTTGCGGTTTACGCAGAGGAAGTAGGCCGCCTCGTGCCCCGCCTCGCCCTCGGCCCAGGGCGGGCCCCACTGGCGGGTGTCGTCGCCGCTGCCGGGGCGCTCCACCTTCACCACGTCCGCCCCCAGGTCGCCCAGCACCATGGTGCAGAGCGGCCCCGCCAGCACGCGGCTGAGGTCGAGCACGCGCAGGCCGTGCAGGGGCGGGGCGTCTTGCGGAGGGGACGGATCGGACATCGGTGAGCGCAGGGGGATGGGAGGGCGCGGGCGTGGCGCGGCCGTCCAGAACGGTTAAGATAACGGTCCGCCTCCGCGATTCCCGCACCATGAAATGTATGAACAGGCTCCTCCGCCACATCATCCCCTCGGCGCTCGTCCGGCCGCGTACCGCGACGGTTACGGGGCTGGCGTAGTGCGGGTGACCCGCAGGGGCAACATCGATCCCACGACCCGATGATGATTCGGCTGATCGGTCCCGGAGGCGCGGGGAAGAGCACTGCCGGGTCGCTGCTCGCCGAGCGGCTCGGGGCACGGTTCATCGACCTGGACGAGCGGCTCGGTGCGGCCGTGGGAGACATCTCGCGGTACATCCAGTTCCGGGGCTACGATGCCTACGCCGCCAGGAACGTGGACGTCTATGCGGCCGTGGTCCGTGACGTGGCGAGCCGGGGATGTGTCCTGGCGCTCTCGTCTGGCTTCATGACCTATCGGGAAGGCATCCACCCCAGCTACGCGCGCTTCCGCGGAGACATCGTGGCGAGTCCGGCGACGTTCGTGCTTCTCCCGTCGCTGGATTTCGAAACCTGCGTGGCCGAGACCGTGCGGCGCCAGTGCGGTCGGCCGTTCAGCCGATCCGCCGGGCGCGAGGAGCAGGTGATCCGTGCCCGCTTCGCGCTGTATCGCGATCTCCCGGTCACGAAAATCGAGACGATGCGGCCGATCGCGGAAGTCGTCGAAGCCGTCGTGGCGGACATCGCTGCCCGACGAGGCGCACTCGACTCTGCCCGTCCGTAGCCTGCGTCCGGCGGCCCCGGACACGGACATGGTGCGCTCATGGATTGACTTTGGCGCACCGGCCCCAGGCGCCTGCACCTGGACGTACGGAGATCACCTCATGGTATGGTAGGATAGAGGAAATCGCGGCATCGTTGAGGTTCAGCGTGTGGGGAACCCCTTACCCGGAGCTGGAAAATGCGTGTGGCGATCCTGGGCAGCTGGCGTTGCGCAGTATCCCTCCTCGAAGCATTGCCGCCGGAGCGAGATGCTCGATGCCCGGAAGACTTTCAACAGGGACGGGAGGAGTGCCGGGCACTCCGCGGTACTTCTTCGTCCAGGCGAAACTGATTGGTCCCCGGTCGCATCGCTCGCCTCCGGTCGGGTAGCCAGGACGTCATCCAGCATTCTACGCACCCGGGCGTAGTCGTCCGCCAGAGGCGTCCGGCCGGGCGCGGAGTGACCCAGAGTAGGCAAACTCCTTGCGGGGGGCTATCTTTCCCGGCTTTTTCGACCTGGCGACATTCACCGGACAGACAGATATGGCTTCGTTCAACGACCTCGGGCTCCGCGAGCCTCTTCTTGCCGCCCTGGAGGAAGCGGGGTTCGAGCGCCCCACCGCCCTCCAGCAGGCCGCCATCCCCATCCTGCGGCGCGAGGGGAACCTGGTGGCGCGCGCGGCCAGCGGCGCCGGCAAGACGCTGGCCTACGGGCTGGGCGTGCTTGACCGCATCGAGGCGCGCGCGGACGACGAGGCCGAAGAAGGGAGCGAGACGGAAACCGGCACCCGGGTGCTGGTGCTCGCGGCCACGCCGGAGCACGCCCTCCGCGCCACGCTCGAGCTGGTGCCGCTGGCGCAGGCCGTGGGGCTCACCGTGACCGCGTCTGGCCGCGGCTGGGGCACCGCCGCGGGCGAAGCCGACATCCTGGTGGCCACCCCGGCCGAGGTGCTGGAGGCGGTGAGGACGTCCGGCGTGAAGCTGGAGACGCTGGAGGCCATCGTGGTGGACGGCGCGTCGGAGATCGAGGCGATGGGCGGGTGGGAGGCGGCGGAGACGCTCTTCGACCACGCCCCGCGCGGAGCCCAGCGCGTCCTCTTCACGGCCGACCTTACACCGGGTGTGGAAGACATGGTGGACCGGCGCATCAAGCGCGCCCTCCGCTATCCGCCCACCCCCGCCGTCCCCGACGCGGAGCCGGCGCAGGCCACGGGCGTCTTTGGATACGTGATCGTCTCCGAGCGCGAGAAGCTGGAGACGGTGGCGCGCCTGCTGGGCGGCGACCGCGACGGCGACGCGGCCCCGGTGCTCGTGTGCCGCAGCGAGGAGCGGGCGGCGCAGGTGGCCGAGGCGCTGGCGCTGCGCGGCTTCATGGCGGGCGATGCGGACGATGAAGACGTGGACGTGTCCGTCATCTCGTCCGGCGCCGGGCCGGAGGAGCTGCGCGAGCAGCTCGGCGGCACGGTGATCTCGTTCGACGTCCCGCCCGACGAGGCCACGCTGCGCGCGCTGCACGGGGGCGAGATGACGGGCTTCGTCCTCCTCCTCCCGCGTGAGCTGGCGCACCTGCGGCAGATCGCCCAGCTCGCGCTGCTGGACCCGCGCCCCGCCGGCATCACCGGCGAGGAGCCGGCCGGCCGCGACGAGGTGAGGGCCTTCCGCGACAGCATCCGCCGCGCCGTGCGCGAGGAAGACCTTTCCGCGCAGATGCTGGTGCTGGAGCCGCTCTTCGAAGACTTCACCCCCGCCGAGGTGGCGGCGGCCGTGGCTGCGCTCCTCCGCCGCAAGCCGCCGGTGCAGGCCCCCGAGGCCGCTCCCGCCGCCCCGCGCGCCCGCCCCGCCGCGGCGCCGGCCCCCGAGCGCAGCACGGCCGGCGGCGCGACCGCCGCCTACGCGCGCCTCTTCGTGAGCATCGGCGAGCGCGACGGCGTGCGCCCGGGCGACCTGGTGGGCACCATCGCGGGCGAGACGGACATCCCCGGCTCGCAGATCGGCAAGGTGGACATCCGCGACACCTTTTCCATCGTCGAGGTCCCGGCGGACATCGCGGAGCGGGTGATCGCGGCGCTCAACGGCACCACCATCAAGGGCCGCTCCGTGCGCGCGGACTTCGACCGCGGCAACGCCCGCAAGCCCGGCGGACCCGGCGGCCCCCGCGGTCCGCGCCGCGAAGACCGGGGCCCGCGCGGCGACGGCGGATTCCGGCGTCCGCCGAGCCGCAGGCCCCGCGACGACTAGGCCTCACGCAGAGGCACAGAGACACGGAGAAGAGCTCTTCTCCGTGTCTCTGTGCCTCTGCGTGAGATGTCCTTGCGCTCCGCGGCACGGATCAGCTACTCTCTTCCTCCTCCTGAATCCGTTGGATCTCGGCAGCCAGCAGCGCCGGCGTAGGCGCGATCCCCAGCTCCCAGAGTGTCTCTTCGGCGCGGCGGCGCAGCTCCGGCGCGGTGGAGCGCACGCGCCGGGCGGCGCGCTCCTGCGCCAGGGTGAGCGGGCGGGGCGGCTCGGGGCGGGCGAGCTCCACCTGGAAGCCGCCCCCGCCGGGGAGCGGCGAGAACGACTCCACCAGCTCGCCGCTCAGCCCGTGGAGGAGGTCCTCCACCTCGCCGCGCAGCACGGGCGGGCCGGCGGAGCGGTTGCCGCGGCCCGTCACCAGGAGCACGGTGCGCACGCCGTCGCCGCGGCGGGCGCGCAGCCAGGCGTCGGCGCGCACGCGGGCGTCGTCGCCGGTGAGGCCGTGGAGGTCCAGCAGCGGGTGCAGCGACCCCCACGACGCTCCGGTGGGGTCTTTGCGAGAGCGCTTGCGAGGCACGCGTCAGGGCTCAGGTGGAGCGGAAACGAAGAGAGCCACGGCACCGGGCCGTGGCTCTCCGCACCGCACGCCGGGGCAGGCTCAGGCGCCCAGGCGGTCCTTGAGGCCCTTGCCCGCGCGGAACGCGGCGTTGGTGGAGGCGGCGATCTGGATCTCCTTGCCGGTACGCGGGTTGCGGCCCGTGCGCGCCTCGCGCTTCTTGGTCTCGAAGCTGCCGAAGCCGGTGATCGTGATCTTCTCGCCGCTCCGCAGCGCCTCGGCGATGATCCCGTTCTCCACGGAGAAAAGCGCGTCGACCACCTTGGTCGCTTCGGTGCGGGGCAGGTTGGCGCGGTCGCTCAGCTTCGCGACAAGTTCGGCCTTGTTCACCAGGGAGCTCCTGTGATTGGGGTGAGAAGCGGCGCACCAGTTCCGGCGCCGTTCGGACCCAAGAGTAGGACCCCTCCCTGCCTACGTCAAGAGAGATTCCAGTGCCCGAATCGCTAGTCGCCACGCCGCTCCCGGCGGCGGAAGCCTCTCCGCGGGAGCTGCAGGCGGCGTACGACATCGCCCACGCCTTCCTCACGGCGACGTCGCCGGACGAGGTGTACTCCCTCGCCCTGGAGCGCGTCTCGCCCCTGGTGGGGGCCGCCTTCGCCAGCGTCTTCGTGCGCGACACGCCCGACGAGCTGCGCCTGGCCGCCTCGTGGAACTGGCCTCCTCAATACGAGGACTTCCTGGACCAGCTCCGCGTGCGCGTGGGCAACGGGCCCACCGGGCGGGCCGTGGCCGAGAACCGCGCCATCGAGGTGCTGGACATCCCCTCCGACCCGCTGCTGGAGGACTGGCGCGAGGCGGCGCGGGAGCTGGGCTTCACCGCCTCGGTCTCGCTGCCGCTGGTGGCGGACGAGGTGCCGGAGGGGGCGATCACCTTCTACTTCCGCACCTCCGAAACGCTGCGCGAGACGGACCGCTCCCTGCTGCGGCTGGTGGCCGACCAGCTCTCGGCCACGGCGGTGAAGGCCCACCTGATCGACGACCTGCAGGAGGCCAACCGCCGGCTCCGCAAGCAGAACGTGGAGCTGGAGGCGCGCTACCGCGAGGCCGAGGAGGCGCGGCGGCTGAAGGGCGAGTTCATGGCCAACATCTCGCACGAGCTGCGCACTCCGCTCACCGCCATCCTGGGCTACACCTACCTCCTGCGCGAGGGGATCGGCGGCGACCTGTGCGAGGAGCACCGCAACTCGGTGGACAAGATCGAGTCGTCGGGCACGGAGCTGCTCAACCTCATCAACGACCTGCTCGACCTCACCCACCTGCAGCTCGGCCGCCTCCCGGTGCAGCCGGAGACGACGGACGCCGTGGCGCTCCTTCACGCGGTGGGCTCTCACATCACGCCCCCGCCGGCCGAGGGGGTGGAGGTGATCCACGACACGCCGGAGGTGTCCGTCCCCGTGCGCACCGACCCGTCGCTGGTGCTCCGCATCCTCCGCCACCTGGTCTCCAACGCCTTCAAGTTCACCCCGTCTGGCCGGGTGACGCTGCGGGTGCGCGTGGTGGCCGGCTCGCCCTGGACCGAGGAGGCGCAGGCCACCGGCAGCACCCTCCACCGCGTGGTGTGGGAGGTGGAGGACACCGGCATCGGCATCGACGCCGCGCAGATGGAGGGGATCTTCGACGAGTTCCGCCAGGTGGACGGCTCGCCCACGCGGCGCTACGGCGGTACGGGGATCGGCCTGGCTCTCTCCCGCCAGCTCGCGCGCCGCCTGGGAGGCGACATCTCGGTGCGCTCCACGCCGGGCCAGGGCTCGGTGTTCTCCCTGTCGGTGCCGGCCGGGCTGCGCGGCGCGTGAGCTTCTCCACCGTCGTCTTCGACTGCGACTCCACCCTCGCCCGGGTGGAGGGGATCGACGAGCTGGCCGGCGCTCACGCCGGCGAGGTCCGCGCCCTCACGGAGGGCGCGATGGCGGGCACCATTCCGCTGGAGGAGGTGTATGCACGACGCCTCCAGATCATCCGCCCCACGCGCGGCCGCGTGGAAGCCCTGGGCCGCGAGTACGCGGGCGCGCTGATGCCGGACGCGCGCGAAACGGTCGCCGCCCTGCGCTTCCTGGGCAAGACGGTGCGCGTCCTCTCCGGCGGCCTCCTTCCCGCCGTGCAGGCCGTGGCCGCCGAGCTGGGCATCGGGCCGGCGGATGTGGGAGCGGTCGCGGTCCACTTCGACGAGGCGGGCGCCTACGCCGGCTTCGACGAATCTTCCCCGCTGGCCCGGAGCGGAGGCAAGGCGGAGGTGCTGCGCGCCTGGTCCCTTCCCCGCCCCACGCTGCTGGTGGGCGACGGGGCCACGGACCTGGAAGCCCGCCCCGCCGTGGACGCCTTCGCCGCGTACATGGGCGTCGCCTTCCGCGAGGCCGTGGCCGCCGGCGCCGACTTCGTCCTGCGTGACCCCAGCCTCGCCCCCGTCGTCGCCCTGGCGGCCGACGAAGCGGACCGCGCGCGGCTGGCGCATTCTCCTTACGCGGAGCTGCTGGCTCGCGGTGATCGGCTCCTGCGGGGAAAGTCCTAAGTCCTGAGTGCTGAACTGCAGTTCTAGGCACTAGGCACTTGGCACTTCGCACTTGGCACTTGGCACTTGGCACTTAGCACTTGGCGCTCCGTACACCACCCTCATCATCAAAACGCCCCACCGTGCACGCCACACTCCACACCCTCGCCGTGGGCGACCTCCGCGTCGGCCCCGGTGATCTCCCCCTGGGGCAGAACCGCAAGCGGGTGCTCCTTACCGAGAATGGAAAGACCCGCACCGTGGGCACCACGTGCGAGGTCCTCTCCATCGCCAACGAGCGCGGCGTCATCAGCCTGCGCCGCGTGCAGACGCTGGACTCGCGCGAGCTGGGGATGCTGCGCGTGGAGGTTCTGATGTCTCCCTCCACCTTCGCGCCGCTCCGCTCCCAGTCCGCCGGGCTCCTGGGCGACTCGACGCTGGCGTACGGCGACGGCCTCGTCCACGGCTCCGTCGCGGAGACCGCGGTCTCGCACGCCCTCGACCGGCCCGTCTTCGATGCCTGGGCCGTGGAGGTCATCCTCCGCAGCCTCCCGCTGGACGAAGGCTACGCCGTGGAGATCCCCGCGTACGTGTGCCGAGACCGCGCCGTGGTCGCCGTCACCGCGCGCGTGGAGTCGCTGGAAGAGCTGGCGGCCGGCGAGAGCGCGTGGCGGGTGGCGGTGGACTTCGGCCGCCTGCGCAGCACCTACTGGGTCGGCACCGAGACGCGCGCCTTCCTCCGCCAGGACCTGCACCTCTCCTCCGGCGCCACGCTCAGCTTCGTAAAATAAGGCCTCACACAGAGACACAGAGGCACAGAGATGAAGTGATCTCCGTGCCTCTGTGTCTCTGTGTGAGATTGCCGTTGGCCGGCACCGCGCCTAGCTTCCCGGCTCGCTGGCGTCTCTTCCCGCATCTTCACGACCGCATGCACCGTTTCTTCCTCCCCGGCCCCACCGAAGTCCGCGAAGACGTGCTGGCCGCGATGACGCGGCCGATGATCGGCCACCGCGGGTCCGAGATGTCGGAGATCCTGGCGGGGTGCGATCCGGTGCTCCGCGCCATCTTCCGCACGGAGCGGCCGGTGTACGTCGCCAGCTCGTCGGCCACGGGGCTGATGGAGGGGGCCGTGCGCAACGGGGTGCGCAGGCGCGCGCTGGCGCTCACCAACGGCGCGTTCAGCGAGCGCTTCCGCGACCTGGTGGCCGACTGCGGGCGCGAGGTGGAGACGTACGAGGTGGAGTGGGGCCAGGCGCACGACCCGGACGAGCTCCACCGCCGCCTGCGCGCGGGAGGGTTCGACGCGGTCACCTTTGCCCACTCGGAGACCTCCACGGGCGTCCTCGACCCGCTCCGCGACCTGGCCGAGGCCGCGCGCGCCGCCGAGCGCGAGACGGGCGACGAGATCCTGCTGCTGGTGGACGGCGTCACCAGCGTGGGCGGATCGCTGGTGGAGATGGACGCGTGGGGGCTCGACTTCCTCCTCACCGGCTCGCAGAAGGCCATGGCGCTCCCGCCGGGGCTGGCGTTCGGCGCGGCGTCGGAGCGGATGATGGCGCGCGCGGCCACCCTCACCGGACGCGGCCAGTACTTCGACCTGCTGGAGTACGACGTCTACTGGCGCAAGCACCAGACGCCCACCACCCCCGCCCTCTCGCTGATCTACGCCCTGGCCGAGCAGGCGCGGCGCATCGCCACCGAAGGAGTGGAGGCCCGCGCCGCGCGCCACGACGCCATGCGCGAGCGCTGCCTGCGCTGGACGGAGGAGCGCGGCGCACGGTGGGGGCTGACCCCGTTCGCGCCGGAGGACCGCCGCTCGCCCACCGTCACCACGCTGGCGGTGGATGGGCCCGTGGCCGCGCCGGAGATCGTGGCGCGGCTGAAGCGGGCGGGGTGGACGATCGGCGGCGGCTACGGGAAGCTGAAGGACACGACCATTCGGATCGGGCACATGGGAGACCACACGGTGGAAGGAGTCGAAGCGCTGCTGGCGGCCACGGAGGAGGTGCTGGGATG
>DASVSA010000546.1:0-21646 GCA_036388335.1 Longimicrobium sp. | reverse complement strand
GCCGCGCTCGGCGAACAGGCGCTCCGCCGCGTCCAGGAGCGCTTCGCGGGCGCTGCGCCGCGTCTCGGTGCTCATGCCTCGGCGGCCAGCGGCGGACCGGCCGCCTCGCGCCGCACGTCGCGCGGGCGGGCGCGGGTGGTGGCGTGGACGACCAGCGTGGCCAGCCCCATGGTGCCCACCGTGAAGGCGAGCGACCGGGCCGAGTGGTCGTAGAACGAGCCCACCACGAACCCCGAGAGCGCCCCGCCCACCGTCTGCAGCGAGCCGATCACCGACGACGACACGCCGGCCAGGCGCCCGTGCGGGGCCATGGCGGCGGCGGTGGCGTTGGGCTGGACGAGCCCCATCCCCAGCATGTACGCCATCATCGGCACCAGCACCCCCGGCAGCCCGCCCACCCCCAGCGCCGCCAGCGCCGCGATGGTCACCCCGGCCGCGAACACCAGCAGCACGCCGATGCGCAGCAGGCGCGCGGATTCCATCCGCCGCACCAGCACGCGGTTGAGCGTGGCCCCGGCCAGCAGCGCCCCCGCGGGAAGCGCGAACAGGAGCCCGAAGAGCTCCCCCGGCACGCCGAACGCGTCCATGAACACGAAGGGCGATCCGCTGATGTAGGCGAACATCCCCGCGTACGAGAAGCATACCGTCAGCACGTTGCGGAGGCTGGCGGAGTGCGACAGCACCGTGCGGTAGCTGATGAGCAGCGCGGGCGGCGCCTCCGCGTGCGGCCGGCGCGTTTCGGGGAGGAGGCGCCAGCACACGGTCCACAGGAGGAGGCCCGCGGTGGCGAGCGCCAGGAAGATGGACTGCCACCCGGCCAGCCCCAGCAGGTATCCGCCCAGGGTGGGCGCCACCAGCGGCGCCACGATCATCACCTGCGTGATCTGCGACAGCACGCCCGACGCGTCGCGCTCGTCGAACGAGTCGCGGACGATGGCGCGGGCCAGGATGGGCCCCACGCTGGCGCCCAGCCCCTGCACGAAGCGCCCGGCCACCAGCAGCGCCAGCGACGGGCTCCCCGCGCAGGCGAGCCCCGCCGCCACGAACAGCGCGAGCCCCGCCAGCAGCACCGGCCGCCTCCCCACCCGGTCCGACAGCGGCCCGCAGATGAGCTGCCCCACCGCGAAGCCCACCAGGAACATGCTGAGCGTGAGCTGCGTGGCCCCCACGTCCGCCCCGAACACGCGCTGAAGCTGCGGCATCGCCGGCAGACTCATGTCGATGGAGAGCGCCGTGATCCCGGTGAGCCCCGCCAGCATCGCCACCAGCAGCCCCTTCCCTACCCGTTTATCCGACATCGAAGACACCTATTCAAACAGTCGTTTAAAACATATGCTTCAATATATACCTCCTCCCCCATAAAGGAAGAGGCACGCAGATGAAGTCATCTCCGTGCCTCCGTGCCTCCGTGTGAGACCTGCTCAGCCTTCGATCACCGCCCGCACCCGCAGCGCCCGCTCCAGCGCAGCCTCCGCCTGGTTGGCGTAGCGCGTCGCGCGGAGCGGATTCTTCCCCGACTCGCGCACCCATTCCGCCAGGCGCGTGGCGAGCGCGGCACGCTCCTCCATCGCGCGCAGCGACATGCCGAGCGCCTCCTCGATCTCCGTGGCGGAGCCCGCCATCAGCGTCTCGGGCGAGAAGCGGTGGCCGATGCGGCAGCCGAACTGGAGGAGCTCGCCGTCGCGCAGCTCCCAGAGCGGGCCCGCGCACTCAGGGCACGAGAGGCCGGCCGCCTGGCCCGGCACGGCGTAGTCCGCGTTCCACTCCATCGCGCCCTCGTCGTGGGTGTTGCCGTTCGCGGCGGGCCCGATGGCCGGCGCGGTACGGGAGAGGCGGTAGATCATGGGCGCGATCTCGTCCAGGGGAAGGATGTGGTCCACCGCCACGTTCTCGATGGCGCTGGACGGCATGCCCGGGTAGGCCGCGTCTTCCGGGTCCTGCACCACCGCCACGCCGCCAGCCCCGGCGATGGCGAAGAGCCCGGCGGTGCCGTCGTCCAGGTTGCCGCTGAGCACCACCCCCACCACGCGCGGCCCGAACGCCAGCGCCGCCGTGCGGAAGAGCGGGTCCGCCGAGGGGCGCGTGTGGTTCTCCTTGGGCCCGCGGCGCAGGTGCATGTGCCCGGCGCGCAGCAGCAGGTGCATGTCGGGCGGTGCCACGTAGATGCGTCCGCGCTCGATCGGCGCCCCGTCCTCCGCGTGCGCCGCGGGGAGCGCGCCGTGCCTGGACAGCAGGCTGGCGAGGAGCCCCGGCCCGTCCGGCCTGCAGTGCACCACGACGAAAACCGCCGCCGGCAGGTCCGCCGGGAGCGCGCGGGCGATGGCCAGAACGGCCTCCACGCCGCCGGACGACGCGCCGATGACGATGATGTCGTGTCCTGGAACTTGAGCCAATGCCCCTCGGGGAGAGGGTGGTCGGGGTGCGACGCTGGCTCACGCGGGGCGAGTGCCCCGAAGAAGCGAACGAGGGAAGCGCAACTTGCGCTATCACAACAATATACCACCTCCGCGACCCGGCGGGCAACCGGCGGATCACGCGAGTGGCGGCATGGCGGCGGTTCCGCGTGCTCAGTTCCGGTAGCTCCGGCACCGCTCTATATTCCGCGAGCCTCGTGAGTTCCATTGTTCCGCGACCCGTCCCTCCCACGTCGGATCACCGGCTGACGATGCCCACAGACAGTTCGCCTGACCGGTTCCCGTGGTCGGAAGACCACATCGCCAGCCGTATCCGCGACGCGGTCGGACATTACTGGAAGACCCGAGGCAACCAGGCAGGCGAGGCCGAGCAGTCCGCGGAAGATGCTCGGGGTGGAAAGCACCTCGACGGCTTCGTCGGCATCCTGACGGACCTGGCGCGTCTCGCCGGATTCGAAGAGAGCGAGATGCGCTCTCGCAGCCGACTTGAGCTTCCGGGATACTACCGGGCCACCAAGCAATGGGATCTGCTGGTCATCCGCGGCTCGCGCCTTTGCGCAGCCATGGAGATGAAGAGCCAGGTGGGCCCCTCCTTCGGGAACAACCACAACAACCGCGTGGAAGAGGCCGTCGGAAGCTCGGAGGACCTCTGGACAGCGTACCGAGAGGGGCGCCTGGGAGCCCAATCCCCGTATGTGGGGTATTTCTTTATGCTGGAGGACGCGGCCGGAGTGCACCGGATTATCCGGAAGCGGCCCGACTCGGTCTTTCGGCCGGATCCGGTGTTCGACAACACCAGCTACGCGGCCCGCTACGAGATCCTGTGCCGCCGACTGGTCCTGGAGCGGAAGTACAGCGCCTCGTGTCTGCTGCTCGCGCCACGCGGGCTGACCGGCGAATACCGCGAGCCGAGCCCGGAGCTGAGCTTCGCGAACCTCGCCCGTGCATTCTACGGCCACCTCATCGGCTGCGCCTGAAGGGAACGGAAACTTGCTCCTAGATCTGCTGGAAACGGGGTGGGAAGACCTCTGGGAAGGGAGCAAAGGGCCCGAAGCGTTCGGCGCCGTTTACACCCGGCCAGACGTAGTCGACCTGATCCTCGACCTGGCCGGGTATTCCCCCGATAGCGGCAGGCGGCTGGCGGTGCTTCGCGTGCTGGAGCCCGGCTGTGGGGACGGAGCTTTCATCTCCGCCGTCGTGGGGCGCCTGCTGTGCTCGGAGCTCCGCCACCACGGAGGATCGGTGGCGTGGGACGATCCAGCCCTGGACGGCGCGCTGCGTGCGGTGGACATCAACGCAGCCGCCGTCGCAGCCGTGCGCGCCAGCGTCGGTGAACAGCTCGTGGCGGCCGGCTGCCCCGCCCGACGGGCGGCGGAGCTTGCCGCCCGCTGGACGGTGCACGCCGACTTCCTTCTGAACTCCTGGACCGAGCGGTTCGACCTGATCTGCGGCAATCCGCCGTACCTGCGGCTGGAGGATGTACCGAAGGCGGCGCTCGCCCACTACCGCGCCAACTACTCCACCCTCACCGACCGCGCGGACCTGTTCGTCGCCTTCATCGAGCGCGGCCTCCATCTCCTGTCACCGCACGGCTGCCTGGCCTTCATCTGCGCCAACCGGTTCGCGAAAAACCAGTACGGGGCCGCGATCCGCCGCATGATCGCGCGCGACTACCACGTGCGGTTCTACCTGAACCTCGAGCACACGCAGCCTTTTGAGCGCGAAGTGTCGGCCTACCCCGCGGTGATCGTGGTGGACCGGGAGCAGGGTGGACCCACCGCGGCCGGCACTCTAGCGGACCTGGAACCCGCCACGCTCAGGGCCGTGCGCGGGGAGGCCATCCACTCCGCCGCGCCTGGGCCGCTGCTCTCGCGCTTCGACGAGTGGTACCCGAGCGGAGCTCCGTGGCTGACGACCTGCCACGACGAGCAGAGCGAGCACGAGCGGCTCTTCGCTCATCTCCCCACCCTGGAACGATCCGCCCAGGGCACCACCAAAATCGGGATCGGCGTCGCTACCGGTGCGGACCGCGTCTTCATCGTGCCGGGCAACCCCGGCGGCGTGGAGGCCGACCGTCTCCTGCCCCTGGCGGTCGCGTCGGACGTGTCGAACCAGGGTGTTGCCTGGTCGGGCAGCTACCTGCTTAACCCCTTCGCCCCGGCGGACGACGGGTCTCTCGTGGAGCTGGCCAAGTACCCGGGCTTCGCGAGGTACCTCGACGAGCACGCCTCCGCGCTGCGGGCGCGCCACGTGGCCCGGGCCCGCCCGCAGAACTGGTTCCGGACCATCGACCGGGTCTGGCCCGCGCTTCAGCGCCGGCCCAAGCTCCTGATCCCCGACATCCAGGCCCATGCGACCATCGGGTACGACCCGGGGGAGCTCTATCCGCACCACAACCTCTACTGGATCACCTCCAGCGGGTGGAACCTGCAGGCTCTCAAGGCGTTGCTGCGCAGCGACCTCGTGTACCGGCAGGTGAAAGCCCACTCGGTGCAGATGCGGGGCGGCTCCGTACGCTGGCAGGCTCAGACGCTGCGGCGTGTACGGGTCCCGGACTTCCGGTGGCTGCGCCCGTCCCTGGTCGCCGAGCTCGTGCGCATAAGCACGTCCGACGACCAGCCTGCCCTGGACGCGTTGGCCGCGGAGGCATTCGCCGCACGCGGATGAGCCAGCCTGCAGCCACTCCCGCACGACACACGGAGGCACAGAGACAGCCTCGTCTCTGTGCCGCCGTGCCTCTGTGTGACACTTCCGTTCAGCTGGCCGCGAGCCGCCGGTGAAGAGAGCAGGAGCAGTTCATCCGCGCCGCGTCGGACACGGAGGGGTAGAGGTGGTACGCCATGGCGACGAGCATGGGGACGAAGACCACGGTGTTGTAGAAGAGGTGGAGCTCCACGCGCGGCAGCACGAGCTGGAGGATGCTGACGGGAGCGGGCCCCGCGCCCAGGCGCCACCCGGTGGCCGCCTGGGCCAGCAGGAGGGCGTGCTCGAAGTGATGCCAGAACTGGAGCGCCAGCGCAACTCCCCACCACGTCCGCGCCTGGCCCATCATCCCCGGGTAGAGCGCGAGGAGGCCGACGAGCATCACCAGGGCGTAGGCGTAGTGGAGCGTCTCGGAGTGCACCAGCCAGGGCCAGATCATCCCCAGCGCGCCGAGCGCGTGGTGGCGCGGCATCCCCAGCGACCAGATCTGGTACGCCTGGATGAGGTGCTCGGCCCAGTGCGCCAGCACGATGGCCATGAAGCCCCACATGGCCCGGCGGTGCCAGGGCCCGTTGAGGCGCGCCACGAAGGTGCCGCCGCGCGGGGCGGAAGCGGAGGTGCGGGCGGGGGCGGAGATGGAGGCCATGGAATCACCCTGGGATGCGGGTTCTCGCGCGGCGCGCCGGGAGTGGGCGCCGCGATCGTGTGCTACACCGGGAGCGGACGGGGCTGCGGGCGGAGCTTGGCGGGCGCGGACCGGTAGATGATGGCCCGCAGCACGTAGGGCCGCGCCTCGCCCTGGAAGTCGAGTCCGGGATGCTCGTCCTTTACGATGCCCTCCAGCACCAGCAGCGAGAGGATGGGCATCACGAAGGCGCTGGTGCCGTGAAGGCGGTGGCGGCGCTGGATGTCGAAGAGGCGGGCCACGAAGTCGGCCACGCTGAACTCGCGGACGCTGGCGCGCGTCACCTCGTCCACCAGCGCGGAGACCTCCGCCTCGAACTTCCCGTAGTCGAGCCCCGGCGGGACGAAGAGCGCCATGTCGCGGGTGATGCTGGCGCAGCGCGGCCCGTCGTTGGCGCCCATCGCCCAGAAGAAGTCCGCGAAGCTGAGCCGCGTGGTGTCGTCGAGCTCCGCCACGAAGCCGAAGTCCAGCAGCGCGGCGCGCCCGCCGGCCAGGAGGCCCAGGTTGCCGCGGTGGAGGTCGCAGTGGACGCACCCCTCCACGAAGATCATCTGGTAGAGCGCGCGCACGGCGGCACTGATGGCGATCCGCGCGTCGCGGCTGCCGCGCTCCGGGGGCGAGTCCAGCCCCTCGATGAAATCCATGGTGAGGATGGAGGGCCCGCAGAGCTCGTCCACCAGCGCCGGCACCACGATCGCCCGCTCGGTGGCGAGGGCCGCGCGCAGCTTCCGGCTCGCATCCGCCTCGGCGCGGAAGTCGAGCTGCCGCTCCAGGCACCCGCAGAAGTCCGCCACGCTCGCCTCCACCGGGACCTGGCGGAGCGGCGGGAGGCGGGCCAGGAAGCGCGCGCCCAGCTTCAGCAGGCGCAGGTCGGCCGCCATGCGCTGCGCGATCCCGGGATGGCGCACCTTCACCGCCACCACGCGTCCGTCCCGCAGCCGCCCCCGGTAGACGCTGGCGATGCTGGCGCTGGCCACCGGGTGCGTATCCAGCTCCTGGAAGACGTCTCCCAGGTCGCGGCGGAGCTCGGTGCGGAAGAGGGCGGGGACCGCGCGGAAGGGGCCGGCGGGAAGATGGTCGCGCAGGTGGGCGAGGTGGGCGATGGCCTCCTCGCTGAGCAGGTCGCGGCGCGTGCTGAGGAGCTGGCCCAGCTTGACGTACGCGGGGCCCAGCGCCTCGAACAGCTCCGCCAGCGTGCGCCCCGCGGCGCTCGCCCGCGTCTCGCGGCGGAGCACGGCGCGGATGCCCATCCGCAGGGCGGCGGTGGTGATGTGCCACCCGACCACGCAGGCACGCAAGGCGACTCTCATCGTTCCTCGTCAGGCGAAGTGAACAACATGGCTCACACGGAGGCACGGAGGCACGGAGAAAAAGCGTATCATGAGAATGGGAGGAGCGCCTCGCGCAGCTCCGCGGGGACGGGTGCGGGCACCACGCGGTCGCCCTCGCGGCGCATGCAGGCGATCTCCTGTTCGCCGCGCGCTACCAGCTCTTCGCGGCGCCAGTACTCGAAGCGCATGGTGACGCGGTTCTGAGCGACGCCGCCCAGCCGCATCCGCACCGCCACCTCGTCGAAGGCCACCAGCTCGGCGAGGTACTCGCAGGAGACGCGCGTGGTGACCAGCGCCAGCCCGCCCGCCAGGTCGCGCAGCACGCCCGGGGCGTGGTCGCGGAGGAACATCTCGCGGCAGCGCCCCTGCCAGCGCACGTGGTTGGCGTAGTAGACGTTGCCCACGAGGTTGGTCTCCTCGAAGCCCACCACGTGGCGGTGCTCGTAGGCGCGCGGGGCGGAGGCAGTGCTGTCGTACATGCGTCGGTCTTGAAGGGGGGTTCGTGCTGTTTTCGCGCCCAGGAGAGCGGGAAAACGCGCGGCTGGGCGATCT
Organism: Longimicrobium sp.; assembly: GCA_036388335.1. Taxonomy (GTDB): domain Bacteria; phylum Gemmatimonadota; class Gemmatimonadetes; order Longimicrobiales; family Longimicrobiaceae; genus Longimicrobium. Next base: position 13,961 of record DASVSA010000546.1, on the reverse strand, counting down.
CCAATCAGAGGTGCCCATCCGCATGTGCTCACGATTCAGCTGAGTTCGAGATTCGCCAGCGGCTTCGTGGCCCCGAGCCCGACGCGCTGCAGCCGGCCCGGGTTCAGGTCGGAGGTGAACTCCGCCTGGATCTTCGCGCACTTGGCGATGGTGTCACCGCCGCCGAGCATGGGGATGATGGCCGAGTCCTGTCCCGCGCGCTTCGCTGTGATGATCACCTCGCCGGTGTAGAAGAACGGCTTCGCCCGGAAGCCCCGCACCGAGTTCTGTGTGGGAGGCTCCAGAGACCACGTTCCACCCGCACTACCGATGCTCATCGGGAAGCCCGGCACCGGGGTCGTTCCGGTGTCCACGAAGATCGACTCGCCGCCGCCGAGTGGACGCAGCTCGAAGAGGGGCCAGAAGGTCGCGATGCTTTCAAAGGTCCCGCTGGATCCATCGTCCGAGTAATAGATCGTCCTGCCGGGAGACTCTTTGGTCGGTGATAGAGTGACGTAGAGATCATAGTAGCCGGTGAGCCGTCCCTTCCCCTCCAGTTTGATGGGAGCCGCGCTCATGTTCGCGAATGCGACCAGCCGGGTAGGGATCGCCCGGCCGATCTCCCCGTCGTCCACGCGCTCCATGATCGTGTCTGCATTCCCGACCGGGGGACTCAGCGGGATTCCGATCAAGGTCACCGTCTCCGAAAATCGCTCCATCCCCTCCCCGAGCTGCTCGGGCGCGAGTTCGATGTACTGGTCCGAACGGATGGTCGTCAGGTAATCCAGCCCGCGTGAGATCTGTCCGTTGGGTATCATGCGATGCTCCATGGTGCAGGGAAAGCGGCGGGGCGCGGTGTGCCTGGCCGCGGGGAGGTCCCGGGGCGGCGCTCACCGCGCCGCTCCGTGGGACGCCATCTCGGGGATGATCGAGGGAAGGGGGGCGCCGGCGCGGGACGTCGCCACGGCCACGGCCGCGGATCCACCGCCGCGCAGGCGCACCACGCAGGTGGGAATGGAGAGGCCGGTGGACGCGAGCACCACCCAGCCGTCCTCGTCCGAGCGGCCGACGACCAGCGGCGCGCCGGCCGCGCCCGCCTTGTCCAGGCACTCGCGCCCGGCCCACACGCGCGTGGCCGCGGCATCCAGCCCCTCGCCCGTTTCGCGCATGACCTCGCGGGCCAGGCGGATGCCGTCCACGCCCAGCAGGTCGCGCCAGACGGAGGCGGGGCGCGCGGCCACCGCTTCCAGGTCGCAGCCGAGCGCGCCGGGGCCGGCCACGCCCAGCGTGAGCTCGCCCGTGTGCGCGGCGGATACGCTCAGCGGGAGCTCCACGATCTCCGGCCTACCGTCTGGCCGGCGGCGCACGGGCAAGCGCACGCCCGCGGCCCGGCGGATGGCCCGGTCGCTCGCCGCGCGCCGGCCGCCGCCGCGCTCCACGGCCGCAGAGATGGAGGCGCCGGGCACCAGGTCCGCCACGCGGCGCTCCAGGTACGGGCCCAGCAGCGCGGGCGCCCACCCCTCGGCGGGCTCCAGGCGGGCGACGCGCCGCAGCCGCAGCCCGCGCCACCGCTCGCGCACCTCGCCGGCCTCCATCACCTCCACGTCGTAGACCAGCTCCACGCCGTCGTCGGCCACTTCGCGGGCGCGCACGACGTGCGGGACGGCGGGGTCCAGCACGCCGCTCTCCACCCGGCGCACGCCCACGGGGAGCACCAGCACGTGGGGGATGCACGCCTGGATCGCGTGGATGGCCGCGTCGCGCGCGCCGGGGTCGCCCAGCGCCAGCGCGGGGGGGAGGAAGGCGCCGAACCAGGAAGCGTCACCGCCCGCCGCCACCGCCGCCTCGCACTCGCGCGCCCGCAGCCGCCGGTAGCCCGTCACCCGCCGGAAGCGCCCCGTGTGGAAGAAGAGCCCGCCGTACAGCTCGCGCTCGGGGGCCACGGGCACCGGGTCGCCATCGTCCGCCGCCGCGGCCACGTCGCCGGTTCGCCGCTCGCCGAAGCGGCAGAGGGCGCGGAAGTGGTCGGCCGAGAATCCGCTGGACTCGCAGCGGAGCGCCACCTCCACCGCGCCGTCCTCCTGCACCAGCGCGCACAGCCGCACGCGCGTCGCTCCGTCCGCGGGGATCACCACGGGGCGGTCGAAGCGCACCTCCTCGAACACGGGGAGCTCGTCCGTGCCGGCGAGCGCCATCGCGGCCTGCGCCATCGCCTCCAGGCCCACGACGGCGGGGAGGAGCCGCTCGCCGCGCACGATGTGGTCGTCCAGGTACGGATCGGTGGCGGTGGAGAGGGCGGACTCGGCCACCAGCTCCACGCCGGGATAGTGGACGCGCGGGCGCTCCAGGAAGCGGAAGAGGGGGAGGTCCGGCCGCTCCAGCGGCAGCGCCTGCGGGGTGCCGAAGCGGCTCGTGACCACCAGCGACGCGGGCGAGGGGTGCGCGAGGATCTTCCGCAGCGCTTCCACGCCCTCGGCGGGGGAGATGGGGGAGATGCCGGTGCGGGCCAGCGCGTGCACCGCGCCCAGCCGCGCGCCCATCCCCACGCCGGACCAGATCGACCAGTCCAGCGTGACGCAGCGGCACGCGGGATGGGCCGCGCCGAAGCGCTCCACCTCGCGCGCGAGCCACTCGTTGGCCAGCGCGTACGCCGCCGAGCCCGGCATCCCCGTGCGGGCGATGATGGAGCCGAAGGCCGCCACCAGCCGCAGCGCGCCGGGATCCAGCGCGGCGAGCACGTTCTTCAGTCCGTCCACCTTGGGCGCGAGCGTGGCGCGGATGACGTCCTCGTCCAGCGCGGAGATCAGGCGCGGGACGTTGACCGCGGCGCCGTGGAGCACCGCCGTCACCGGCCCCAGCATCGTCGTGGCGGCGCGGACGGCGCGCTCTACCGCCGCGGGGTCCGCCAGGTCCGCCGCGAAGTAGACGGCGCGCACGCCGGCGGCGGCGAAGCGCTCCAGGTTGGCGGCCACCTCGGTGTCCTCGGCGGGGAGGGACTTGCCGAAGAGGGCGAGGGCCGCCCCGCTGTCCAGCGCCAGCGCCAGCGCGCACTCGGCGGTGATCCCCTTCCCTCCCCCGGTGGCGAGCAGCACGTCGCGCGCGCCGAGCGTGGGTGCTTCGCCCGCGGACTCGGCCAGGCGGAGGCGCTCGACGGTGCGGCGGCCCTGCACGTCGTAGTGCGCCTCGGTGAAGCCCGTCGCCGCGCGGAGCTCGTCCGCCGCCCAGCGCGCCGCCTCGCCCACGCCCTCCGGCAGGTGGACGATGCAGACGGTGGCGCGCGGAGCCTCCAGCGCCAGCGAGCGCGCGAACGCGGCGCCGCCGGCCCCGTGCTGAGCCAGGACGAAGCGCGGCGCTCCCTCCAGCACGGCGCGCGCGCCTTCCAGGAGCAGCCCCAGGTGGCGCTCGTCCGTGTCGGCGGGGAGGCAAACGGCCACGCCGCCCCCCGCGCCCTCGGCCAGCGCGGCCCGCAGCGGCTCCGCGAGCGGATGGCCGTCCGGGGCCAGCACGCGCCACTCGCCGTCCTCCTGGGTCGTGGCGCGGCGCGGGAGGGGCGCGTCGATGGGATGCACGGCGAACGCGCGCACCCACCCGCCCACGCCGGGCGGGACGGCATCCTCCTCGTCGTCTTCCGCCTGCGCGGCACCGGTGCGGGCCAGCTCCTCCAGCGCGCGGGCGGCGCCGGCCACGGTGGCGGATGCGTACTCGGTGGGCGACGCGGGGGGCGCCAGGCCCAGCCGGCGCGCCGCGCGCGCCACGATCTCGCCCACGGTGATGGAGCTCAGGTGGAGGTCGGCCAGCAGCCGGTCCTCGTCGTTCACGGACGCGGCCGGCAGCTCGGCTCGCTCGGCGACCAGCGCGCGGAAGACTTCCAGCGCGGAGCCGCCATCCGCCGGGCGCTCGGCCTCGGGCTCGGCGACCACGAGCTCGGGCTCCGCCACGGTGCCGCCATCCACCGGCGCCTGCTCGCACGGGCTGGCCAGGAAGCGCGGGCGGCGCGCGAGGTCGAAGGGGCGGGTGAAGCGGCCGGCGTGGAGCGCCTCCAGGCGCACGGACGCGCCCAGCGTCCAGGCCGCTCCCGCCGCGCGCAGCACGCCGCCCAGCGACGGCCCGCACGCATCCATCGCCACCACGGGCGTGTCGATTCCGGCGGATGCCAGCGCGGTGAGCGCGTGGCCGGGGCCGGCCTCGATCCACAGCTCCGCCTCGCCGCGGACGGCCTGCAGCGCGTCGTGGAAGAGCACGGGCGCGGCGACCTGGCCCACGAGCACCTCGCGCAGGTCGTCGTCCGGGGCGAGCGGCCTTCCCAGCACAGTGGACGATACCCGGCGGCGCAGCGCGCCCAGGGGCTCGGCCGCGAGGTGATCGGCCAGCGGACCGGCCGCGGGGGCGACGAGCGGGGAGTGGAAGGCGTGCGATACCGCGAGGCGCCGCGCGTCCCAGCCGCGGGCGCGGGCTCGCTCCATCACCACCGCCACCGCGTCTGCGGGTCCCGCGACGACGGTGAGGCTGGGCGCGTTGACCCCGGCGACCACCGCGGAAGTGCCGTGAAGCACCCCTTCCGTCTCCGCGCGGGAGGCGCCGAGGCTGGCCATCGCGCCGCCGGGCCCGCCCAGCGCGGCCATGGCGGCGCCGCGCACGGTGGCGGCGCGCAGGAGCGCGTCCGCGTCCAGCGCCCCCGCCCAGTGAAGCGCCACCAGCTCGCCCAGCGAGTGCCCGACGGCCACGCCCGCCTCGATCCCCAGCTTCTCCAGCACCGCCAGCGCGGCCAGCGAGGCGCGGGCGATGGCGGGCTGCGCGACCTCCGTCGCCACGCCGTCGCCGGAAGGAGCGGATTGCGTGTAGAACGCGTCGGCGGCCTCGAAGCGGCGGCACAGGGCGCCGCCGTCCAGGTGCGCGGGCGAGCCCTGGCCCGGGAAGAGGAAACCCAGCCGCGGCGCCCGTGCGGACTCCGTGCGCAGGAAGACCCCCGCGCGCGCGTCCAACCGCGTCCGCGTGCCGGACTTCAGCCACCCGGCCAGCGTGGCCAGCCGCTGCGCCAGCTCCTCGGGCGCGGAGGCGACGATGGCCGCGCGCGCACCCCCATCGCCCACATTGCGCTGCAGGTGGACGGCGAGGTCCACCAGCTCGGCGCGGGAGAGGTGCGACACGTTCGCGGCCAGCGTCCCGATCTCGCGCCGGAGCGCGTCGGGGCCGGAGGCGGCGAGGCAGAAGAGCTCCGCGTCCTGCGCGGAGCGGAGCAGCGCGCGCACGGGCGCGGAGAGCGCGGGGGTGCGCTCCACGGCGGTGCCTTCGAGCACCAGGTGCGCGTTGATCCCGCCGAAGCCCATGGCGCTGACGGCCGCGCGCAGCGGGAGGCCAGCGGGCCAGGGCGCGCCCGTGGCGGGAGCGTGCAGCACGCGCGGCTCGTTCAGCAGCTCGGGGTGCGGCTCGTCGCAGGCGGCGGTGGGGGGGATGACCTGGGAGTGGAGCGCCATGGCGGCCTTCACCAGCCCCGCCACGCCCGCCGCGGCCTTGGTGTGGCCGATGAGGGCCTTCACCGATCCGACGGCGGCCGGAGACGAAGCGCCGCCCTCGCGGCGGGCGCGGGAGATCACGCGCAGCTCCGTGGCGTCGCCCACCTCGGTGCCGGTGCCGTGCCCCTCGAAGTAGCCCACCGTCTCCGGCCCGAAGCCGGCGCGCGCGTACGCCCGGCGGAAGGCCAGGAGCTGCCCCTCCTCCTCGGGCCGCGTGAGGCCGCCGCTGCCGTCGGACGAGATCCCCCAGCCGCGCACCAGGGCGTAGACGGGAAGGCGGCGCTCGATGGCGTCCTGGTACCTCATCATCACCACGAACGCGCACCCCTCGCCCGGCCAGAAGCCGGCGGAGTGGGCATCGAACACCCGCATCTCGCGCCCCGCCAGCGCGCCGGTGCGCGCGAATCCCACCAGCTCGAAGGGATCCAGGCTCAGGTCCACGCCGCCGGCCAGCACCACGTCCAGGTCGCCCGCCGCCAGCGCGGAACACCCCTGCGCCACGGCCAGCAGCGACGACGCGCAGGCGCCATCCACCGTGTAGCCGCCGCCCTTGAGGTCGAAGTGGTTGCAGATGCGCCCGGCGATGGTGTTGGACAGCCCGCCCGCCAGCGTCTCCTCGCCCACGGGCGGGAACGGCGCCTTGTAGCGCACCTCGGCCGAGGCCAGGAAGCGGCGGCGCTCGGCCGGGTCCCATCCTTCATCGGCCAGCGACGCGTCCAGCACGCGGCGCACGTAGGGCCAGCGCAGCCGCATCAGGTTGGCGCGCGAGAACTCGCCCGTGAGCGAGTTGCCCACCAGCACGCCGGTGGACTCGCGCGGCAGCCCCTCGCCACCGGGGAAGCGCGCGTCATCCAGGGCGGCGGACGCAACTTCCAGCGCCAGCCAGTGCGCCGGGTCCGCCGCGCGGAAGGTGGTGCCCGAGACGCGGAACCTCACGCGGTCGAACTCCCAGTCCTCCAGCACCGCCGCCTGCGTGACGTACGTCGTGTCCGCCGCGTCGCGGCGGGACGAGCCGTAGTCGGCAAGCCGCAGCCGCTCGTCGGGGATGCGGCGAAAGGCGCGGCGCCCCGCCATCACGTTCTCCCACAGCTCGCCGGGGGAGCGGGCGCCCGGGTAGCGGCACGCCATCCCCACCAGCGCCACCGCGGCGCTCATGGCCTGCGCTCCGCCGCCAGCACGCCCTCGCGCCGCGCAACCAGCACGGGGACGCGCGCCGGCGCGGGCACCGGCACCGGCACCGGCACTCGCACCCACGCCCACGCCCCGCGCGCCGCGCAGACGAAGGTGAGGGCGAAGAAGAGCCCGAACACCACGTGCGCCACCATCAGCGCCCCGTACGCCGCCGCCACCGACGCGCCGAACAGCACCTGCTCGCGCCGCCCCGAGGGCGTGGTCGCGGGGTCGGTGACCATGTAGAAGGTGAAGAGGATGAAGGCCACACCCGTCATGGGCAGCCACGCGGCCTGCAGCGGCGCGCCGAACGCCAGGTGCCGGACGCCCGCCTGCGCCACGAAGCCCAGCAGCCACGCGGCGATCAGCGGCAGCCGGTGCGTGAAGCGCGCGTTGAGGAACGTCCCCGTGCAGATGATGAGCGCGGGGAGCGCCCAGTCGCCCACGGCGCCCAGCCCCTCGGTGAAGTGGTACGGCGGCGAGATCCCGACCCAGGGGAAGAGGAGGAGGGTGGCCGTGATCCCCAGGTTGGACGGGTTGAAGATGTGCCGCCCGCCCCGCGCCGCCGGCAGCTTCAGCAGCGCCTTGGAGGCGATGGCCGCCGCCGCCGCGAAGGCGATCACCGTGAGCCGCGAGCTGGCGTAGAGCAGCATCGCCACCGCCAGCGCCGTGATGTGGGCGGAGAGGAAGAAGTCCACGAAGTTCATCCTCCCCCCGCGCCACTTGGGGTCGCGGCCGACCGCGCGCGCATCCACCGCCTCCAGCAGGGTTTCGGTGAGATAGGCGGCGGCCAGGGCCACGAGCGGCTGAAGGAGCGACTGCTCGAAGCCGAGCACCGTGTGCCCCAGGATGTTGAGGATGGTGATGGCGATGGCGAATCGCCGCAGGCCGCCCAGGCGGTCCGCGTCTTTCGGGGCGCTCATCGGCCTCTCCCGGTGGGGGCGGTCTCTCCCAGGACGACGGTGTGCCACCCCGGACTCAGCTGCAGCGCCTCGCGGCGCATCTTCCCATCCGCCCCGCGCCACCGGATCTCCACCGGCAGCACGGCGCCCGCCGGCACGTCGCCCAGCCCGAAGTGCAGGGCCGCGGCGCGCTTGCCGGAGTGCCCGTTGCCGCCGTCCACCTGCGCCACCCTCACGCTCCCGTCCGGCAGCCTCACCGTGGCCGCCGCGCCGATGGCCGGATGGGCGCGCAGCGGCGGGTGCCCGGCGACGACCGCGAGGCGCGGAGGCGCGGAGACGCAGGGCGCCGGCCGGCAGGACGCGGGGAGGAGGAGGCGCAGGGCGAGGAAGGCGCCCGCGCGGGAGCCGTTGCGGTAGAAGCGGGAGGGGCCCCACTGGTTGGCGAAGGCGAAGTCCAGGTCGCCGTCGCCGTCCACGTCCGCCGTGGCGATGCCGCGCGTCACCTGCGGATCGCCCAGGCCCACGTCGCCCGCCAGGTCGTAGTAGCGGCCGTCGGAGGCGCGCACGAAGAAGCGGTTGGGCTTGTGGCCGCTCAGGTCCGTGTCGCCGGGGTTGAAGCGGTGCCAGCTGGACGGGCTGGAGACGAGCTGGTCGTTGCCCATGGCCAGCTCGTGGAGCTCGGGCCAGCGGCCGGTGGCGCCGCGCACGAAGCCGATGGCCTGCACGGCCTCCGGCGTGCCGTCGTTGTCCAGGTCCGCCAGGCGCGACTCCCATCCCCAGTCGCTGCGCGAAAGGCCCATCTCCTCGCTGCGGTCCACGTACGGCGCCACCCCGTCCCGCATCCGCTCCGTCTGGCCCGTGCTGATCCAGGCGAAGTGGCTCTCCTCGAGCGCGTACTCGCCCGCGATGTTGCTCACGTAGATGTCCAGCAGCCCGTCGCCGTTCAGGTCGCCGAAATCGACCCCCATTCCCTTGAACGAGTCGCGCCCCAGCACCTTGCTGGTGGGAGTGGCGGGCGTCCTCACCCCTTCCAGCAGCGCGAAGCGGGGCGCGCCCGGCCGCGAGCGGTTGTGGAGGAGCCGGTCGGGCCCGAAGTCATTGGCGAAGTACAGCTCGGGGAGCCCGTCGCCGTCCAGGTCCGCGGCGCCGGCGCCCAGCGACCAGCCGCGCGCCACCTCTTCGCTGAACACCCCGCGCGCCTCGCGGAAGCCGCCCGCGCTCCACAGCAGCACGCGGTTGCGCCCGCCGTTGAAAGCGCGCGACATCGACGCCTGCATGCGCTCCTCCCCGCCCGCGCCCGCGTCCAGGATGCGCGCCCCGTCCGGGAAGTAGTTGCCCACCACCAGGTCGGCATGCCCGTCGCCGTCCACGTCTGCAAAGGTGGCCGCGTTGGTATACCACCGCTCGGCGCCCGGCATCACCTCGCGCCGCTCGTATCCCGCCGCCGCGGGGACGTCCGCGCGGCGCAGGAAGGCGACCGGGGTGCGGCCCCAGTAGTAGACCAGCAGGTCCGCCGCGCCGTCTTCATCCACGTCGCCGGGGAGGCAGCCCATGGGCGCCATGGTGGCGGGGGCGTAGGCGAGGGGCGCGGCCTCCAGCGCAAAGGGCACGTAGCGCGGAGGCGTGCCCGGCGCGGGCGACACGATCACGCGATCGGTGCGCGGGTCCACGTGGCAGACGTCGTTGGGGAGCCCGTCGCCGTCCAGGTCCGCCAGCGCCACCGCGGCGCCCACGGACGAGATCCAGGCGTCGATGCCGCGCAGCGAAGGGTGCACGGGACGCACGGTGCGCGTCGCGCCCGGCAGCTCGGGGAGGAGCGCGGAGGTGAAGCGGAAGCGCGCCGCCAGCTCCGCCCGCTCGCCGCCGGCGAGCGTGGGGAGGCGGGCGGCGCCGTAGAGGCCGGCCACCACGGCCAGCGCCGCCACGCGCCGCGCGTGGGGGCGGAGGCGTCCTGATAGGTTCGTCATGCGCGGCACTCCACTGCGAAGTGTTGCTGGATGCGGAGGCGCCACGTCTCGTACGCCGGCAGGGCTCCGCGGGGACACAGGCCGTGAAGCGCTTCGTCGGTCACCGCCGCGGCGGCCTCCGAGTCCAGGCCGCACAGCGCGTTGCAGGCGAGATCGGTATGGGGGGCGGGATTGCCGGCGCGGCGGCGGGCCCCGGCCGCGAACGCCGCCCCCTGGGCCAGCGCCGCCTGGTGGGGCCCGGCCGCGCGGGCAAGCGCCTCGGCCGCGCCGCGGCGCCAGGGGCCGGCGTAGGCGCACGCCAGCCCGGCGCCGCTCCACAGGTCGGCGCGCCGGTGGAGCGCGAAGCGGGCGATGGCCTGTGCCACGCGCGCCGGGTCTGCCCCGTTCACGAACCAGAGGCTGCGCCCCAGCCCCTGGTCGAAGGCGCGCAGGGCGTAGCCGGAGACGCGCGAGGGGAGCCGGCGCTCGCTCACGTAGCGGCGCGGGTGGAAGTAGCCCTCGTGGAAGCCGTACCCGTCCGCCGCCAGCCACCCCAGCAGCGGGTCCATCCCCCGCGGCACGGCGGTGAAGCGGCGGCGCAGGCGGGCCATGGCCCACCCGGCGCCCACGTGCACCATGTAGGCGTGGGGACCGCCCGCGCCGGCCAGGAACGCCGCTACCCGCCCGCGCCGCCAGGGCGTGAGCGCGTCCAGCAGCGCCAGCGCCATCCCCGCCCCCTCGTGAGTGAACCCGCGCAGCTCAGGCTCGCCGTCGTCGAGCCGCCCGCCGAGCTCGTCCGCGGGGGCTTCGAGCGCGGCGTTGTAGCCGTGCAGGAACGCCGCGCCCACGCGCTCCAGCCGCCGCCGCGCCGCCGGGTCCGCCTCCGCGAACCCGCGGCGCGCGAAGCTCGCCTCCGCTGCGTCGATCCCCAGCAGCCGGCGGAGGAGGGACACGCGGGGCCGGGTGGGGATCGCGGGAAATGGCGCCAGGATCGGACGGAGCATGGCGGGCCGATGGGAGAGGGTTCACGACTCTGCGGCGACCCTCCTCAAGACAAGTTGCGTACCGGCCGCCGCTCCCTCCCACACGGAACACGCAATGATTCGTATTCACTGGATTTGCGCCGCTTCACCTCCGTCGCGCCCCCGGCGGCAGTGTGCGCTCCCATGCACGTTCTGGCGGACGGGTGTGCAGAAGGCTCACACGGAGACAAAGAGGCACAGAGACGAACTTCATCTCTGTGCCCCTGTGTCTCCGTGCGAGCCTTTCAGTGGTTGGCTTTCTCGGCGAGCAGATCGTACAGGCCTCGGCGGCTGATGCCGAGCAGGCGGGCGGCTTCCAGCTTGTTGCCGCCGGTGAGGCGCAGCGCCTCGGCCAGGTAATGGCCGCGCACGCGGCGCACGGCGCCGGGGAGGTCGAGGTCCGCGGGATCGCCACCGGAGGGCGACTCGCCGCGCACCTCGTCCGGCAGGTGGCGGGGAAGGAGCTCGTCACCTTCGTCGAGACGCGCCAGGACCAGCGCGCGCTCGATCACGTTCTCCAGCTCGCGCACGTTGCCCGGCCACGAATACGAGTCCATCGCCTCCACGGCGGCCGGGCTCACGTGCCGCAGCGGGAGGCGGATGGAGGGCGCGTAGCGGCTGATGAAGTGCTCGCAGAGCGGCGGGATGTCTTCCTTGCGGTCGCGCAGCGCGGGGAGGTGAAGCTCGATGACGCGCAGCCGGTAGTACAGGTCCGGCCGGAAGCGGCCATCGCGTACGGCCTGCGCCAGGTCGCAGTTGGTGGCGGCCACCACCCGCACGTCCACGGGCACGGTGCGGGTGGCGCCCAGCCGGCGCACCTCGCGCTCCTGCAGCGCGCGCAGGAGCTTGGGCTGCAGCGGGAGCGGCAGGTCGGCCACTTCGTCCAGGAACAGGGTGCCGCCGTTGGCCTCCTCGAAGTAGCCGGCCCGCGAGGCGGCGGCCCCGGTGAAGGCCCCCCGCTCGTACCCGAACAGCTCGGACTCGATGAGGTTCTCGGGGAGCGCGGCGCAGTTGACTGCCACGAAGGGGCGCGCGGCGCGCTCGGATCCGGCGTGGATGCGGCGGGCCGCCACCTCCTTCCCCGTGCCGGTCTCGCCGGTGATGAGCACGGTGGTGCCGGTGGGAGCCACCAGCTCCACCATCTGGCGCAGCTCCTGGATGGGGCGCGAGCACCCTACCAGGTCGGGAACCGAGGGGCGCAGCGCGGGCGCGGAGCGGCCCCCGCGCAGGCCCGGGAGCGGGCAGAACGCGGAGCCGGCGGCGAAGTGGCCGGGCGGGGGGAGAGAGTCCATCGATCGTCTCCCGATCTGTGTGCCCCGGTCCGCCCGTCCCCTCCCAAATGGAGGAGCGCGGGCCCTCGGGCGCGGCGCTGTATGAGAGGGCCGGGGGCCCCCCGCCGCCGCCCAGGGGCGCCGGCCAAAACTCAGGGTGTGATCGAATCTGGGCGCATGGAAGCGAGCTTCTGGGATCGTATGCCACGCAAGATTCAACAAGGAGCGCATTTCAGCGGCGGCCCTTTCGGGTCTACGCTATTGCGTCTGATACCGTGAGTCAAGCTAGTTGATGATCCGCCTTCGCGCACCCTGGTCCGGCGGGTGTGCACTCCCCCGCACACTCCGTCCAGAAGCCCGCGGACATCCCGGAGGGCGTTAACGGCCCTCTGCGAAGGAGATAGCCTTCGTGGCGGGATACGGGCGCATCAGGGCACGCAACTTCCCCTGGCGGCGGGCGCGGCACCGCCTCTTCCGGCCGCGCCCGGCGGACCATCCTGGGAAGGACAGGACCATGCCCCACATCGACTTGCCGGAGGGAGTGCCCGGGATCCTCAGCCTCTTCCAGTTCGATCCCGAGGCCTCGCGCGCGCTGAACGCGCTCGCCCAGGTGGTGCTCCGCCGGCCGTCCACTCTGTCTACAGGAGAGCGCGAAACGATCGCCGCCTACGTGTCCACCCTCAACGGCTGCCAGTTCTGCGCGGGGACCCACGCGTCCGCCGCCCGCCACCTGCTGGGGGACGAAGCCGCGCATGTGGACGCCGTGCTCGCGGACCCCGCCAGCGCCCCGGTTTCCGACAGGATGCGCGCGCTGCTGGCCGTGGCGGCGCGCGTGCAGCGGGGCGGGCGCGACGAGAGCGGCGCGGAAGTGCGGGCCGCGCGCGCGCAGGGCGCCAGTGACCAGGAGATCCACGACGCGGTGCTCATCGCCGCGGCGTTCTGCATGTTCAACCGGTACGTGGACGGCCTCGCCACCCTCGTCCCCGCCCCCGCCGCGTTCGTGGGGATCGGGGCGCGGCTGGCTGCGTCCGGCTACTCCGCCTGAAGTGCCCCTCACCCCGGGAACCCAGATGCCGACCGCCCACTGCCGCGCGTCCACTTCCGCCGCGCGGCTCAAGGCCGTGGAGCTCACCGTCGCCGCCATGCGCGAGCGGCTGGGCGAGCCGCTCTCGCTGCAGGCGCTGGCCCGCACGGCCCACTGCAGCCAGTACCACTTCAACCGCCTCTTCCGGCAGGTGACGGGGGTGCCGCCGTGCCGCTTCCTGGCCGCCATGAGGCTGGAGGCCGCCAAGCGCCTGCTGCTCACCACCCACCACAGCGTGACTCGGGTGTGCTTCGAGGTGGGCTACAACAGCGTGGGTTCGTTCACCCGCCACTTCACGGGCGACGTGGGCCTCCCTCCCCACAGCCTGCGCCGCTTCGCCACGGGCGGCGCGGCGCCGCCGGTGCCCGATGCCGCGCCGGAGGCGGGCGCCCGGGCGGTGGTGACCGCGAGCGTGGAGGCGCCGGAGGGGTTCGCCGGGGCGGTGTTCGCGGGGGTCTTCCCGGAGCCGATCCCGCGCGGGCGCCCCGTGGTGTGCGCGGTGCTCACCGGAGCGGGCGAGCTGCGCCTGGGGCCGGTGCCGGACGGCGACTGGTACGTGCTGGCGGCGGGGCTGGACGGGCCTCCCACCGCCGCCACGCTCCTCCACCACGACGCCCTGCGCGCCACGGCCCCCGTTTCCGTGCGCGGCGGCCGGGCGGAGTGCGTGCGCCTGGAGCTGCGCGCCCCCAGCCCCGTGGACCCGCCGATCCTGGTGCCGCTCCCCGTGCTGATGGCCGGATACGGAAGCGAGCAACGGGGGAGAAGCACCGCGTGCGGCGCGGGGCCAGATTGCGACGCAAGCTGATCTACGCAGCAACGTCCCCGCACAGGCAAGGAGGAAGTGTGGCCATCGACCTGATCAACAAGCTGGACCGGGCACCCGGCGCGCGGGCACCCTGGGAAGACGACTCCGGAACCGGCCCCGAAGACCCGGCGACCATCCCGTACGAGTCCCTCATCCCCCGCCAGCGCGACTCCCTGGAGTTCGCCTACCAGCAGTCCCGCAGCCACGCCGATCCCCGCTACGTGGTGGGCGATCCCGCCGCGTGGGGGAGCGACTTCGGGTACGCGCTG
>DASVSA010000545.1:0-6492 GCA_036388335.1 Longimicrobium sp. | reverse complement strand
GGGTGAGGCCGCCCGTCTTCGCCAGAAGGTCGAGCGCCTGCTCGGTGACGCCGCCCCAGCTCGTGTAGGTGAGGTTGCCCATCGCCACGATGCCCACGCCGTACTCCGGGAGCCACCGCATCAGCGACCCGAAGCCGGGGAGGCCGCCCGTGTGCGACACCGAGGTGCGGAAGAGGCACGTCTGCCGCACGCCCAGCCCGTAGCCGTAGCCGCCCGCGCTCAGCACCACGCGGCCGGCGGTGTCGCGCACCGCCGTCGCGCCGCTGTAGCGCGCCACCTGCTGCATCTCGCGCACGGAGGCGCGCCGGAGCGGGCCGCGGTCGGCGCCGTCGCGCGGGGGCCATGCGTCCAGCATGAAGGCCACCCAGCGCCCCAGGTCGCTCACCGAGGTCAGCATCCCGCCCATGGGCCCGAAGGAGCCGTCGGGAAGCTGCTTCTCCTCCAGCCACTCCCCGTCCTGCCGGCGGTACCCGTGCGCCAGCCGGTGCGCGGGCACCTCGGCCGCCTCCAGCGTGGTGACGTTCATCCCCAGCGGACGCAGCACGCGCTCCTGGATGTAGCGCGGATACGGCATCCCCGACACGTTGGCGATGACGCGGCCCAGGATGGCGAAGCCGTAGTTGGAGTACTCGTAGGCGGTGCCCGGCGCCGTGGAGAACGGGATGCCGGCCCTCATCATCCGCGACATCTCCTCGTCGGTGGCCGCGAGCTGCTGGTCGCCCCAGGGGTTGTCTTCGGGGAAGCCCTCGGAGTGGGTGAGGAGGTGGCGGATGGTGATCCTGGGCGCGTCGCTGGTGGGGTAGCGCAGGCGTCCCAGCTCCGGCACGTAGCGCTCCGCCGGGTCGTCCAGCGACAGCTTCCCCGCGTCGCGCAGCTGCAGGATGGCCGCCGCCGTGAAGCTCTTGGTCATGGACGCGATGCGGAACACGGTGGCCGTGTCCACCGGCGCGCGCGACTGCACCTCGCGCACCCCCGCCGTCCCCACGTGCACCACGCGCCCGTCCACCACGATCCCGTACGCGATCCCCGGCACGTTCGACCTCTCGGCGAACTCCCTCATCGCCCGGTCGATCTGCGGAAACGCGCTGCTCAGCCGGGCGAGACGCTGCGGATCGGTGGGCGCGGCCATGCTGCGCGGCGGCTGCCCGTGCGCCGCCGTCGCCAGCGCGACCGCCGCGCCGAGCGCGAGGAAAGTGGAGCGCGTGTTCATCGGATCTTCGGGAAGAGGGTCATGGGCGTCGGTGAAGGATGGTGGGGGGGTCGCGAGTGGGCCCCCACCCCCCGTCCCCCTCCCCCGCGTGCGGGGGAGGGGGCGCATCTTCCGTGTCCGCGCGACGTTGGAGGGGCTGCGATGCATCGCGCCCGTGCCGTCCGCGCGACGATCTCCGCACGCTCCGCCAATCCTGTAGGGGCAGCCCCACGTGGCTGTCCGTGCCCTGCCGCGTGCACGGAATCCATCTCGGCGGCTTCGCTCACCTGATTTTGTCATCCTGAGCAGCGCGTCGGCCCTGCAGCGCGGAGAAGGATTTACTGTCGGCGCGCTGGAGCCCCGCTCGTCGCTCCAGCCGCTCGCGCACCGAGGGGAGATCCGACTGCCGGCAGCGGCAGCGGACATCAGGACGACCGCCGCGTCACGCGCGTGAGCGCCCGCAGCACGGGCGCACGCCGCCCTGGAAGGTGAAGGCGACGCCCTGCCGGTCGATCCCGACTTCGGGGTGATAGTGGGCGCGGGCGGTCTCCAGGGGCTGGAGCATGGCGTCGTGGTGCGCCGTGCCCTCCAGCACGAAGTCCCCGGACCCGGTCTTGATGAGCACCCAGGCGTGCTGGCACGGAGTTCCGTCCGGCGGGTTCCAGAACCCCACCACCAGGAAGGCATCGTACCCCATCTCCACCAGCTTTCGCCAGCCCCACAGGGCGAAATCCTCGCAGTCGCCCCGGCGCACGCGCTCGAACTCGCTGGGGTGCTGCCAGTAGTCGGGCGCCCCGAAGTGCTCCTCGTCGGTCACGTAGGTGCAACCCGCCAGCCAGCTTCGCACCGCGTCGAAGGTGGGCGCGCTCACGATCGAGTTCCCCCGCAGGTACCGGTGGCACGCCAGCATGCGGCCGGGCCCGAAGTGGTGGTCGCAGGGGGTGCGGTCGGTGCGCAGCCAGGGGTCCCGGGGCTCCGGTGTTCCCCTCAGCCAGTCGAAAAGGCCCATCGTCGCGCGGCACAGGGTTGGAGGGTGATCGACAACGTACCCGGAAAATCCCGCGCCACCCCGCCGCCGGCAAGATGTGGAAGTTCGGCGCGCAGGAGCGTTCTCATCCCGGACCCGCCGCTCACCACAACCTCCGCGACATCCATGACCCGGCTCCGCATCCTCTCCCTGCTGGCCCTCGCCTTGCTCGCCGCCTGCGACCCCGCGGTCGTCACCAGCTCACCCGAGATGACCGGCGAGTGGTTGGCCGTCTTCCCGTCGGAGAACGGCGCGCGCACCGAGCAGCGGATGACGTACGGGGAAGACGGCTCGTACACCTTTGAGATCATCTGGTACGGGTTCTACAACCTCCCCTCCAGCGAGGTCACGGGCCGCTCGCGCGCCACCGGCCAGTACCGCCTGAGCGGCGGCCGCCTGGAGCTCCGCATCCGCCAGGAAGAGTGGCAGAGGTACGCGGCGGGCCCCAACCCCTCCGTCACCGTCCACGACGATGCGGAGTGGTCGGGCCACGGCACCGTGCGCATCGAGGGCGACCGGCTCCTCCACACCTTCGTCTCCGCCCCGGCCGACGCGCCCATCGAATCCACGCTGGCCTACCTGCGGGCGAAGTAGGGAGTCACGCAATCGTTACAGCGGATTCACCCTCCGGGCCGTGATCTGGCCCCGGCTGTGCGGGACGGGCGCGCAACCCGGAGGTGAATATGACGAAGCGTCTGCTGATCGCGCTGGTGGTGGCGGTGGTGTGCGGGGTGGTGGCCGGTGCCATGCTGGGATCGCGAATGGGAGTGAGCGCCGGGATCCTCGCCATGGTGATCGGGGCGATCATCGCGGTGCTGGTGAGGAACCAGAAGGACCTGAACGAGCTGCAGCGGGGGAACGTCCCCGACGCCGTGGACCGCGCCCTGGGCGACGCGGACCACGACCCGAACGCCGGGCTGGGCGGCGGGGACCCCTCGGCTACTCGCGCACCACCTGCTTGACCAGCGTCCCGGCGGGGAGCGTCGCCGCCGGGCCGGCCACCTGGTTGATGATGGCCAGCTCCTCCACGGGAATGGTGGAGGGGTAGCGGCGGTGGAAGTCGGCAAGCGTCATGGCCTGCGGCACGCGCACGATGCGGATGCGGTTGGGGCGGATGTTGAGGACGGCCGGATCGGTAACGGGCGAGAAGCTGCCCAGCGCCTGCCGGAAGAGCCCCTCGTACTGGCGGAAGCGCTGCCCCGGCGCGAAGGCCAGCACCTGGTACACCCGCCCGCCGTGCTCCACGAACTGGGCGATCCCCGCCAGCACCCCCTGCTGCGTCTGCGCCTGGAAGTACACGACGGTGGCCGGTAGGCCGTTCACCGTGGTGCGCCCGCCCTGCCCCGCCTGCACCCCCTGCTGCGAGAAGAAGCGCCGCGCCGCGTCCTCCGCGCTCGCCGCCTGCTCCGCCGTCGTGAGCTGAAGCACCGCGTCCTGCCCCGGGCTCGTCCCCGTGACGGCCTGCGGCAGGTTCTGCGTGCGCCACTGCACGGGAAAGACGATGCTGAAGCGCAGCTCCGGGTGAAGGAAGACCCCCTGCTGGAAGTAGCCCTGCCGCGGGTTCTCGCCGTACACCATCCCGCCGAGCCGCTGCAGGTACGCCGCGCGCTCCACCCGCGTGGCCGTGCCGGCGGGCACCTGGGCCGCGCGCTGCTGCACGGCCGCGATGCGCTCCGGCTCGCTGGGGTGCGACGCAAGGTAGCCCGGGAGCGGGCTGCGCCCGGAGCGGCTCCGCTCCGTCTCGCTCACCCGCTGCAGCGACTGGAACACGCGCGCCATCTCGCGCGGCTCGTACCGCTGCCCCACGGCGTAGCGGAAGCCCAGCTCGTCCGCCTGGCGCTCGGCGTCGCGGCTGTAGCGGAGGAAGAGGAGCTGGAGCCCGCCGCTGGCCAGCCCGCCGAGGCTCTGCAGCTCGGGCACCAGCACGCTCCCCAGCCCCAGGCCCAGCTGCGCGAGCTGCGCGCGGCTCATCATGGTGACCTGGTGCTTGGCCGTCACGTGGCCGATCTCGTGCCCCAGCACGGTGACGAGCTCCGCCTCGGAGTTCATCAGCGCCAGCATCCCGCGCGTGAGGAAGATGTAGCCGCCCGGGAGCGCGAAGGCGTTGGGCGTGGGATCGTCCACCACGCGGAAGGTCCAGGGGAGCGCGGGTCGCTCCGATGCGGCCCCCAGCGTGGCGCCCAGCCCCTGCACGTAGCGCTGCAGCGCCGAGTCCGGCACCAGCCCGATCTCCCGCGACACCTGCACCGCCGCCTGCTGTCCCATCTGGATCTCCTGCCCCTCCGGGACCAGCGAGAGCTGCCTGCGCCCCGTCACCGGGTTGGTAGCGCACCCCGCCGCCAGCAGCAGCACGCACCCGCGCGCCTTCCACGGAACGTTCATCGTCGCCTCCCTGTGGTGGTGCACCCGCCGGGGGCAAGATCCGCTCCCCAGAAACCGCGTACCTACCCGTAGACGAGCAGGCCTACCCGCGCGCCACTCTGGCGCGCACGGCCTCCAGCGCCGCGCGGCCGAAGCGGCGCTGCAGGATGCGCACGTAGGGCCCGCTCAGCCGCGCCATCCAGTGATGAGCGACCGCGTAGGCCAGGATCTCGAACCTCACCTCGCCCGTGGACCGGTCCCATTCCACGCGGAAGCGCTCCTCCCCGCGCTCGCTGTGCAGCGGCAGCGTGCCGATGCCGAAGGAGAAGGCGCTCAGCGCGGGCGTCTCCTCTTCGTCCACGTACACCACGCGGCACGGGTTGATGGACCAGAACCCGAGGTGCCGCACCACGGTGGCGACCACGGTCCCCTCCGCCACCGGCGCCCCCGGCGGATGCAGCTCGGTCCACGGCAGGTCGTACATCGCCCACCCCCGCACCGCCGCGACGGCCCGCGCGTACACGTCGGAGCCGCTGCCCAGGACCGTCTCGTGGTGGTTCCGCGGATACCCCCGCGCGTCGTCCGAGCGCGTCATCCCCCCTTCCGGGTAGCTCAGCGGCGCGGCGCGCTGCGTGGCCAGCACGCGGCCGACCAGGGTGCTCGATGGCCGGCGCGGCAGGAACATGGGAAGCCCGGGGATAGGAGGAGCGCGCGTGGGCGCCGTGCGGAGCGCGAGTCCCGTGCCCGCCCGGGGTGCCGCCCGCCAACCGTGGACGAATCTTGTACGCGCGGGTACCGTATGGATACACACACGCCGTTCCCTGTCCTGACAACCCACTGGAGCAGATGCTCGGGTACCTGGTAGCCGCCGCCATCGCGGCCGTGTTCGCGCTCATCGCCTCCGGGGGCTCGCTGCCCGCCGTGGGCGCCGCGGCGCTCGTCGCGCTCCTTCTCGCTTACATCGACCTGCCGGTACTCGCGTACGGCTTCATGGACCCGCTGCTGTACGCGGCGGGCGGGGCCGTGATCGGCGCCCTGGCCGGCGCTCTCGTCGCGTCCGCGCGCAAGACCACGCCCCGCCGCGCGCCCGCTGTGCTGGCGGTCCTCGCGGTGATGCTCGCGGGCGCCTTTGCGTTCTTCAGCAGCACGCCCATGCTGCACGCGGCGTCGTACCGCTCCCTGCTGGGCCCGGTGGACACCCTGAGGAACGACCCGGACCTGGCTCCGGTGGACCCAAACACCATGCGCACCATCGGCCGGGGGATGGCGTCGCGCCTGGCCGAGCGCGTGCTGGGGGAGAAGGGGGCGCTCGGTTCCCAGGTGCGCATCGGGAGGATGGAGCTCCAGATCGTGCGCGGAGGGTGGTACTGGGTGGCGCCGCTGGACCACTCCGGCTTCCTTCGCTGGCTCGGCTCCGACGGCACGCCCGGGTACGTGATGGTGTCCGCGGCCGACTCGCGCGACGTGCGCCTGGTGACCGAGGTAGGCGGCAAGCCGCTCCGGCTCCGCTACAACGCGGGCGCCTTCCTCAACCAGGACACCCGCCGCCACCTGTACCAGAACGGCTACATCACCCGGGGCCTCACCGACCTTTCGTTCGAGATTGACGACGCCGGGCGCCCGTTCATGGTGGCTACCGAGTACGTGCGGCGCGTGGGCTTCGGCGGCGACGAGCCGGTGGGCGCGGTGATCCTCGACGTCCAGACGGGCGCCGCCCAGCGTTGCGCCATCGCGAAGTGCCCCGCGTGGATCGACCTGATCCAGCCCGAGGAGCTGACCCTGGAGCAGATCGACGACTGGGGCCGGTACGTGCGCGGCTGGCTCAACACCTCCGGGCGCGACAAGCTGACCACCACCGAGGGCGTGGCGCGGGTGCTGGGGCGCGACGGCCGCCAGTACATCTACACCGGCATCA
>DASVSA010000544.1:0-2105 GCA_036388335.1 Longimicrobium sp. | reverse complement strand
AGTGCCTAGTGCCGAGTGCCTAGTAACAGAAGTGCTGAGTCCTAAGTCCTGGGTCCTGAACAGCAGTTGCTGTGTACTAGGCACTAGGCACTTGGCACTAGGCACTCAGGACTCAGCACTCAGGACTTCCCTCCCGCCTGCCGCGGAGCGCCGTTCCTGCACGATTCGCTCCGCGGCGCGGGGGCGGGCGCGCTAGCTCAGCGGGTCTTCGTCCAGCTCGCTACGCTTACGAGCTTGCTGCGCGGGTCCATCTGCACGTTCTGGATGCGCCGGCCGATGCCGGCCATGTCGTCGATCCAGAAGAGCGTGGTCATCGGCTGCTCCTGGTGGAGGAGCTGGGAGAACTGCGCCCAGGTGGCCTTGCCCTGCGCCGGGTCGTTGGTGCGCATCCCCGTCTGCATCAGCTGGTCCAGCCGCGGATTACAGTAGCCGGTGCGGTTGGGCGAGCCCTTCTTCTGCGCCTCGGCGCACGAGAAGAGCGCCACCGGGTCCACGCGGAAGGTGTCGAGCACCCACCCCGTGATGACCGCGTCGTACTCGCGCGACTTGTGCTGCTGGAGCATCGTCTGGAACTCGATGGTCCTCACCTGCGCGTCGGCGCCCACCTGCTTGAGCTGCTGCTGCACGAAGGCGGCGACGTCTTTGCGCAGCTGGTTCTCGGAGTTGGTGAGCAGGGTGAAGCGCAGCGGCCTGCCGTTCTTCTCCACGATCCCGTCGCCGTTGGTGTCGCGCCACCCCGCCTGGGCCAGGACCTGCTTGGCCGCGGCCGGGTCGTAGCGGTCCGCCTGCGACAGGTTGGTGTACATCGGGCTCCAGGGCGGGATCACCCCGTGCGCCGGCGACCCGAAGCCGCGCAGCAGCCCCTGGATCATCTGGGGCTTGTTGATGGCCATCCCCAGCGCGCGCCGCACGTTGGCGTCCTTGAACGGCTCGCGCTCGTTGTTCCACCCCACGTAGTAGAACTCGCGCGAGGGGAAGTTGCTGAGCCGGTAGCCGTTCCCCGACTGGCTCTTCACCTGCGCCGCCTGGTCCGGGAGGAGCGTCCACCCGATGACGTCGGCGGTGCCGTTGAGCAGCTCCGTCACCAGCGTGGTGGCCTCGGGGATCATGCGGAACACCACGCGGTCCAGCTTGGGCCGCCCGCCCAGCGCCGCCGGGAAGTCGGGGTTCGCTTCGAGCACCAGGCTCTGCGTGGGGCGGAACTCGCCGAACTTGAAGGGGCCGCTGCCCACCGGCTTCTGGTTGAACGGGTGCTGGGTGAGCTGCTCCGGCGCCACGTTGCCCAGGACGTGCTTGGGGAGCGGCGACCACCAGAAGTCTTCCAGCGCCTGCCCGTGCGGGTTGGTGAAGGCGAAGCGGATGGTGTACGGGTCCACCACGGTGGCGGACTTCACCTGCGTGAGGTACACCGAGCCCACCAGTCCCGAGGTGGCCTTGGGGTTCTTGGCCAGGTCGAAGGTGAACTTCACGTCTTCGGCCGTGACGGGCTGGTTGTTGTCGTGCCACTTCACGTCGCGGCGGAGCTTCAGCGTGACGCCCGTGTCGCCGTCCATCGTCCAGCTCTCGGCCAGGTAGGGCCGGGGCTGGAGCTTCTCGTCGAACTGGATGAGCGGGGTGAAGAGCATGTACCGCTCGATGTCCTGTACCGTCGACGCGGTGTTGGTGACCGGGTTGAACGACTGGACGTTGCCGAGGATCCCCACGATGGCGGTGCCGCCCTGCCCCGCCCCGCCGGACCCGCCCTTCCCGTTCTCGCCCCCGCCTCCGCCGCCGCAGGCGGCCAGGAGTGCCAGGGCTCCGATGATGGTGAACGCTCGAGGTGCGTGTGCTGCGGGCATGCCGTGCCTCTGCCGGGACTGGGTGTGTGCGCGGGGGCTCGCCCCCGCCCGAAAGGTCATCCGCGGCTCTACCGATGCCAGGTCCATGCCGGGCTTGCGTAGTGCTCCGCCAGCACCGCCGCCCGCTCCCTCTCGCGCTCGTCCGGCTCGCCCTCCTCCACCTCCGCCGCCAGCGCCTCGCGCCACCCGTCGGCGAGCGCGGCGGTGAGCTCTTCCCACGCAGGCGCGCGCCCCAGCAGCGGCACCAGCGCGGCGGGACTGTCTCCC
>DASVSA010000543.1:0-2061 GCA_036388335.1 Longimicrobium sp. | reverse complement strand
CCGTTCCCCGGTCCCCGGTCCCCGCTCCCCGCCCTCACAGCTTCCGCAGCCTCACCCTCTCCACCCGATGGTCCTTCCCCTTCTGAAGGATCAGCCTCGCCCGGTCCCGCGTCGGCAGCACGTTCTGGCGCAGGTTCACCGCGTTGATCGTCGACCACACCTCGCGCGCGAAGGCGATCGCCTCGTCGTCGGACATGCCGATGGCGTAGCGGTGGAAGAAGGAGGTGGGATCGCGGAAGGCCGTCTCGCGCAGGCGCTGGAAGCGCTGGATGTACCACGCCTCCAGGTTTCGCTCGCTGGCGTCGATGTAGATGGAGAAGTCCAGGAAGTCCGACACGAAGACGCGCGCCGGCCGGTCGGGCGAGGGGGTGCCCGTCTGCAGGATGTTGAGCCCCTCCACGATCAGGATGTCCGGCCGCCGCACCACCAGCTCCTCGCCGGGGACGATGTCGTAGATCAGGTGCGAGTACACGGGGGCGCTCGCCTCCTCCGCGCCCCCCTTCACCTCGCCCAGGAAGCGGATCAGCCGCCTCACGTCGTAGCTCTCGGGGAAGCCCTTGCGGTGCATGATCCCCCGCGACTCCAGCACCCGGTTGGGATACAGGAAGCCATCGGTGGTCACCAGGTCCACCTTGGGATGATCCGGCCAGCGCGCCAGGAGCGCCTGCAGGATGCGCGAGGTGGTGCTCTTTCCCCCCGCCACGCTCCCGGCCACGCCGATGACGTACGGCACCTTGGCCGCGGGGCTCCCCAGGAAGGTGTCGGTGACGCGGTAGAGCTGCTGCGCCGCCGCCACGTACAGGTTGAGAAGGCGCGAGAGCGGCAGGTAGATGTCCGCCACCTCTTCGAGCGACACGTGCCCGTCCACGCCGCGCAGCGCGTCGAGCTCGGCCTCGGAGAGGGTGAGCGGGGTGGCGCCGCGCAGCCGTGCCCACTCGCCGCGGCGGAACTCGGCGTACGGGGAAAGCTCGGCGCTGGAGGAAGGTCGTGCCATCCGGGATCGGTGCTGGAGAAAACGGGCGGCCCGCCCGACGGCGGGTCGGGCGGGCCACAATCAGCTTACGGCGCGCGGCCCCGGCGGGCCAGGGCCTATAGGCCGAAGAACGTCGCCAGGAAGAGGACGAACCGGTACACCGTGAACACCGGCAGCATCCCCAGCGAGAGCACCGCGGCCTTGGCCACCGACAGCCCGCGCCCCTCTCCGTACGCCGTGCGCAGCGCCAGCGTCAGGTACACGCCGGAGACCAGCGTCGGCCCGAACGAGTCGCCGATGGCGAAGGCCAGGTCGGCGCCCAGACCGGCCGCGTACACGATGCGGGCCAGGAGCGCCAGCACCAGGGCCACGGGCGCCAGCAGGAGGAGCAGGACGGACACGAAGTGGGTGGCGAACACCAGGTGCTGCACGAAATAGCGTCGCGGGCGCCAGAACACCAGCGTCACCAGCAGCGCGAAGATGGGGACGAGCAGGAAGGCCAGCGTCCGGGCGTGGGCGTCGACCGCGGCGTCGAACATGGCGCGGTACGCCTCCAGGTCCCCGCCGCGCCGCGCCACCTCGGCGGCGATCCACGGCTCCACCAGCGGGCTGTACGGCGTCTGGCTGAGATGGATGTGGAGCGGCGAGTTGAGGCCGCTGAAGCCGGTCAGCGGCTGCACGAAGAAGAAGACCACGGAGCTGAAGAGGAGCACCTGCTGGGGCCTCAGGTACTGGTCGCGCTCCGGCGAGAAGTACGCCGCCGTCAGCGCCCCCGGCCTCGCCACCAGCGCCCGAAAGGTGCGCAGCAGGCGCGAGTCGGCGTTGGTCACCACCTCGAAGGCGTCCGCCAGGTAGCGGCGCAGCGAGTAGTCCGCCTGGGGGTGCGTAGCCGTGCCGGGCGCCTCGGAGATTGCCGCGGGGGTCATGGAGGGGGGGTGTAGCGGGGGGACTCGGAAACGGAAGTCCTGGGTCCTAAGTGCCTAGTGCACAGTGCCTAGTGCGCAGTAACAGCACTCCAGGACTCAGGACTTCTGTTACTGCGCACTAGGCACTAGGCACTAGGCACTAGGCACTAGGCACTAGGCACT
>DASVSA010000542.1:0-3938 GCA_036388335.1 Longimicrobium sp. | reverse complement strand
GGCGCATGGGCGGCGCCGTCCGCAAGCAGTACCTGGAGGTGCGCGGCGTCCCGGTGCTCCTGCGCGCGCTGACGCCCTTCATCGGCCACCCGCGCATCGGCGCCGTCGTGGTGGTGCTCCCGCCGGAGGACGTGGAAGCGCCTCCCGCCTGGCTGGCCGGGCTCCCGGTGACGCTCGTGCCCGGCGGCGCCGAGCGCGGCGACTCGGTGTGGAACGGCCTCCGCGCGACGCCGGAAGACGCGCCGCTGGTGCTGGTGCACGACGGCGCGCGCCCCTTCGTGACGGCTGAGATCATCGACCGCGTGCTGGACGGCTGCGCCGAGGGCGGCGCCATCGCGGCCGTGCAGGTCACCGACACCATCAAGGAGGTCGGCCCCGGCGGGGTCGTCCTGGGGACGCCCGACCGCTCCGGGCTGTGGAGGGCGCAGACGCCGCAGGGCTTCCCACGCGCCGCCCTGCTGCGCGCCTACCAGCGCGCCCGCGAGGAGGGGATCGCCGCCACCGACGACGCCGCGCTGTTCGAGCGCTACTGCGGGCCCGTGCGCGTAGTGGCTGGCTCCGAGCGCAACCTGAAGGTCACCCGTCCGGCCGATCTCGCGCTGGCGGAGGCGCTGGCCCTTGCCGCGCACGGCGCGGCGGGTGAATCATGATGCACTTCGGACGACCCCTTCGGCCTCACACCGCTCCCTCGCCGCGAGGGAGGCGGGCACGGCCCAACCCCGTGGCGCCATGACCCAGCCGGCCGGCGGCTCCCCGCCCACCGCTACGTTCAACATCCTCTTCGTCTGCACCGGCAACACCTGCCGCTCGGCGATGGCGGAGGGGATCGCGCGGCGCGAGCTGGAGGAGCGCGGATGGCGGCACGTGCGCGTGGCGTCGGCGGGGCTGGCCGCGCGCGAGGGGGATGGCGCTGCCGGCAACGCGGTCGCGGTCGCGCAGCGGCACGGGGTGGGGCTGGAGTCGCACCGCACGCGGGGGGTGTCTCCGGCGCTGCTGGAATGGGCGGATCTGGTGCTCGCCATGAGCCCCGGGCACCTGGATGCCCTGCGCCGCCACGGCGCGGGCGACAAGGCGGCCCTCCTCGCCGGCTTCGCGTTCGGCGACGACGCGGAGCCGCGCGGGGTCCGCGATCCTTTCGGCGGGCCGCTGCAGGCGTACGAGAACACCTATGCCGAGCTACGCAGGCTGATCGGCGGCGTGCTCGACCGGCTGGCTCCCATTCTCCACCCGTGAGCGCCGCGCCCACCGCCTCCACGCGCCTCTTCGCGCTGCTCGGCGACCCGGTCTCGCACTCCCTTTCCCCCGTCTTCCAGAACGCCGCGCTCCGTGCCGCGGGCCTCGACGGGGTCTTCGTCGCGCTCCGCTGCGCCCCCGCCGAGCTCGTGGGGCTGATGCGCGGGATCGCGCTGGCGGGTGGCGGAGGCAACGTCACCGTTCCGTACAAGTCCGCCGCGGCAGCCGCCGTCGACCGCCGCACGCCCACGGTGGAGCGCACGGGTGCGTGCAACGCCTACTGGCTGGAGGGCGGCGAGGTGTGGGGCGACAACACGGACGTGGCCGGCGCCCGCGCCGCCGTCCGCGCCCTGCTGGGGGCGGATGCGCCCGAGTCCGTGCTCCTGGTGGGCGCCGGCGGGGCCGCGCGCGCGGTGCTCTGCGCGCTGGAGGACGCCCCGCGCCGCGTGACCCTGCTGAACCGCTCGGCGGAGCGCGCGCGGGAGCTGGCCGCTCGCTTCCAGTCGGACCGGCTGAGCGTCGAAGTCCTCCCGCTGGACGCCGACCTTTCGGACCGCGACTTCGGCCTGGCCATCAACTCCACCGCCCTCGGCCTCCGCGCCACGGACCCCCTGCCGCCCACCGGGGGCGCCCGCATCGCCGCCGCGCTGGACCTGGTCTACTCGCGCGACGAGACGGCGTGGGTGCACCATCTCCGCGCCCAGGGCATCCCCGCCGCGGATGGCAAGGAGATGCTCCTGCAGCAGGGAGCCGCCGCCTTCCGCCGCTGGTGGAACGCCGAGCCCCCCCTGGACGCCATGCGCGCGGCCCTGTAACAGCGGGGCTCACACAGAGACACGGAGGAGGCGTCGTTTTGACTCTGCAAACTCTCCTCCGCGACGCCTGGACGGGCGCGCTAGACCTGGTGTTCGCGCCGGTGTGCGTGGCGTGCAGGGAGCCGGTGCCCACGCACGAAAAGGAGCGGCGGGTGTGCCGGATGTGCTGGATGCGGTGCAGGCCGCTTCCCGTGCCGCGCTGCGCGCGCTGCTGGAGCCCCGTGGACCCGCATCGCGAGCCGTCGCCCGTGTGCCGCACGTGCGCGGAGTGGCCGGCGGGGGTGCGCGCGATCCGCTCGCCGTACGCCATCGGCGACGTGCCGCGGGCGCTGGTGCACGCGCTCAAGTACGGCGGGTGGTCCGCGGTGGCGGAGCCGATGGCGGCGCGCATGGCCGCGATGGAGATGCCGCGCGACACGGTGGAGGAGGCGCGCTGGGTGGTGCCGGTGCCCACGAGCGCGGCGCGGCTGCGGGAGCGCGGGTACAACCAGGCCGCGCTGCTGGCCCGCGGGTACGCCGCCCACATTGGGCTCGTCGCACGTGAAGACCTGCTCCGGCGGGTGCGCGCCACGAGCACCCAAACGGCCTTGCATCCGGGGGAGCGGCGGGCTAACGTAGCGCGCGCTTTCGCCGTACCCCCCAGCGGGGCGGCGGAGCTGCACGGCGAGCACGTCATCCTGGTGGACGACGTGTGGACCACGGGGGCCACCGCGCTCAGCTGCGTGGAGGCGCTCGTGGAAGCCGGCACCCGGGCGGTGAGCGTGGCCACCTTCGCCCGCGTCGTTCCCGAGCTGGAACGAAGCTGACGCGCCGCCCATCCTACGGAACGCACCTAGAGAGAGGCCATGGCAATTCGCGTCGCCATCAACGGATTCGGCCGCATCGGCCGCAACGTGCTCCGCGCCGCCAAGCAGGCCGGCGCCAACGACATCGACTTCGTGGCCGTCAACGACCTGACGGACACCAACACCCTCGCGCACCTCCTCAAGTACGACTCCGTGCACGGGCGCTACCCCGGCAGCGTGGAAGCGCGCGAGAATTCGCTCCTGGTGGACGGCGACGAGCTGCGCGTGTTCGCCGAGAAGGACCCGGCGGCGCTCCCCTGGGGCGACCTGGGCGTGGACATCGTCATCGAGTCCACCGGCCGCTTCACCAACCGCGACGACGCGGCGAAGCACCTGCAGGGCGGCGCCAGGAAGGTGATCATCTCCGCGCCGGCCAAGGGCGAGGACATCACCATCGTGCTGGGCGTGAACGGCGACAAGTACGACCCGGCCAGCCACCACGTGGTCTCCAACGCGTCGTGCACCACCAACTGCCTGGTGCCCGTGGTGAAGGTGCTCCGCGACTCGTTCGGCTTCAAGCGCGGGGTGATGACGACGATCCACTCGTACACCAACGACCAGAACATCCTGGACCTGCCGCACAAGGACCTGCGCCGGGCCCGCGCCGCCGCCGTCTCCATGATCCCCACCACCACGGGCGCCGCCAAGGCCACCGCGCTGGTGATCCCCGAGGTGAAGGGGAAGATCGACGGCTTCGCCATCCGCGTCCCCACGCCCAACGTGTCGCTGGTGGACCTCACCTGCGAGCTGGAGCAGGATGTGGATGCGGCGCGCGTGAACGATGCCCTCCGCGCCGCCTCGCAGGGCGCCATGAAGGGGATCCTGGGCTTCGAAGACTCGGAGCTGGTGTCGGTGGACTACGTGGGCAACCCGCACTCGGCCATCGTGGACGCGCCTTGCACCAGCGTCACCGCCGGGCTGGTGAAGGTGGTGGCCTGGTACGACAACGAGTGGGGCTACTCGAACCGCTGCGTGGACCTGGCGCGGTACATGGGCGAGAGGCTATAGGCTGTTGAAGGGAAGTGCGTGTGTGCGTGAGTGCGTC
>DASVSA010000541.1:0-6784 GCA_036388335.1 Longimicrobium sp. | reverse complement strand
TCTCTCCGCGCGCGGTCGCGCGCGAGCTCAGCCGGATCGAGCGGGAGCTCGGCGCGCAGCTGTTCGAGCGGCTCCCCGGGAGGTTGATCCCCACCCGTGCCGCCACCGGGCTCGCGGAGCACGCGCGCCAGCTGCTGGCCCGCGAGTCCGTGGCGCGCCGTGGGGGCGTCCGCCACGCCGCGTTGCGCGTGGGGTGGATCGACCACGGGCGCGGGCAGCAGATCCAGCGGACCGCCCTCGCCGAGTTCCGGGCGCAGTACCCCCACGTGCCGGTGCAGCTGGTGCCCGCGCCCTGGCGCGACCAGATGGAGGCCCTGGCGAACGGATCGCTGGGAGTGGCGTTCTTCGTGGGCACGCCGCCCGAGCTGGCCGGGTTCACGGCCAGGCCGCTGCTCACCTACACGGTGGACGCGGCGGCGATTCCCCTGGGGCACCGGCTGGCCGCGGCGCCGCAATTTTCCGTGGCCGAGCTGAGCGGGTTCCCGCTCCATTCCATCGCCACGGATTTCGCCCCGGAGGTGATGACAAGCATCCACGACGGCCTGGCGGAGGCGGGGTGGCGCGGGGTGCGGACGAGCGGCTCTCCCCAGCCGTCCGTGCTCCTGTCGCTGGTGGCGTGCGGCGCGGGGTGGTCTCCCGTGGCGTACGAGATCGCGGGGCGGGTGCCCCAGGGCGTGGCGGTGGTGCCGATCGCGGACGACCCGATCCTGCGGGTGGACTACCACGCCGTGTGGAGGGAGGAAGCGCCGGCGGCGAGCGCGTTCGTGCGCCTGGTGTTCGAGCTTCGCGACGCGCTGGAGATTTCGTGCCCGGCACGCGCGGCCGCCGGCGAGCCGCGCCGCGACGGCTACGTCCCCGCCGCAGCCCGGCGCTACGCGGAGCAGGTGAGGGCCGCGCGCGACCTGCACGACACCCTGCTGCAGAACGTGGTGGGGAGCGGGCTGCAGCTGGACGCGCTGCGGCAGCGCCTCCCCCCGGTGCTGGAGGCCGAGCGCCGGGAGCTGGACGGGGTGGTGGAGCGCCTGGAGCGGATCGCGCGCAACGCGCGGGAAGCCATCATGACGCTGGTGCCGGACGGCGGCGACACGCGCACGCTCCCCCTGGCCCTTTCCATCGCCGCGGACTCGGCGCGCGGCGACTCGCGCGTGGACTTCCGCATCGTGACCCTCGGCGCCGTCCGCGAGCTGCAGCCGCTCGTGGACGGCGTCGCGTACCAGGTGGGGGCGGAGGCCATCGCCAGCGCCTTCCAGCGCGCCTCGGGGACGTTCGTCTCCGTCACCCTCGACTACACGGGCGGCGGGTTCCGGCTGGACGTGTCGGACGATTCCGCCGCGCCCGTGGGCGTGCCGGCGCATCCCGGGATGGAGGAGCGGGCCGCCACCGTGGGCGCGCTGCTCACCGTGAGGAGCGGCGCGGGAGGCGGCACCTCGGTGGAGCTCTCGCTACCCGGTGACCGCGCGTTCGCCGCGGAGAGGCCCTGAGCCATGGATTCCGGAAGAGCGGACCATGGCCTCATGGACCCGCGCCAGATGCGGTGCGTGGTCGCCCTGGCGGAGCTGCGCAGCTTCCGGCGCGCCGCCACGCTCCTGGCGCTCTCGCCCCGCGTGCTCTCGCACCTCGAAGCGCTGTTCGGCACCCCGCTTTTCGACCGCACGCCCCGCCGGGTGCTCCCCACGCCCGCCGGCGGCGAGGTGTACGAGATGGCCCGCGACGCCCTCGCGCAGCGCACGCGCGAGAGCCTGGAAAGCGCGCCCGGCGGCTCGCTCCGCGTGGGGTGGC
The DNA here is from genome assembly GCA_036388335.1 of Longimicrobium sp. GTDB lineage: Bacteria > Gemmatimonadota > Gemmatimonadetes > Longimicrobiales > Longimicrobiaceae > Longimicrobium. The sequence goes on along the minus strand of DASVSA010000541.1, from coordinate 5,005 downwards.
TGGATTGGGGGACGCGGCCAGGCCATCCAGCGCGCCGCCCTGGCCGAGTTCCAGGCCCAGCACCCTTACCTGCCGGTGCAGCTCGCTCCCCGCCCGTTCCGCGAACAGCTCACCAGCCTGGGCGAGGGCGCGCTGGACGTGGGGTTCTATACGGGTCCCAGGCCAGCGGTGCCGGGGCTCGCGGTGGAGGTGCTCCTCCCTATGTCCGTGGACGCGGCCATGCTACCGTCCGATCACCCGCTGGCGGCGGTGAAGGAGCTTTGGCTGGAGGACCTGAGCGGCTTCCCCTTCCACTCGCTCTCGCAGGAATACGCTCCCGAGATCATGGATGGGGTGCACGAGAGCATGGCGCGCGGCGGGTGGCGCGGGCGCACCACTCCGGGCTCGCTGCAGCCCTCGGAGATCATCACCGCCGTTTCCTGCGGCGTGGGGTGGGCGACGGCGCCGAGCGACCGGGCGGGGTGGACGCCAGCGGCCGTGGTCGTGGTGCCCCTGGCGGACGAGCCCCTGGTGGGGCTCGACGTGTACGTCCTCTGGCGCGACGAAGCACCGTTCGCCCGCGACTTCGTGCGGCTCGCCTTCGAGCTGCGCGAGGTGATCGGCGCCCGCCCCCGCCCGGAGCCCCACGTACCCGCGCAGGCGGAGATGGCGTTCCAGCGCCTCGTGGGGCAGCGCTACGCGGAAAGGGCGCGCATCGCCCACGAGCTTCACGACACGCTGCTGCAGGACCTCGCGGGAAGCCAGCTCCAGCTGGAAGCGCTGAGGCGGCGTCTCCCCGCCGGGCTGCAGCGGGAGAACGAGGAGCTGGACCGGACGGTGGACCGGCTGGAGCGCGCCGCGCGCGAGGTGCGCACCGTGCTGGGGCACGCGCCCTCGGCGCATCCGCGCCCGCGCGACCTCGTGCTGGTGCTCGCCGGGGCCGCGGAGGAGGTGCGGCGCGGCTCTCCCGCCGCGCTGCGGATCAGCACCGAGGCACCGCGCGCGCCCTTTGCGCGGATGTGGAGGAGACCGCGTTCCGCGTGAGCATGCAGGCGCTCACCCACGCGTTCAGCCGCCCGTCGGCCACGCTCGCCGCGCCCGTCGTGGAGTACCGCCGCGACGCGTTCGCCGTGCGCGTTTCGTGCGATGCGGAGGCGGCCGTGGAGGGCGCCGCGTGGCCGGGCATCTCCCTGATACGCGAGCGCGCGGCGGCGATCCGGGGAACGCTCGCCGTCCGGGACGTGTATCGGGGCACCGAGGTGGAGCTCGCGCTGCCGGGGAAGCACGCGTTCGCCGGGTAGCGCCGCAGGCGTCACGCTACGCCTGGCGAGGTACCCAGAGATCACTCCACCTGCGGATGCCCCGCGCGGCCCGTTCGGCAACTGTTCAACACGACCGGGAGTACCGGCGACCTCGCTGACGGAGAGACGAAGATGAGCACGCAGCACGATGTGGGCGGATCAACCACCGGCGTCGCCGGCGCGACCGAAGTCGCGGTCCTGGCGGGTGGCTGCTTCTGGGGTGTCGAGGAGATTCTGCGCGCGGTCCCCGGCGTCATCGACACGGACGTGGGCTACACCGGGGGTTGGCTGGAGAACCCGACGTACCACGACACGCACGACAGCAAATCGGGCCACGCCGAAGCCATCCGCGTGACCTTTGACCCGGCGGTGCTGAGCTACGAGGAGCTGCTGGAGAAGTGGTTCTTCAAGCTCCACGACCCCACGACGCTCAACCGCCAGGGGAACGACATCGGCACCCAGTACCGTTCCGCGATCTTTCCGCAGACGCCGGAGCAGAAGGCGACCGCGGAGTCGGTCAAGGCTCGCGTGGATGCGTCGGGCGCGTGGAAGCGGCCCATCACCACCTCCATCGAGCCCGCGTCCACCTGGTACAGCGCCGAGGCCTACCACCAGGACTACCTGCGCAAGAATCCCGGTGGATATACCTGCCACTACATGCGCGATTAGAGCTGTAATGGGGCTCACCCGGCGTGGTTTGCCGGGGTCCGCATGCCGAAACCCGGGTGCGCGAGGCAGTCGCTCGCGCACCCGGGCTTTTCTGTGGGCGCTACGCGGTAGCGGCGGCTACGCTGATCCGGCGCGCCAGGTTCTCGGCGGCGAGCGAGTGGTGAACGCCCTGTGCGGCCACCAGCCCGCCCGACGCCGCGATGGCCACCTGCTGCATGCGCGTCACGAGGTCACCCCCGGCGAACACGCCCGGGACGGTGGTCGCGCCCATAGCGTCTATCTGCACCAGGCCCAGGTCGGTGAGGGCACACCCCAGGCGCCCGGCCAGATCGGATGACTGGCGCTGCGGAGGCCGCGCGTACAGGGCGCCGCGCACCAGCCGGCCGCCGCCATCCAGCACGGCGGCGAGCCCGTGCCCATCCGGCTCCAATCGAAGCACGCGCTCCTCCCGCAGCCCCACGCCCAGCGCCTCCAGCTCCGCACGCTCGTCGCCGGAGAGCTCCGCGGGGCCGTCGGAGAGCAGCACCAGGTCGCCGCTCCAGCGGGTGAGGAGGCGCGACAGCTCCATGGCCGTGGAGCCGCGGCCGAGCAGCGCCAGCGGCTGGTCGCGCACCTCCCACCCGTGGCAGAACGGGCAGTGGAAGACGGACTTCCCCCACAACTGGCGGAAGCCCGGGATGTCGGGGAGGATGTCGACCACCCCGGTGGCGAGCACCACCCGCCGGGCGGCGAGGGTGGAGCCGTCCTCCAGCTGGACGTGGAAGCCACCATCCGCGTCCCGTGCATCCACGGCGCGGCCGGCGCGCAGCTCCACGGTGTCGTACGGGCGCAGCTGCTCGCGGGCGATGGCCAGCAGCTCCAGCGGCGGCGTGCCGTCGCGCGTGAACAGGTTGTGCGCGGCGGCGGCGGGCGCGTTCCGCGGCTCGCCCGCGTCGATCACGGCCACTCGCCAGCGCCCGCGGCCCAGGGTGAGGGCGGCGCTAAGGCCGGCCGGCCCGCCGCCCACCACGACAGCATCGAAGGTCTCATTCCGCTGGTTCATCGTTCCGCCTCCGTTCGTTGGACGCGCATGGTTGCGCGCCGGGGTCTCGTCCAGCACCTCTACCCGTCCGGTCTCCTGCCCATCGAGCCCCACGCTCCAGGTCGAGCGTCCCTCCAGGATGACCCGGCGCCGCGGCTCCTGATCCTCAGCGTGGTCTCCCCGGCGCGCTGCTGCCGCGCGCCCGCTCCGCATCCAGCCGGTGGACGTCGGCCAGCAGGTGGGCCAGCGTCACCGTGGCGAGGCGTGCATCCAGCACCCGGTTGGCCTCGCGCACCGCGTCGTCCAGCGCGTTCCCCACGGCGCGCTCCACGAGGCAGCCGTGGCTCTCCTCCGGCATGCTGACCGAGACCACGCGCTGCGCGATGGCCTCCTGGATCTCGCCCAGCGCGATGGCGTCGGCGTCGCGCGCCAGCGTCCACCCGCCACCGTGCCCCCGGGCGGACGTGACGATGCCGCGCTCGCGCAGCCCCGCAAACGTTCGCCGGATCACCACCGGGTTGGTGCCCGCGCACGCCGCCAGCTCCGCAGAGGTCATCGGCTCACCGGCGCGCTCGGCCATGTGCATCAGCGCGTGAAGCGCCACCGAAAGTCTCTCGTCCCGTTTCATGTAACTATGGTAGTTACAATACCCCGCCGCGTCAACCCGGACGGTCCGCGCGCGGGTGGAGATCGTCGCAGGCAGCACGGGTCAGGAGCAGAGGCTTCCGTCTCCGGGCGCTCGGCCATTGACGACGCGGTTACGCGGGGCGAGTGCAGGCGATGGGCGTCCTTCCGCAGCCCGCCTCTTGAGCGAAGTCTGCGTGGATCGCGACCTGTCCAGGAGTGAGAATTCGCCGCTGGACCTACGCGAAGACCGCCGTCGCGGTCTGTGTCTTCCGGCGGGCGGTGGTCCGTACCCAGTCCCCGCGGGGGACTTCGCGTGGTTCCAGCGGCGAACTCAATCGCTCCTGGGGCACCGCGGCGCCCTACGCGTCCGTTCACCGAGCGGGACCTTCGAGCTCCGCCCGCCGCTTAGCGACGGTCGTCATCGACAGCACCCGGCGCCGTGCCGCCAGGCGGGCGGTCTCGAGCGGTGCGTCTGGGCCGGCCAGGATATCCGGCTCCACACCCGTTCTTTCCCAGTTGGTGCCGGTTACCGGGTTGATCGCACGGCCCTGCGGCGCGACGACGCCGAATTGGGGTGAGACGACCTCAAAGCGTGACGGGTGCGCTCCACCGCGAGTCGTTTCTCCGACGACGATCGCTCGCGTCAGGCTCTTCAGGTCATAGGCGAATGCCTCCGCCGCGGAGAAGGTCTGGCTGCTCGTGACTACGTAGACCGGGCGTTCAGGCCCGTAACTCCACGAAGGTCACGGAGCGTCCAGAACTCTTCCGTGACGTTCCTCGGCCTCCAGTAGATGGAGCTGAGCTGAACCGGGTCCGGGCCGAACAGGTAGCTCGCCAGGAGGCGAACCATCTCGGGCTCACCGCCACGATTCCGGCGCAGGTCGATGATCAGGGCATCGGTGCCCGACAGCGAGTCCATCGCTTTCGCCACCGCATCGGTTGCCCCAGGCGCATCTACGGTCACGAACGCGTGGAGATCCAGATAACCGACGTTGCCCTCCAGGATCTCCAGACGCTCAATCCCGTAGTTGATCTCCCGGAGCTCATCCGCGAGCTGCTGGGGGATCTCGTCCGATCCATCGGACTGCGGCGTCTCAACCGGCCCTGAACTGAAGACCACCTGCAGATGCTTGTCGTGGCTCACCGACCGCAGGTGCGAGGTGAGCGAATCGGCGAGCGCCTCACCGAGTGGGAGCCAGGCGTACTCTCCCCGCGCGAGCCGGGCGCGCACGGCGTGGCTCATCCTCGAAGCCACATCAGGATAGACGTACGACGCCTCGGTTCGGGCCAGCACGCCTTCGATGACGGCCCGCCGTGCGGCACCATCCGGATCAACGGCACCCGGCCGCGGTCGTGCCAAGCGTCGACAGGAGTACGAGGCCGAAGAAGCGGTGCATGGTGAGATTCC
>DASVSA010000540.1:0-2503 GCA_036388335.1 Longimicrobium sp. | reverse complement strand
AACGCACTCACGCACTCCACGCACTCACGCACTTCTTCGCCCCGGTCGGTTGACACAAGTCCAAGCACGGCGCTAATTTTCCCGTTCTGTGCATCCGCCGGATGGCGGCGTGCACCCTTCGCCGTTTACCCCTCTGCCGAGGACCGCATGGCTTCGCCCTCCGTCGCACGTACCCGCCGCGTACCCGCAAACATCGAGTCCGACGACGCATTCGCCATGCGGGCGGCGGAGGTCGGCGACTGGGCGAAGCGGAACATCCGCAGGATCATGATGGTGGCCGGCGCGCTGGCCACCGTGCTCCTGCTGGCGATCGGCTACTTCCTGCTGCAGGCCCGCAAGAACGCGGCGGCGTCGGCCGAGTACCTGCAGGTGCAGGCGAACACGGCGCCGGGGCCGCAGGGCATCCAGCAGCTCGAGCGCTTCGTGGCGCAGTACGGCGGCACCAACGAGGGGCACGAGGCGCGCCTTCAGCTGGCCGGGCTTTACCTGGACGCCAACCAGGCGGCCAAGGCCCTGCCGCACGCCCGCGAAGTGGCGAGCTCCGGCGGCGTGCTGGAGTACCAGGGGCAGATGATGCTGGGCGCGGTGCTCACCCGCACCAACGACCGCAACGGCGCCCTGCAGGCGTACCGCGACGCGGCCGCGTCCACCAGGATCGACTTCCAGCGCGCCGAGGCGCTGAGCCAGGCCGCCCTCCTCAACGAGACGGCCGGGCAGTGGCAGGCCGCGGTGGACCTGTACCGCGAGATGCTCAAGGACACCGAGGAGGGGTCGATGGACCGCTCCATCGTGGAGATGCGCCTGGCCGAGGCCGAGGCGCGTCTGCCGGCCGCCCGCCGCTAGGCCGGGCCCGCCCGGCCCGTGCTGGAGATCCGCTACCCGCACATCGATCCCGTAGCGATCGACCTGCCGGGCCCGCTGGACGTGAGGTGGTACGGGCTGGGGTACATGGTGGCCTTCGGCGTGGGATTCATCATCCTTCGCCGCCTGGCCCGGAGGCGCTTCCTGAAGCTTGAGCCGGACGCGGTGGGCGACCTGATCTTCGCCCTCGTGCTCGGCGTCATCCTCGGGGGGCGCCTCGGCTACATCCTGTTCTACGATTTCCCCCGCTTCGCCGCCAACCCGCTCTCCATCCTGCGCATCTGGGAGGGCGGCCTCGCCTTCCACGGCGGCCTGGTGGGGGCGATCGTGGCCGGCGGCCTCTTCGCGCGCAAGCATGCCGCCACCCCGCTGAACGTGGGCGACGGCATCGCGCTGGGCGTGTGCCCCGGCATCTTCGCCGTGCGCGTGGCCAACTTCGTCAACGGCGAGCTCTTCGGGCGCGTGGCGGGCCCGGACGTGCCCTGGGCGATGCGTTTCCCCACGGACCCGCAGGCCACCGCGCTGCTGGGCGCTGGAGGGAGCCTCCGCGACCGCGAGCGGATCATCGAGTCCGCGTACGAGTCGGGGCAGTGGGACGCGATCCGCCAGCAGGTGCCCCTGCGCCACCCGTCGCAGCTTTACGAGGCGATCGGTGAGGGGCTGCTGCTGGGGCTGGTGCTGTGGGCGCTCTTCCGCTGGTCCGCGCGGCGGGGGCATCCCATGGCCGAGGGATTCTTTGGCGGCGTCTTCCTCCTGGGCTACGGCCTGGTGAGGACCTTTCTGGAGCTCTTCCGCCAGCCGGACGCGCAGTTCACGGGCAACGGCGACGACCTGGGCACGGTGCTCGGCCCTCTCACCATGGGCCAGACGCTCTCGCTGGCGATGATCCTGGCCGGGATCTTTTTCATCGTCCGCGGATGGCGGAAGCGCGCCGCCTGAACGGCGGTCTCACCCACAGGCACAGAGATGGGCGCAGGACACCACCACCACGGGCACGCGCACGGGGGCCACGCCAACCGGCGGCGGCTGGCCGTGGTGCTCGTGCTGGCGGCGGTGTACATGGTGGCGGAGGCGGTCGGCGGGTACCTGGCCGACTCGCTGGCGCTGCTGGCCGACGCGGGTCACATGCTGTCGGACGTGGGGGCGCTGGCGCTCTCGCTCTTCGCCGTGTGGATCGCCCACCGCCCGGCCACGCCTCAGCGCACTTTCGGCTACCACCGCACGGAGATCCTGGCGGCGCTGGCCAACGGCGCCACCCTGATCGCCATCTCCATCTTCATCTTCGTGGAAGCCTTCCATCGCCTGCGCGACCCGCAGCCGGTGCAGGGCGCGCTGGTGATGTGGATCGCCGTGGGCGGCCTGCTGGTGAACCTGCTGGGGATGTGGGTGCTCCACGGCGGGCGCGGTGAGAACCTGAACATCCGCGGCGCCTGGCTGCACATGCTCACCGACGCGCTGGGCAGCGTGGGCGCCATCGCGGGCGGCGCGCTGGTGTGGGCGTTCGGCTGGTACTGGGCGGACCCGGCGGTGTCCGTGCTGATCGGCGTGCTGGTGATCTACGCCTCGTGGGGCCTGCTGAAGGAGAGCGTCTCCGTCCTCCTCGAGGGCACCCCGTCGCACATCGACCTGCACGAGGTGCGCG
>DASVSA010000539.1:0-5040 GCA_036388335.1 Longimicrobium sp. | reverse complement strand
ATCCTGTAGTCCCCGCAGGGGGACTTCGTGTTGTCGTTGCCGCGGTTTCAACCGCCCGGCTGCGGCGCCTGCCTCCGTCGCTCCTCCGTGTCTCCGTGCCTCTGTGTGAGTCCGCCGTTCAGGTCGCGGCGGTCTCCTCCTCCTCGGGGAGCAGCCGGTCGATGGTGGAGAGGAACTCGTCCACGTCGAGGGGCTTGGTGAGGTACGCGTCGGCGCCGCGGGCGATGAGGCGGTCGATGGTGCGCGGGGTGGCGTCGGCGCTGATCATCACCACCGGGATGCCGGCGGTGCGCTCGTCGCTCCGCAGCCGGCGCAGCACCTCGTCGCCCTGCACGTCCGGGAGGTGAAGGTCCAGGAGCACCAGGTCCGGCGAGTGCTCGCGGGCCAGCTCGGCGCCCATGCTCCCCTGCAGTGCGGGGATCGTCTTCCACCCCGGCCGCTCCGAGAGGATCGTCTCCACCAGGCTCAGGTTGGCCAGGTTGTCCTCCACGTAGAGGAGCGTGACGGGGGTGCGGATCTTGGCGCCGACGCCCACGGGGGCGGGCTGGCGGTTCTCCAGCCGCTCCACCGGGTCGCGCGCCAGGCGCAGGTCCATGGCGAAGGTGCTCCCCTCGTCGCTGCTCTCCTCCAGCGTGAGCGTGCCGCCCATCGCCTCCACCAGCCGCAGCGAGAGCGCCAGCCCCAGCCCCGTGCCCTCCACGTCCGTGTGCTCGGCGCCCAGCCGGGCAAAGGGCACGAAGAGCAGGTCGCGCTGCGCCGGGTCCACCCCGTGCCCCGTGTCGGACACGCGGATCCTCACCTGCTCGCCGTCGGGGAGAAGCTCGCAGCGCAGGCGCACCGTGCCGCGCTCGCGGTTGTACTTCACGGCGTTGGAGAGGAGGTTGAGGAGCACCTGCGACAGGCGCTGCCGGTCGGCCGTCACGAAGGGGTCGCCGGCCGGGAGCACCTCCTCCTCCAGCGTCACGCCGTGCTGAGCGCCCAGCGGCCGGGCCAGCGCCACCGCCTCCTGCACCACCAGCGACAGGCGCACCGGCTCCAGCGAGAGCTGCTGCCGCCCGCTCTCGATGCGGGCGATGTCCAGCACCTCGTTGATCAGCCGCAGCAGGTGCCGCCCGGCCGTCAGGATGTGCTGCACGCCCCGCCGCTGGTCCGCCGCCAGCGCGCCCCGCGCGAGGAGCTGCGAGAAGCCCAGGATGGAGTTCATGGGGGTGCGCAGCTCGTGGCTCATCCTCGAAAGGAACTCGCTCTTGGCGCGGTTGGCGCGCTCCGCCTCCTGCGTGGCGCGGCGCATCGCCTCCTCCGCCATCCGCCGCTCGGTGACGTCGCGGATGTTGCACACCACCCCCTCCTCCGCCGAAACGGGGGAGAGCGTCTGCCCGAACGCCTCCAGGTAGCGCCACGTCCCGTCCTTGTGCCGGAAGCGGTACTCGGCGTGGCCCACGTGGCCCGGCGTGGCGAAGACGCTCCCCAGCGCGCCGGCAACCGCCGGCACGTCGTCGGGGTGGATGTACTCGAAGGCGTTCTTCCCCACCAGCTCCTCCGGCGTGTGGCCCAGGATGCGCTCCACCGAGGGGCTCTGGTACGTCATCGTGCCGGTCTCGTCCACGATCAAGATGTTGTCCTGCGCGTTCTCGATCAGCCGGCGGAAGTGCTGCTCGCTGCGGCGCAGCGCGTCCTCGGCCTCCTTGCGCTCGGTGATGTCGCGCGTGTTGAGCACCAGCCCGTGCTCCGCCGTGTTGGGCGAGAAGGTGCGGCCAAAGGTCTCCAGGTGCCGCCACGAGCCGTCCTTGTGGCGGTAGCGGTACTCGGCGTGGGCGATGGTGCCCGGCGACCCCGCCGCCTCGGCGATGGCGGCCATGGCGGCGGGCGCGTCGTCGGGGTGCACCAGGCCGAAGTCCGTGTGGTCCTGCGGCGAGTAGCCCAGGATGCGCTCCATGGACGGGCTCTGGTAGAGCACGCGCTGCGTCACCGGGTCCAGCACCACGATCATGTCGTGGGTGTTCTCGATGAGGGTGCGGTAGCGCTCCTCGCTCTCGCGCAGGGCGTCCTCGGCCTGGCGGCGGTCGGTGGCGTCGCGGGTGTTGATGACGATGCCGTCCTCGGGGTCGGCCGTGAGCGTCTTCCCCACCGCCTCCACGTAGCGCCACTCGCCGCCGCGGGCCAGGTAGCGGAACTCGGCCGAGCGCGTCTCGCCCGGCATGGCGGCCACCTCGCCCAGCGCCTTCATCACGTGAGCGCGGTCGTCGGGGTGAACGCGGTCCCACGCGGAGATCCCCACCCCCTCCCCCGCCGAGTATCCAAAGAGCCGCCCGATCGCCTCGCTCTCGTAGCGGATGGTGCCGTCGGGGGAGATGATGGAAACCAGGTCCGACGCGTTCTCGATGAGGCGGCGGAAGTGCTCCTCGCGCTCCCTCAGCGCCCGCTCCGCCTCCACGCGGTCGGTGATGTCGCGCGCCACGGCGATCACCGCGTCGCGCCCGAAGTAGGTGGAGCGGGTCTCCACCACCTCCTTGGGGAAGGTGCTGCCGTCCTTGCGCAGCCCCCACCACTCGAAGCGCTGCGGCTCCCCCTCCACCGCGCGGCGGAAGTGCGAGGCGGCTTCCTCCAGGTCCACCCGGGCGGGGTCGGCCAGCATCTCCGGCGTGCGGCCCAGCAGCTCCTCGCGGGTGTACCCGTAGGCGCGCAGCACCGCCTCGTTCACGTTGAGCAGTCGGCCGTCCAGGTCCAGGATGTACACCAGCTCGGTGAGCGAGTCGAAGAGCCCGCGGAAGGTCTCCTCGCTGGCCCGCAGCGCCTCTTCCGTGGCCTTGCGGTCGGTGATGTCGCGGGTGTTGATGACGATCCCCGCCTCGGCCGAGTCGGAGAGCAGGGTGCGTCCCACGGCCTCCACCACGCGCCACGAGCCGTCCTTGTGCCGGTAGCGGAAGGTGTCGGTGCCCACCACGCCCGGCCACTTCGCCAGCTCGTGGAAGGTGGGGCGCCTGCTCGCCACGTCGTCCGGGTGCATCAGGGCGAAGGTGCTCAGCCCGATCATCTCCTCCTGCGTGTAGCCCAGGATCCTCGTCACCGACGGGCTCACGTAGCGGATGGTGCCGTCCGCGTTCAGGATGCTGGCGAGGTCGGACGAGTTCTCGATCAGCATGCGGAAGTGCTCCTCGCGCTCGCGCACCAGGCGGTCGGCCTCCTTGCTGTCGGTGATGTCGCGCACCACCGTCACCCGGTCGCCGTCGCGAAGCGGCACCACGCGCGCCTCGAAGTGGCGCAGCTCGCCCCCGCGCGGGAGCGAGAACTCCACCGTGGAGAGGGTGCAGCCCTCGGTGAGCGCCGCCTGCAGCCGCTCCGCCACCTCGGGGGGGAGGATGTCCTGCATCCGCCGGTCGACGAAGCCGCCGCACTCCTCGGACAGCTTCCACTCGGCGCCCACGCGGTGGTCCACGATGGTGCCGTCCTGGCGCAGGCGGAAGTAAAGGTCGGGGAGCGCCTGGAAGACGCCTTCCAGCTCCTGCGAGCGCTGGAGCAGCGCTTCGCGGGCGGCCTCGTGCTCGGCCACCTCCTCCTGCAGCGCCTCGTTGGTGGCGGCCAGCTCCAGCGTGCGCTCGGCCACCCGCGCCTCCAGCTCCTCGTTGGTGCGCTGCAGCGCCGCCTGCGCGCTCTTGAGATCCGTGACGTCCTGGTGGACGAGGATCACCTCGCGGATCTCGCCATCGTCGCCGCGCACCGGGCGCGCCGAGGCCTGGATCCAGCGCGCCGCCTGGTCGCGCGTGTCCACCAGCGCGGGCGGAAGCTCCACGGCCTCGCCGGCGTAGGCGTCGCGCAGGAGCCCGGCCAGGGCGGGATCGTGGTTGGGGCTGCGCGTCGCCCGCGGCCCGAACAGCTCCTCGCAGGCGTCGTTCACCTCCAGCGTGCGCCCGTCGGGGGAGAAGATCTGCACGCTCATGGGGAACTGCTGGTACATGGCGCGGAAGCGCGGCTCGGGCGCGGGAGCCTGGCGCAGGTGCACCAGGCGCGAGGCGGCCACGGCGGCAAGCGCGTCCACCAGCTCCACGTCCAGCGCCGAGTAGGCGCCCGGATCGTCGCACTCCACGGCCAGCACCCCCAGCAGCTCCCCCGCCGCCATCACCGGCGCCCGGATGGCGGACCCGGCGCGGCGCGCCCCGCCGTCCACCGCCGCGCCGCGCCCGTGCGGGCGCCCCGAGGCCAGCGTCCGCCGCCCGCGCACCACCCACCGCTCCGGCGTCTGCGCGGTGGGCACCGGCCCGCCGCCGCACGCGCGGTCGTGAAGGGTGTCCGTGGCCGCGTCGTACGTAGCGAGGCGGAAGGCGTCGAAGGGGAGCACGGGCCCCGCCGCGGCCTCCAGCGCGCACGCCAGCCCCTCGGGCGATTCAGCGGCCAGCGCGGCCACCGTGGCCTGCGCCACGGCGCGGATGCGGCGCTGGGCGCCGCTTTCGGTGGTGTCGGTGGGGAGGAGGGTGTGGCGCATCGGGGGTACGGCTCCGTTCGGGGTCCGCGGTCGTCCGTGAGTCTTGGAGTGAAGATGCCCGCGGCGCGGTGGCGGGGCATGGGGCACTTGACCCCTGCGGCGAAAAGGGCCTCACACAGAGACACGGAGACACAGAGGAGAGCGTCGGGTATCACGGCGCCAGAGGGGGGGCAGCCGTGGCGCGCGGAGCGGTTTCGGATCACCGGGGGAGACGCGAGCTTCCACTCCTGGCGGCTATGGGGCGCGAGGGGCCGCTCGGGCCTCCAGGGCCCTTCAGAATGCCATCATCCGCCGCTATATAGGACAAAGAGGACGCAGCCGGCCGGCGAATGAGCGGGGGGGAACCGTGCCACAAGGCATGCCTCGTTCCGAAAGGCCAGCGCCGCGCACCTCGCAATCCCAACCATCCGCGAGGAGGGCGATGAGTTAACCCATGCCATCCACGGCGCCGGCGTCCCGGGGTCCCGCGCACCCGGTGCATGCCGGCGCCGTTTTGTGGTGTCCTCACCCGGCAGCTTACAGCTGCCACCCTCTCCCACGAACAGCGTGGGAGAGGGGAC
>DASVSA010000538.1:0-6548 GCA_036388335.1 Longimicrobium sp. | reverse complement strand
CGAGAAGGACCTGCTCGAAGTGGCTGTTGTCGCCCGTGGAGGTGAAGCTCCAGCTCTGCAGCGACACCAGCCGCATGAAGCCGCCGGGGCTGAGGGCGAAGCCGTCCGCCCCCGCCACCCGTGTAGGGGCGGCGACCTCGGCGGGATCGTCGCTGGCCGCCGGGTCGGTGGGGAGGAAGGGCTCCAGGTCTTCCAGCGACACCAGGTGGGCAAAGGTGCGCACGCCGGCCTTCGGCACGCGGTTGCCCATCACCAGGGAGAAGTCCGAGGTGCCGGGCACCTTCGACAGGTCGTTGCGCCCGGCCGGCACCCCGTTCTGCGTGGCCTTGCGCACCACGTTCACGTTGCGCACGTGGGCCGTCATCTTCAGGTCGTCGCACGAGGGCGCCACCGCCCAGAACAGCCCCAGCGGCACGTCCAGGATCTGGCAGGGGTCGTCCGGCGTCTGCCCGTAGTCCAGGTGCGTGGCCAGGCCGGCGCTGTCGCTCCCCAGCTCCTTCTGGGACCAGAAGTACGAGTAGCCCTGCACCGGGTCCTGCGCCGCGCGGCGGATGAAGAGCTCGCGCACCGTGCCCGTGCGCGCCTGGGCCCGGAAGCCCGGGAAGGCCGCCTCGTCGTCGGCGTCGAACAGCAGCACGCCCAGCCAGGTGGGCACGTCGCGGTCGTGCTGCCCGTCCGGGTAGGAGCGGGGCGGCTCGGCCAGCGTGGGGAAGCGCTGCCAGGGGAGCGAGCGGGTGGTGAGCACCACGTGGGGGAGCGTGGCGTTGAACTCGCCCACCGCCTGGTCGGGCGGGTAGGTGGCGAACACGGCGGTCGGGTCCAGGGCGAAGCGCGGCCCCTGCACGGCGAAGAAGTAGGTGTTCCTCAGCGGCGCCGCCTGCGTGGAGACGGTCTGCGACACGTCCAGCATGTACGCGCCGTCTTCGAGCCCGGGCAGCACGTGCTGAACGAACTCCACGGTGCCATCCACGGGCGCCTGGTTGCGGGCTGTCACGTTCACGGTACCGGGATCTCCTCGCCGAGGGTGCGGATCATCGGCCAGTCCCAGAGCGGGTAATGGGCGAGGTCCGCGACGTCGATCTCGTCCGGGGCGAACGAGAAGCCCAGCCCGTTGAGGCTGGCGGCCACCCCCCGCCGCGCCGCCGCCGCGGCCGGGTCGGTGAGGGCCGTGAGCTGGTACTCCTGGCAGGTGACCGTCTGGGCCCCCAGTTGGAAGCGGAGGGTGGAGCCGTCCGCGCTCGCCGCGTACGGGTCCTTCGTGTCCGCCGCCGGCGCGCTCCCCCGCCAGTCGACCCGCTGGTTCTGGTCGAAGAGCATCGCCCAGAGGTCGGCCTTCAGGGTGATGTCGGGGTGCTGGGGCACGGGCGACACGCGCAGCCCCACCAGCGTGTTGGCGATCAGCCGCTCGCCGTTGAGTCCGGGGTCGGACGGCGCCCACAGCGCCGCGGAGGCCCGCTTCACCAGCGGCGCCACCGCGATCTCGTCCACGTCCTGTACGTAGCTGGTGGCGGAGGTGTAGTCCGCGCCTTCCGGCGCGCGCCTCACCCGCATGGTGTGGTGGGTCACGATGTCGCCGGGCGCCAGCTTCATCGGCAGCACCCCGATCCGGTCGGTCCAGCTCACCCCGCCGGGGTACTTGGCCTCGTCGTAGGCCGCCGCGGGCACGGACCCGCTCGCGGGCGCCTTGAAGCCCGCCGCGCGAGTGAACGGCTGCTGGAGGTCGAACTTGTTGTACGTGGCCTGCTTGGAGGGGATCAGCGTGTTGGACTGGATGGCGAAGTGGTCCGCGTCCACGATCCACGAAAAGAACTCGGCGGCGTTCTTGGCCCGGAGCTCCCTCACCAGCCCCTCGGTGATGCTGGCCGTGCACAGCAGCCCGTCCGCCGCCGGGGCCGGATCCCCCACCGCCGCGGCGGCGAGCATCGCGTGGCGCGGCGCCGCGGCGGAGCGGTCCGCGCCACCCGGGAGGAAGGATCTCTTGAAGCCGGCCCAGTCCACCGCCTCTCGGCGCGGGTCGTCGCCGAAGTAGATGGTGAAGGAGACGATGTCCAGGTCGATGACCGCCTTGCCGCCGAACGGCGGGCCCCACATCGACAGGTCCACCCCCACGTGCACGGTGATGGACACCGAGGTGAAGAGCAGGTCCAGCGTGAGCGACACGCCGATGTGGATGAACGCGTCCGCCTCGTAGTGGAACGGGCGCCACCCCAGCAGGAAGTCGATCCCCGCGCTGAACCACGCCTTCAGCGCGCCGGTCTCCCAGGTGGCGTCGATGCGCATCCCCGCCATCACCATGTGCGGAGTCAGCGCCAGGTACGTCTCCCCCTTGATGACGAGCGAGCCGAGCTGGTAGACGATCTGCAGCCGCGGCACCACCGGGTAGTGGTCCGGCTTCTTGAAGCGCGGGTGATAGCCCCCGATGGAGATGACGAAGTCGCCCTCGTGCTTGCCCGAGAACCAGAGGTAGAACGCGAAGCCGCCCGTGATGCGGCAGAGCCGCGCGAAGAGGTACGAGGCCGGCGTCAGCCGCCCGTCCACGGCCACGATTCCCTCGGCCGGCTTCACCCGCGCCTCCAGCGCGATCTCCAGGTAGACGATGGGCTCGGGGGCCAGCTTGGGCACGGTCACGCGGCAGATGCCCAGCAGCGTGACCGCGAACTCCACCCCGAACGACACCGCCACCAGCACCGACGAGTCCACCATCTGAAACGAGGTGAAGTCGATGCCCGCGGCGGCCCAGTTGGCCCCCGGCCGCACGGGGATGTACTCGGCCGTGGCGGCCAGCGTCTTCTTCAGCGAATCCCCCGGGTCCTTGGCGTCCAGCGTGGGCGGGAACTTGTTGTTGGCCGGGAGCAGCGCGAACGTGGTGAGCGAGCCGATGGGCGGGATCACGAGGTCGCGGTTGACCCCGAAGCCGCCCGCCAGCCCCGTTACGAAGAAGTACGGCGGCCCGCCCAGCGGCGCGGTGAGCCGGGCGAAGATGAAGAACGACTTGTCGTCAGGCGCGTAGCCGCCGATGGCGGTCAACCCCCAGGCCCCCGCCCTCACCTTGGCCTCGCCCAGGTAGTCGCCGCCGAAGCGCAGGAAGCCGCCGGCGATGGAGAGCGCCCCCGTCTCGTACTCCAGCGACATCCCGTCGAGGTTGGCGGACACGTCCTTGAGGTTGTCCAGCTTGAACCCCAGCGCCAGCCCCTGCAGCCCCAGCGACAGCCCCGCCAGCAGGAGGTCGGCGTCCACCAGCAGCCAGGCGCGGCCGTCCTCGTAGCGCACCCCGATCCGCTCCAGCGTCACCGGTCCCACGGACTTCTTCACCTCCAGCCAGCTCGCGTTGCCCGAGGGGGGCTTGGGCGGCGTGGTGGCCGGCACGGCCGGCCCCGCGGGCTTGGCGGGCGTGGCGCTGGTGCCGCCCGCGCCCAGCGGCATGGGCCCGCTCCCCAGCTCGATGGTGGCGGCGAAGTTGAAGCCCTTGTCCAGCACCGGCGTGGCCCCGGTGGCGTCCTTGCGGGTGGGGAGCGGGGGCTTGGCCTGCGCCTCGCCCAGCAGCGTGTTGAAGGCGGCCACGTCGTCCGCGCCCACGGGGGCGGAGGCGTACAGCGCCTGCACGTCCTTGATGCCGCCCACGCCGCTCTCGTGGAAAACGGGCCCCACCAGCGGCAGCGACGACAGGTCCAGGTCCACGCCCAGCGCCAGGCCGAACAGGTAGGTGGCCGGAGCGGTCCCCGACTTCCGGTAGAGGAAGAGCGCGTTCTCCAGCTTCAGGGTGAGCGCGGGCATCAGCGCGCCCGCGCCCGCGTCGATGCGGGCGACCAGCGCCTTCACGTCCACCCCGCCCTCCGGCTGCCGCACGGCGGCCAGGAACATGGTGGACGGCTGCACGGTGCCGCCCGGCTTGGCGCTCTCGAACACCAGGTCGAAGCGCAGCGCCCCGATGACGAGCGAGCCGGCGAAGGTCTGCTTGTACCCGCCGTCGCCCCTGCTCAGCGTCACCTGCAGCGTCAGGTCCAGCGCGGTTCCCTCGATGGAGAAGAGGGTCTCGCAGTGGAAGACGAACTCGTGCGACGCCGTGTCGAAGGAGACGCGCAGGTGCCGGATCTCCAGTGAGGTGACGAACTCGGGGAGCGCCTGCGCGGCGCTCGCCGAGAACTGCTTGGCCAGGCTGGTGATGAAGTCGCCCACCTTGAGCGGCTTGTCCTCCCCCGCCTCCCCCTCGAACTTCCACCCGCCCGCGTCGCTGTCGTACTCGGCGGACACCCGCAGGTCGGCGCCGCCCACGACGAAGCGGCCCTCGAACGCCACGTCCACGGCCCCGTTGTCGTAGAGAAACCCGGCCTTGAGCTCCTCGATGGCGAACTGCTCCACGATCCGCCAGTCGCCGATGACGTCGATGTCGAACGAGTAGTAGGCGCCGGCCGGGTGCGCCTCGAAGGAGAGCACGTCGATCTGCAGCGTGCTCGGCAGCCCGGCGGACACGCCGCCCAGGTGCTGGATCAGCGGGATCAGGTCGATGGGGCTGTCCTCGGCCAGGTGGCCGCGGACCAGGAAGTCCGGCAGCTGCGAGTAGATGTCCAGCTTCACCGCCGTGCCCAGCGCCAGCGTCCCCTCGATGGTGGCCGAGAGCTTGGGCGTGCGCTTCGGCATCACCATGAAGCCCAGCACGATCCCGGAGATGGAGATCTTGTCCACCACCTCCCACGGCTTCGTGGAGGCCACGGTGAGCTTGACGTACTCCAGCGACCTCGTGTTGAGCCCGATGGCGAAGTCCACGTCGTGGAGCGTGAGCCCGCCCGGCGGCTGGTACGACGGGGGGAGGCCCTCGCTGGCCAGGTTGGTGCCGCCCAGCCAGTGGGCGATCTCCTGCAGCCCCAGGTCGAACACGCTGCCGGTTACCACCTGCAGGTGAAGCACGCCCAGCTTGTCGTTGAACGACGCCTGCATCGGCACGGTCACCGGCTTGCCCTCGTGGCTGAACGAGAGGTCGCCGTTCAGCAGCGAGACGGCGGTGACCGCCGGGGCCGTGTCCGCCGCACCCTTGCGGTACGTGCGCGACGCGTGCTGCATCGTCAGGCCGATGTCCACCAGCCCGCCCAGCGACGCGTAGATGGTGGGGCTCACCGTCAGCGTCATCACCGGCGCGCCTGCGTCCAGCCCGATGGGCCCGCTCAGCGCGGCATCCTCGCCGGGCGCGGCGAACCAGCGCAGGGCCTCCATCGCGGGCGGCAGGGTGAAGCCGGCGGTGAGCGTCACCCCGCGCGGCACGCCGTCCGCCGCCAGGGAGAGCATGCGCAGCCGGGGGCTGCCCAGCGGGAGCCCGGCCAGGTGGGTGTCCTTGAGAGTGCCGAAGCTGGCGCCCAGCGTCCATCCGCTCGGCGGCGTGCCCAGCAGCTCCAGCTGCGCCTCGGAGCCGCCGATGAAGAAGCGGACGGTGCCCGACACCTTCACTCCCAGCAGCCCCACATCGCCGCGCACCGTCACGAACTCGTCGTCCGGCGCGCTGACGATCTCCGCCTTCGCGATCGTGAGCGTCCGGTCCTTGCCGTACTCGGCCAGGAGGCTGGCGATGGCCGCGGAGCCCAGCGTATCGCCGGTCACTACCACCTGGCCCCCTGCGACCCTGATGGCGTCGCGGATGTCCTGTGGGGTGGTCGCGGCGCCCATCAGATCTGCACCGCCACCGCCACGGGCAGGTGGTCGGAGATGAACCGGTCGTAGAACACCGCGGCCTCTTCGGCGTCCGCCAGGGCTGGGGTGATGTTGTAGACCGTGACGTTGGTGGAGGTGTTGTACGTGTACTGCAGCACGGCCCCCGCCTGGTTGAGCTGCGCCTGCGCGAAGGGGTTCAGCGTGCCGGCGGCGGCGGGCCAGGGGTTGGCGGCGGGCGGGCCCTGCGGGTTGGGCAGCACCGCCCCCGCTCCCCAGGAGCCCAGCTCGCTCATCACGTCCACCGTGCCGGAAGCGCCCACCGCGGCCCCCCGCACGAAGATGTTGTCGTAGCAGTTGGTGCGGTAAAACGAGGTGACGTCGATCACCGTCTTGTCGAACGCCTGGTACAGCCGGGCGGCGTAGGGAGGGTTCACGATCTGCGCCCAGGTCACACCCGGCGGCCGCGGCAGGGCCTGCAGCCCGGCGATCCACGCGTCGTAGCCCATGAAGCTCGTCGGGTTGTTGATGAGCGCGGTCAGGTTCAGCGGCACGTAGTCGGGGCCCATCGGGTTGCCGTTCTGCACCGGGCAGGGCACCTGCAGGGTGTAGACGCGCTGTCCCTCGAACGCGGTGGGACCCTTGCGCGTGGTGGGGCCCGTGTTGGGGGGCGCATTCGGGGCGACCGCCGCGAGCGCCGCGTACGCGTTGTTTCCGCCCAGCACGTTCGTCTGCGGCACGCCGTAGCCCGTGTTGTCGGGGAAGTGGACGTTGAAGTCGCCCGCCACGATGGACGCGTTGACGGCGGTCAGCGGCAGCGCCGGGAAGGTGAACGGGGCCAGCGCCGCCCGCGCGATCCGCTTCGCCTCGCCGCGGATGGCGTCGCGGATGCGCGCGGCGGCCCTCACGTT
>DASVSA010000537.1:0-11054 GCA_036388335.1 Longimicrobium sp. | reverse complement strand
CCAGGTGCTCGCGCTGGCCGTCCAGGATCTCTGGCTGGCGGACCGCTTCCGCGCCAGGAGCTCGGACGCGGAGCACTTCGGACGGCTGCGCGCGCGCTTCTTCGCGGCGTTGCGCACCATCGGCGAGCACGGCGCCGCGCTGGAGCGCGCCGGGCTGGTCATCCTGGACCCCACGCGCCCCTGGATCGCGCCGCTGCTGGCCGAAGCACTGGCGGGCGCGCCCGTCCACATGGACGCGCAGGGCCCCGTGCTGGTGATGGCGAAAGGCCTCACACAGAGACAGAGAGGCACAGAGAATTAGCTCTTCTCCGTGCCTCTGTGTCTCTGTGTGAGCCCCGTTACTTGTTCGGCGGCCCGTCTTCGAGCTTGGGCGGGTTCTCGGGCGTGGGCGGGGGCGCGTTGGCGGCCTCCTCCAGCGCCCGCTTCTCGTCCACCTTGCCGGTGCAGGCGATCTCCAGCCACTGATCCTTCACGGGATAGCCGTGCACCAGCTCCACGAGGCGCGGGTCGAACTGGTGGCCGGCGCCGCTCCGGAGCCGCTCGAACGCTTCCGGCACCGGCATCCCGTCCTTGTAGGCACGCGGCTGGGTCATGGCGTCGAACGCGTCGGCCACGGCGATGATGCGCGCGCCCAGCGGGATCACCTCGCCGCCGCACCCCTTGGGGTAGCCACCGCCATCCCACGACTCGTGGTGCGACGCCACGATCTCCGTGATCCCGGGGTGGATGGGCTCCAGCGGCTCCAGGATGCGCGCGCTGAGGTGGGGATGGAACTCCATCTCCGTGCGCTCTTCCTCGCTGAGCGGGTCGCGCGAGTGGACGATGTGGAAGAAGCGGTCGTCGATCTTCCCCATGTCGTGGAGGAGCGCCCCCACCCGCAGCGTGGCGAGCTCGTCGCGCGGCATCCGGCACTGCTGCGCCAGCGCGAAGCTGAGGTCCGCCACGCGGCGGCTGTGGCGCGCCGTGATGGCGTCATCGGCCGTAAGGGCGTTGAGCAGGACGTCCACCAGGATGCGGCGCGTGGAGCGTGCCTCGTTGGAGCGGCGGAACGCGTCCACGGCCCACCCGGCGGCCAGCCCCGCCGCCACCGCCCACCCGGCCGCCCTCCTCCCCCGTCGGTCCTTCCCCATGCGGCCCCGCGATTGAAGGGTTGTACGCCTCTCAGCGGCCGGGCTTGTGCACAAGGTACGCCAGGGCCCCACCCGGAGCGGACCCCGCGGTGTATCAGGGAGTGTGCGGCGCCCGCGGGGCTCCGCCCCACACGACGACCGAGAGGAGGGACGATGTCCGAGGCCACGCAGCAGGACTTCACCAAGCTGGACAAGCCGCACGAGGAGTGGCGCCGCGAGCTCACGCCCGAGCAGTACCGTGTGCTCTTCGAGGAAGGAACGGAGCGCGCCTTCACCAGCCCGCTCAACGACGAGAAGCGCGAGGGCACCTTCGTGTGCGCCGCGTGCGGGCTTCCCCTCTTCACCTCCGGCACCAAGTTCGACAGCGGTACGGGGTGGCCCAGCTTCTTCGACCCCATCCCGGGGCACGTGGATACGAGCCGCGACTTCAAGCTGATCTGGCCGCGCACGGAGTACCACTGCGCGCGCTGCGGCGGGCACCAGGGGCACGTCTTCAACGACGGGCCGCAGCCGACCGGGAAGCGCTACTGCAACAACGGGGTGGCGCTCAAGTTCGAGCCATCCAACGGCTAAACTGATTGGCTCACACAGAGACACAGAGGCACAGAGATGAACTTCGTCTCTGTGCCTCGTTTTTTAGCGGAGTGCGCGGAAGAAGAGGGAGAAGGCTTTCTTCGCCGTGGGGGTGAGGCGGGTGCGGCTCCAGGCGTCGGCGGCTTTGCGGATGGCCTCGGCCTGGGTGGGGTAGGGGAAGATGGTCTGTCCCACTCTGGCTAGCCCGATCCCCGCGACCATGGCTTGCGTGATCTGGGAGATGAGGTCGCCGGCGTGGCTCGCGACGAAGGTGGCGCCGAGGATGCGGTCGGTGCCGGCCTTCAGGTGCACCCGGAGGAAGCCTTCGTCGTCGCCTTCCAGGCGCGCGCGGTCGACGTCGTGCATGGGGATGGTGATGCTCTGCACGTCGTCGCGCGCGGCGGCATCGTCGGCTGTGATCCCCACGTGGGCGACCTCGGGGGAGGTGTAGGTGCACCAGGGGATAACGAGGTCCGACGCCTTGCCGCGGCCGAGGAAGAGGGCGTTGCGGACCACCATGCGCGCCTGGGCGTCGGCGGCGTGGGTGAAGCGGTACTTCGAGGCCGCGTCGCCGATGGCGTAGATGCGCGGGTTGGAGGTGCGCATGTGCTCGTCCACCGTGACGCCCTTGTCACCGAAGCGCACGCCGGCGGCTTCGAGGCCCGCGTCTTCCACGTTGGGCGCGCGTCCCGTGGCCACCAGCAGGTGGGTGCCGGTCGTGGAGCGGCCCTTCCAGCGCAGGGTGACTTCCCCGCCCGCGCGCTCCACCCGCGTCACCTCCGCGCCGAAGACGAGCTCCACTCCCTCGCGCTGCAGCACGGCGGCCACGACGGCGGCGGCGTCCGGGTCGTCGTGGGAGAGGAGGCGCCCGCTGCTCTCCAGCAGGGTGACGCGGCTGCCGAAACGCGCGAACGCCTGCGCCATCTCGCACCCGATCGGCCCGCCGCCCAGGACCACGAGGTGCTCCGGGCGCTCGGTGAGCGAGAAGACCGTCTCGTTGGTGAGGTAGCCGGCCTCCGCCAGCCCGTCGATGGGCGGCGCGGCGGCGCGCGCGCCCGTCGCCACCACCGCGCGGCGGAAGCGCAGGCGTGCGCCCCCCACCTCCAGCGCGTCGGCGGCGACGAAGCGGCCTTCGCCGAGGAAGACGTCCACGCCGAGGTCGTCACGAAAGCGGCGGGCGCTGTCCACCGGGCTCAGGTCGGCGCGGATGCGGCGCATCCGCTCCATCGCCGCGCCGAAGTCGCCTCCGCCGGCGGTCTGGGGCCCGCCGAAGCGCACGGCGGCCCCGGCGGCCTCGTGCCATCCGCGCGCGGCGCGCAGGATCGCCTTGGAGGGGACGCATCCCACGTTCAGGCAGTCGCCGCCCATCAGCCCCCGCTCCACCAGCGCCACCCTCGCCCCCAGCGCCGCCCCGATGGCCGCCGTCACCAGCCCCGCCGTACCCGCGCCCAGAACCACCAGGTGGTAGCTGGGCTTGGGCGCGGGGTTGCTCCACGCGTCGGGACGGACCTCGTCCAGCAGGCGGCGGTCGTGCTCCCCCACCGGCGCGCGGTGGAGCGGAAGGATGCGGGGATTGGCTGTGGTCATCGCGGGCAAGATTCTCGTTGTAGGGAACGCGGATGAATAGTCGGTCATGAGCCCCCGGAGCGAGCCGCGCCCGGAGCGAGCCGCGCCCGGAGCGAGCCGAGCCGGGAGCGAGCCGCGCCAGGAGCGAATAGAATTCGCCGCTGGACCTACGCGAAGTCCGCTCCGCGGACTGTCATCCGCCGCTCTGGCCCGAGGAGACCAGTGCCCGGAGGGGCACTTCGCGTGGTACCAGCGGCGAATTCATTCGCTCTGGACCCATTGGCGCGGCCCTCGGTGATCTGTATTCGCTCAAGACAAGCCGTCTAAGCCTTGCGGCGGTCCGCGCAACCGGCTACTCCCATCGGGCGGCCAGGGCGAGATCCGGGCCGCGCACCCACCATCCACGCATCGCATGAGCTCACGCACCACCATCGCCATCGCGCAGGCCGAGATCGCGCCCGACCTGGACGCCGGGCTGCGGCGCACCGCGGAGCTCGTGCGCGAGGCGGCCGGGCGGGGGGCGCAGCTCGTCGCCTTCCCGGAGACCTGGCTGCCGGGCTACCCGGCGTGGCTGGACGTGTGCCGCGACGCCGCGCTGTGGGACCACGCGCCCACCAAGGCCGTCTTCGCGCGGATGGCGCGCGACAGCGTGGCCGTCCCCGGCCCGGCCGCCGACGCGCTCGCCGCCATCGCGCGGGAGGCGGGGGTCACGCTGGTGGTGGGGGTGAGCGAGCGGGTGGAGGCGGGCCCCGGGCGCGGCACGCTCTTCAACTCGCTCCTCACCTTCGCGCCGGATGGGCGGCTTCTCAACCATCACCGCAAGCTGGTGCCCACCTACACCGAGCGCCTGGTATGGGGCCCCGGCGACGCCGAGGGGCTGCGCGCGGTGGAGACGCCGGCCGGGCGCGTGGGGGGCCTGGTGTGCTGGGAGCACTGGATGCCGCTCGCCCGCCAGGCGATGCACGACTCGGGCGAGGACGTGCACGTGGCCGTGTGGCCCACCGCCCACGAGATGCACCAGGTGGCCAGCCGCCAGTACGCCTTCGAGGCGCGCTGCTTCGTCCTGGCCGTGGGCGGGATGATGCGCGCCTCCGCCCTGCCGCCCGAGCTGGAGCCGCACCCCGGCCGGATCTCGGCGCCAGACGAGTGGGTGCTGCGCGGCGGGAGCGCCGTGATCGGCCCCGACGGGCGCTACATCGTGGAGCCGGTGTACGACGAGCCCCGCCTGATCGTGGCGGAGCTGGACCTGGGGCGCATCCGCGAAGAGTCCATGACGCTGGACGTCACCGGTCACTACGCGCGCACGGAGCTGTTCGACTTCGCCCTGCGACGCGGTGGGCGACGCAGCGCGGGCGAGGGGTGAAAGGAGGCACGGACACGGGGGAAGGAACGTCTGTATCACGCCGCTGTTGCCATCCCGGGGAAGGGTCACTAGCTTCGCGATGCAGGTTTTGGCTTGTGGGGATCGCTGGCGCGCTGAATTGCGGGCCCGAGGCGCCAGGAATCTCCACGCGCCATCCTGAGCTGCCGCGTACGTGCCGCACACCGGCAGCCATGACCCGCCCGCGGCCGCCCTTCCGCAGGCTTACCACGCACTTCCGGAGTCATCTTCGTGATCCCGTGCGCCCCCGCCGTCCGGCCCGCCGCCGTCCTGCTCCCGCTCCTCGCCGCGGTGCTCTCCGCCTGCTCGGGAGGGGACAAGAGGGGCGGCGTCGTCAATCCGCCCCCGCCCGACCTGGCGACGGCGCAGGTGGAGGTGACGGCGCCCGCGGGGAGCCTGCAGGCGGAGCAGAGCATGCAGCTGGTGGCGGTCGCCAGGAACGCGGCGGGGACGCAGCTCTCCGGCAAGGCCTTCACCTGGCAGAGCAGCGACGCGGCACTCGCCACGGTCAGCTCGTCGGGGATGGCGACCGGGAGGGGCGCGGGTGCCGTCACCTTCACGGCCACGGAGACAGGCTCCAGCCGCAGCGGAAGCGTCAGCATGCCCGTGATGCCGGTGCCGATCGCGACGCTGGCCTTCGAGCCCACCTCGATCTCGGTGGAGGTGGGAGCGACCCAGCCGCTGAAGATCACGGCCATAGACGTCGCCGGGCGGACGCTCTCCGGCCGCACGGTGACGGTCACCAGCTCCAACGGAGCGGTGGCCAGCGTGAGCGGCTCCACCGTGACCGCCGTGGCGCCGGGAAGCGCCACCCTCACGGCCTCCGCGGAGGGGAAGATCGCCCAGGCCACCGTCACCGTGATCCCGGTGCGCGTGGCTTCGATGAGCGTTGCGCCCGGCGAGATCGCCCTGGCGCCCGGGGCGACCGTGCAGTTCACCGCCACGCTCAAGGACGCGGCCGGCAACGTCCTGACGGGGCGCGAGGTACGCTGGCAGAGCTTCAGCTCCACCGTGGCCACGGTGGACGAGCGCGGCCTGGCCACGGCCCGCGCCGCAGGAGAGGTGACCATCAGGGCGGAAGCCGAGGGGAAGATCGCGACCGCCAGGATGATCGTGGCCGTCCCCGTGGCGGCGCGCGTGGCGGTGACTCCCGCCTTCGCAACCGTGGACGTGGGCGCCGCCGTGAGCTTCACGGCCTCCGCCTTCACCGCTGCCGGGGTCGCCATCTCCAACCCGAGCGTGAGCTGGGGCCCCCCGCCCAACAACCCCGCGGTCGCGTTGGTCAGCGCGAGCGGCGTGGTGAGCGGGGTCACGCCGGGGTCGTCGCCCGTGGTGGCCCGGGCCAATTCCGCCAGCGACACCGCGTTCGTGGCCGTGCTCGGCCCGCGGTCGCTGCTCTCCACCGCGTTCGTGGGGGCCGAAGCCAGGGCGGTGGTGAGGGCCGGGCAGACGATCACGGTGCCGGTGGTGCTGGACCTGTCGAGGGTGAGCTCCAACGGCGACCTGGGCGCCGCCCAGTTCGTGCTGAGCTACGATCCCGCCGTGCTCCTCTTCCGCTCCGCGGTGGTGGGCATCGGCGGGGCGGACTTCCACGTGCCCATGGAGGGGAGCTTCCGGTTCAGCTTCGCCGGGACGCAGCCGCTGGGCTCGTCCCGCGTGACGCTGGCCACCGTCACCTTCCAGGTGGCTCCGGGCACGGCCGCCGGTACGCGGCGCGCCCTGGGCCTGAGCTACTCGGCGCAGCCGGCGAGCACGGGCTTCCAGCGGTACGAGAGGCCGGTCGCGGTGGGCGCGAGCATCCGGGTGGTGGATTGAGGAGCGTCGCACGAGAGGGCGGAAACCTGGAACCCGAGGGTAGCGGAATGAGGACGACGAGCTGGCTGGCGCGCGGGGTGCTGGCGCTGGCGATGGGGATGGGCGCGCTCTCCGGGTGCGAGCGCGCGGGCGAAGCGACGGTGGTGGAGCCGGCCGAGGAGCTGGCCCCGGGCATCCACCCCGCCGTGGTGCTCGGCGCCAGGGCCGGCGACACGGTGCGCGCGGAGCTTCGCCTTCACCAGGTGGGGATGAGCGCCGTAGTCTCCAGCTTCCAGGGCGAGCTCGCCTACGACGCGGGCGAGATGGAGCTGGCGGACGTAGAGCTGCCGCGCGACGTGATGGTGGCGTGGAACAAGGTGGAGGAGGGGAAGATCCGCTTCGCGGGCGCGACCACGGAAGGGCTGCGGAGCGAGCCGATGCTGGTGCTCCGCTTCGTCCCCCGCTCCGCGATGAGCGCGGCGTCCTTCAAGCTCCACATGGAAGAGATCGTGGCCGAGGCGGAAGGCTTCCAGAACGTCACGGCCCGTGTCGTCCCCCGGGAGCGCCCGCTCTTCTCCACCACGCCGCTCCCGGCCGCGCCGTAGCCCTCCCGGCCGGCACCGGGGGATGCGCCGCGCACCGCGGGGCATCCCCCCCATCTCTCTCCGCGGGATCCGACATGCGCCGCGCGCGTAGCGAAAGGTTCGTGGGCGCGGCGCTCGCCGGCGCCGCCCTGGCACTGCTCGACCCCGGCGCCACCCGCGCCGCGGCGGCCCCCGTCCCCGCGGCGCACGCGCGGGCCGATACCACGCGGTCCACGGCGCTCGCCAACGGCACCGCGTCCGCGCAGGTGCGCCGCGGCGAGGTGGTGACGGTGCCCGTCACCCTGGATCTGCCGGACGCCGGCGCGCAGGGCGACCTGGGCGCGGTGCAGTTCGAGCTCTCCTTTCCCGGCGAGATCCTCCGGTACGTCTCCGCCGCGCCCGGGGTGGCGGGCGCCGCGCAGACGCACCTCGGCGCACCCGGCCGCGTGCGCTTCGCCTTCGCCAGCACGGCTCCGCAGGGGAAGCCCCGGCTCACCCTGGTCACCCTGTCGTTCCGGGTGGCCCCCGACGCGCCCGCCGGCGCGCGGGGAGACATCCGCCTGTCGTACACCGCGCGCCCGGTCACCACCGGGTTCAGGCCCCTGGCGCTGCCGGTGGCCACCGGCGCCACCGTGAGCGTGGTCCGTTGACCGCCCCCCGCCCTCCCGCAACCCGAGTTGCTCCCGTGACCGCTGCCCCCCGCCGGAACGGATCGCCGCCCGCCGCCAGGATGCGGGCCCTGAAGCGCGGAGCGCTGGGCGCGCTGGTGCTCGCGGCCCTCTTCATCCCCGCCGCCGGCGCTGCGCAGGACGTGGTGGAGCAGGGCCGGGCGCGCGGAGTGCGGGCGCCGGAGCCGGTGCTCCGGGTGCTGGAGCAGGACCCGGAGGCGTTCGAGTTCAAGCGCGCCTGGCGCCAGAAGACCGCCCGCGCGCGCGCGCAGCGGGTCGCGCTGGAGCGCCGCGGGGGGCCGCGCCTCTCCATCGCGCAGATCCAGGGCGCGTCGGCCGCGGTCACGGGCACCCTGCGCGTGCCGGTGCTGCTGGGGCTCCCCTACGACCGCCCCGCGCCCTACACGACCGCGGAGTACCAGGCCCGGCTCTTCGGCGACGTGGCGGGCACCTACTCGGCGCTTACCCTCTACCGCGAGATGTCGCGGGGCGCGTTCAGGCTGGATGGGACCGTCTCCCCGTGGCTGCTGGTGCCGCAGCCGGCCGCCTACTACGACCCTTCCCCGTACACCGACGCCACCTTCGGGCGCACCAAGGAGTACCTGCGCGACGTGCTGGTGGCCGCGGACCCGGGGATCGACTTCGGGCGCTTCGACAACGACGGGCCCGACGGCGTACCCAACTCCGGAGACGACGACGGGTACGTGGACGCCGCCGCCTTCGTCTACCCGTCCCACGGCAAGGCGTGCGGGGGGCCGGGGATCTGGCCGCACCGGTGGACCTACACCGCGCAGTGGGGAACGCCGTTCACCACCAACGACCGGTCGGCGAGCGGGCCGATGATCCGGGTGGACGACTACCTGATCCAGGGCGGGGTGGAGTGCGACGGGAGGTCGCTGATGCAGATCGGCACCTTCTCCCACGAGATGGGGCACGCCCTGGGCCTTCCCGACCTTTACGACACCTACAGCAGCGACGGGACTACCCAGGGCGTGGGCGAGTGGGACCTGATGGGCTCGGGGAACTACCGGCTCCCCGACGCGCCGGTGCACATGGGCGCCTGGAGCAAGGACTTCCTCGGCTGGGTGGCGGTGGAGACGATCGCCGGCCCGGCCGCGGGGCACTCCCTGGCGCCCGTCTACCAGGCCGGGCGGGTGCTGCGCTACGACATCCCCAACACCGCCGAGTACTTCCTCCTGGAGCACCGCGCCGCCACCGGCTCGGACCGCAACATCCACGGTCCGGGGCTGCTGGTGTACCACGTGGACCAGGCGGTGCTCGACAACACGCTCTACTCGAACCGCGTGAACGCCCACCGCCGGCAGGGCGTGAAGCTGGAGGAGGCCGACGGGCTGAGCCACCTCGACCGCTTATCCTCGGCCGGCGGCAACCGGGGCGACGCGGGCGACCCGTTCCCCGGCATCGCGGGGGCGACCGGGTTCGGCCCCGGCACCTTCCCGAGCAGCCACACCAATTCAGGTGCCCCCTCCGGCTTCTCGCTGCGCAACATCTCCCCCGGGAGCGGGACGATCACCTTCGACTTCGAGCCAGTCGCGCTGGTGGTGCCGGTGGCGACGGTGGAGGTCTCGCCCGCGGCCGTCGCGCTGGAGAGGGGGGGCACGCGCCAGCTCTCCGCGACCGTGCGGGACGCGTCCGGCAACGTGCTCACCGGCCGCGCCGTCACCTGGTCTTCGGCGGGCCCCGGCGTGGCCACCGTGTCCGCCGGCGGGCTGGTGACGGGGGTGGCGGCGGGTGGGCCGGTGGCGGTCACGGCCTCCAGCGGCGGCAAGAGCGGCAGCGCGCAGGTCACCGTGGCCGAGCCCAAGCGCGCGCTGGCGCTGGGCGATTCGGCCCGGGGCGAGCTCACGGCCACGAGCCAGCGCGACACCGTGCAGATCTCGCTGACCGCCGGCGACGTGATCGACCTGGGAGCGTTCAGCACCGGGGGAGACGCCATCTTCCACCCGCGCCCCGCGCTCCTGAACGACTTCGGCGTGCACGTGGCCGCGGCGTCGGTGCGGCGCGACAGGCCGCGGGGGTGGATCGTGGCGCGCTACAGGGTGCCCGCGACCGGCATCTACCACATCATCGTCTCGTCGTACAACAGCGGGTCCTACGGCACTTACGTGCTGCGGACGCGCCGCGGCGGACCGCTCCTCGCCTACACTTCGACGGTCTTCTCTCCCCAGCGGCCGCACGGGAGCAGCACCGTGGCCCCCGACACGATGTGGGTCTACAACGCGGGCTCGGGGTCGGTGAGCTTCAGCGTTCTCACCGGCGGCTCCTCCTGGCTCACGGTGACCCCGTCGGGCGGCACCGCCACGGGCACCGCGGGCGGCGCCCAGGCGCCCGGCCAGGCACGGGTAGATGGGCCCGCCGTGCACCCGGCCCGCAGCGGCGCGCCGGTGGTGGGCGCCGACGGGCCGGCCAGCGTGGTGCAGGCGGACCTCGGCCCCGCGGCGGAAGCGGAAGCCGCACCCGCCGGCTCCATCGCGATCGTGATCAGCTCGAACCCGGCCGGCCTGCCGCAGGGCCATCACCGCGACTCGGTGACCGTGCGGTCGCTGCGGGACGCCTGGAACGAGGACCTGAAGGAGTTCCCCTCCCTGCGGCTCTACGATCCACGGGCGCAGGTCCTGGACACCACCGTCCTGGCCTTCCCGGGGACGATGGCGCTCGGCCCCCAGGGTGATCTCGTGATCGCCGCGAACCGCGACCTCCGCTACGTGAACTGGGAGACCGGCGCCACCGCCCCGTGGGTGAGCGGCCTTTCCAGCCGCATCGACGGGATGGAGCTCAGTCCGGGCGGCTCGCTCCTGGTCGCCGACCGCGCGGGGAACCGGGTGGTGAGCGTGGACCGTGGCGGCGGCACCCAGACCCTGATCCCGGGCACCGCGCCCGCGTACGACGTGGCGGTGCTCCCGGACGGAACGTTCTTCGCGGCGATCGGCGGGTCGCTCGTGCGGCAGGGGCTCAACGGAGTGGCGCCGGTGACGGTGCTTTCCACCTCCCGCGCGATCTTCACCTACGCGATCGTCTACAATCCCCTGGACGGCTGGCTCTACTACACCACGGGCGGAACCCTGCGCCGCTACCACCCCACCACCCTGGTGGACGAGCAGCGCGGACTGCTGCCGAGCACCGGCGGCGCGGATCTCATCAGCCTGGTGGTGGGCCGCAGCGGGCACCTCTACGGCGCCGAGAACCTCACGTTCGGCAGCGTGCTCGAGCTGGACACGCGGGGCATGCTGCTCGCGCGGCACTGGCAGCCCTCGGTGGGCTTCGGGCTGGTGCTTGACGAAGGGAAGCTCTTCGGCAGCGGCTTCCTGCCGCGCTACATGGTGTGGTCGGTGCCGGT
>DASVSA010000536.1:0-3837 GCA_036388335.1 Longimicrobium sp. | reverse complement strand
AAAGACCTTCTCGATCGCTGGTTGGCCGCGAACAACCGAGCGCTGATCTGGAACGTGGGCGGTGAGCGCCGCCGGAGGCTATTCATCCCAGGCTCGCGCCGGGATGTGGACGATGGCCCGCACTACCGGGAGTTTCGCGTGGTGCACCGCTACCTGCGCGGGCGCCCGGAACCGGCCCGCTGAGCCCCAGCGGTGCGCCGGACCTACTCCCGCACCGGGGAGGGGACCTTCCCGCGCGCGGTGGGGTGCCCGTCGCAGGCGCCGCGGAAGCTCAGTCGTCCGCCACGAGCCAGCCATCCTCGACCTTCCAAGCCCGCCCGGCGTAGCGCACAGGTGTGACCCCCGATGCGTAGCGCGGCGCGCGGTACGGGCGACTACCCGCCAGCCACACACGCACGAGTGCGGCGGCACGCCGCGTAGCCTCGCGGTCTGCCGCGCGTGGTCCACGGCCGGTCTCCCAGTAACGCCAGGCGAACTGCTCGAAGTTCGCGCATTGCAGCGCGAGCATGAGTACCGCGTCGCTCAACCCCGCTGCAGCAGCCGGCGTGCATGCAAAGACGTCCGGGGGGATCGACCCCTTCGGAAACGGAACTCCGAGCGTCACGCGCGAGGACAGATCCTCTCGGAGCCGGATCGAGGTGTAAATACGGTTCCGCGACCCATCGTGGTGGACCTGGAACACCCCTGCCGTCCGCTCGCCGGTGGCCGCGGTGCCGAGGTCGGCGGCGAAGGCCAGTTCGGGGAGGTCCGCCTCGCGGACGCCGGCAGCGCGAACCCCAGTGCGCCACCACTCCCAAAACCCGAGGTCCGGCCGCCTGGTCGTCGTGTCAACGGGATGCGGCTTCATCCCCGTCCTTGGCCGCTACGAGGGGCCCCGGCGGGGGCGCGAAGCGAACTCGCCGCCCGGTGTTCCTCCTCCGGGAGGGCGTCCTCGATCCCTGCCTCGACGTCCGCCTCTGGGATGCCACCGCGGAAGTGGTAGCGCGTGCGGAAACAATCCGGGCCCAGCCGACGCACGGACTCGCCGAACATGCCGAGCCAGAAGCCGCTCCCCATGTCCCACGTGTCCTCGGGGATCTGGATGACCACCAGGTCGACCGTCGGATCGAGGTCGGCCTGGTCGAGCCTGGCCGAGGCGCGCGCGGCTTGGCCGCGGTCATGCCCCGCGTACGTGCGCAGCACCGGGTCGCGGAATGGGAGCATATCGACGAAGCGGACGCGGGAGTCCGTCCGGGGCTGGTCATCCATGTCGGCCTCGCACGTTTGTACCCGTGTGGCGCTCCGCCCCCGCGCTGCGGCCTTCCTCGACCGCACCGCGGGGGTGCCGCACCCCACGGGTGCCCGTCCGGTGCTCCCGGCTCAGAGCCCCGCCTGTACCCACCCGCTGTCCGTCTTCACGAGGTGCATGGTTCCGTGAGTCGAAACCGTGTCGGTGGCGAGCGCCCGCCGGAGGTTCGGCGAGTGGGCCTGCACGGCACCATCGAGTGCCCAGGCGGGCACGTCCCGCAGGCGGTGGGTGAACGCAACCGTCGCCATCCCGCCCTCGGACAGCTTGTGGCTTGTCACCGTCGCCTCACGCCGGCCGAAGCAGAAAGCGCCGACGATCCCGTAGCCGGTAGCCGGGTAGGTCATGTACGCGGCCGCCCCTGCGGTGGTGAGCGAGAACTCCCTCGCCGGGACCGTTGCGGTGCGGGTTCCTCCGTGCGGCCCGAGTGTGAACGTCGGCACCGTCGCGGTGGCCGCGCTGGCCGTGAGGAGTCCGCGGCGCGCCAGCGCGTCGAGAGCCTGCAGCGAAAGCCGGTCTATCTCCGCGTCGGTTCGGACGCGGACCGGAAATTTCCACTCGACGTCTGCGGCGCAGACCTTCTTCGCTGCGAGGGCTCGTTCCACGCCTCGCGTGAGCTCGCCTCGGTCGACGCTGGGTCCGCCGCAGGCCGCGAGGAGGAGGGCGAACCAGGGAAAGTAGTGGCTGCTCACCGTCATCCACCTATTCTGAGGGGCGGACGCGGCGGAGGTGCCGCATCTTACGCTTCAAAATATCTGTTTTTTGAATAAAGCAAGAGGGCCGGTAGCGTGCCGTGGGTCTCGGTCGTCCCCCGCACGCCAGGTCAATGGACAAAGGAGCAAGCTCGCGGGGGCGCACCGTGCTGCGGAAACTCCTGCGCCAGGTGCGCAGGGAGGCTGGTCTCCGTCAGGTCGGACTGGCCGAGCGGCTGGGTCGGCCCCAGAGCTTCGTGAGTAACGTCGAGAAGGGGCAGCGGCGGGTCGATGTGCTGGAGCTGCGGGAGATCTGCGAGGCGTGCGGCACAACGCTCGGTGATTTCGTCTCCCGTTTGGAGGCCGAGCTGCGGGGCTCGTGATCGGAGCGCGGAACGTGCCTCGGTGGAACGGGCAGGAGCCGGTTCCGCCGCCTGACCCCAGAGGTGGAACATAGTCCAGTGCGCCGCTGCGCCGGACCGGATGCACACTCCGAGGCCGAGGTCACTGTGGGATGTGACCCCGGCCTTCGTTCATGGGAGCGCTGAGGCTCGCTGGCACGGGGTTCCTCCCCGCCGGCGGGAGAATCGGGTTACCCTGCGCGTGTGAACCCTGAAGGACGGTGACCTCGTAGGGGGAGTAGCGGTAGGGATGGGCCGACGGGCCGATGGGCTCGGCGGCCAGTGGGGAGGTCCGTGCGGCAGGATCCTCGCTGCGCCACAGCGAGCGCGGCCCGCACCCCTGCGCGGACCGCACCGGTTCCTCCGAGGCAACGCTCTCGCCGACACTTCGATGCGGTCAGCCTGTGCTGCAACTGCTCGGGCGGGAGGGTGTCGACCAGAATCGTCTGTGAGCTGCTTGCGGATAGGCTTGGACCATACTCCTCCTTGGTGGGGCTGGCGCCCACCCGTCAGTGCGGCACGGAGGGCGAACCCGATGCACCCCATTGCGGCCTTCAGGTCTTGAATCGGCGCGGGTGACCCGGTGCGATGGCGGTATGCGGGACCCGTCCGCGGAAGGCGGTCTGTTGCCTTCGTTCGCCCGCGCTGTCACCATTGCGGCGGCGGGTGGCACGGCGCTACGAAACGAGCCGCCATCGGGTCGTGCCGAGCGTTCACTGGAAACGCACCCACCCCCCGGCAGCTCTCTACCCCTACGGCTCCCCCGCTTTGCGGCCCGCTCATCGCTCTGTTCTGAGTAGCCCTCATCCAGAGGAGAGGAAAGCAGAACGAGGCCCACCAAGTTGGTGGGCCTCGTTCCTGTTGAGCGGAGCCGTTCGTGTCCGGGCTAAACCACGGGTCCGGATTACGCCGGCGCACCGCGCAAAGCCCCCATCGAGTCCGTCGGCCGATCCTGAGGGGGAGCGGCCGAGTCACTGAGAATCGCGTCGATAGCGCGCACGGCTTCGAGTGCGTCTTCGAGGGAGACGTGGGACTTCAACTCGTGCAGCCTCGCCGCCCGTGCTTCGGCTGTTGCCGTAGGGAGGTGTCTTATTGTGATCAGCAGCGCGGTCGTGAGACGCTCGAGCTCGGCTGCGCTCTTCTTACCTACGATCCTGGCGACTGCCTCAATCTCGCGTCTGTGAGTCTCGAATAACTGCTTATGTCGCTCTATGTTGCGGAGCGCGCTCTCTGTTTCGGCAAACCTGGGACGGAACCCTTCGGAACTCGGCTCGAGGGTCAACAACCCGTACCCGCGCATCACCCCCAGTTCGTCGGTGAGTGTGAACGAGTAGGGCCCATGTTTATATAGGATGAAGTCGTATTCCAGAGTAACCTGTTTCAGCTCCTGCAGCAGGTACGTTCCTTTCTGGACGTGGGTCTCCCCGCACCAACTGCCGTTGCGGCGAAGCTCCTGAAC
>DASVSA010000535.1:0-7338 GCA_036388335.1 Longimicrobium sp. | reverse complement strand
CGGCTCTCGCCGCGCAGTCTTGACGATCCAGCCGCCGGGTGTCTCCCCGGTAGACTACTCCCCTTCGATGTGTGGCGGTGAAGGTACTCAGCAAGGGGCGCGCCGTCAAACCGTGGGGACGGGTTGGCCCTCACCCGGCAGCTTACAGCTGCCACCCTCTCCCAGTAACTGCCCTGGGAGAGGGGACTACTTCGCGTGCCTGCACGGCTGAGGCCCGGCGCACGTGTCCGGACACCGGCCCACACAGAGGCACAGAGACACGGAGGAGGCGTTCTCCACCCTGCTCGCCGCGCCCGAAGTAGTCCCCTCTCCCATGGTGTTTATGGGAGAGGGTGGCAGCTGTAAGCTGCCGGGTGAGGGCCCTAGTCCCTGATCACGTACCCGCGCGCGCACGCCTCCTCGATCGTCCGCTCCACCCACGGCCACGCGCCCGGCATCCCCTGGGCGATGGGGGCCATGCGGCGCAGGATCTGGGGGCGGGTGATGCCGTGCAGCTTCCAGCTGCCGCCGCCGCTGCTGAAGTTGACCAGCAGGGGCTGCAGCCGGTCGAGGGCGACGGCGAAGCGGGCCTCGGGGGTCTCGCCGGCCTCGAACTCGTCCCACAGCGCGCGGAACTCGGCGGCCTGGTCGGGCGGGAGGAGGCCGAAGAGGCGCTCGGCCGCGCGCGTCTCCCGCTCCTCCTTGTCCAGGTAGCCGGCCTCGTCGAAGCCAAAGGTGTCGCCCGCGTCGATCTCCACCACGTCGTGGACCAGGGCCATGTGCAGGGCGCGCGGCAGGTCGGTGCCCGCGGGGGCGTGCTCGGCCAGCGCCATCGCGGCCACGGCCAGGTGCCACGAGTGCTCGGCCGTGTTCTCGCGGCGCGAGCCGTCGATGAGAGAGGTGCGGCGGATGACTCCCTTGAGGCGGTCCATCTCCACCACGAAGGCGAGCTGCCGCTCCAGCCGGTCCTCCGTCAAGGCTCGATCCCCTCGTCGGCCGCCTCGGCCTCGCGGCGGGCGCGGCGGCGCTCGGCCATCTCCGCCAGCCGGCGGTCCTCGTCCGTCTCCAGGATCAGCGGGGGGACGGGGGTGGGCCTGCCGTTGAGCATGTCCAGGGCGACGTAGGTGACGAAGCAGCGGTTGGTGGTGCGGCGCTTCCCGCTCTCGATCTGCTCCGCCTCCACCGTCACCATCACCTCCATGGAGGTGCGCCCCACGCGGATCAGCCGCCCGTGCGCCTCCACGTAGTCGTTGGCGTACACCGGCTCGCGGAACTCCACCCGGTCCATCATCACCGTCACCACGGGAGCGCGCGCGTGACGCCGCGCCACCACCCCGCCCGCCTTGTCCACCAGCGCCAGGATCTCCCCGCCGAACACGTTCCCATGGTGGTTGAGCTGGTCCGGCATCATGCTCTCCGAGAGCGTGGACGCGGACTCGCGCGGGGTCTTTCCGGGGATGGTGGCGTCGGGCATGGCGCGATGACGTGGGAGGATGGGCAGGCGCGCGACAAGCTAACCGGACGCGCGGCGGACGGCTATGACGCCGCACTTGACGCGGGTCGCGGGCGCGGTCATCCTATACAGATGGAATGATAGAACTATACAGATTAAAGGAGCCATGGCGAGTAAGCCCAAGGCCGCGAGCAGGCGCAAGACGAGCGGTGAATCCCGCATCCGCCGCAAGAACCTGAACATCGACCAGGACAAGCTGGACCGCGTAGTCGAGATGCTCGGCGCGGGTTCCGAGACGGAGGCGATCGACCGGTTGCTGGACGAGGCCCTGTTTCGTCAGGAGCTCCTCGCGAGCCTCGACGACATCCCGCGCGGCGAGGGGGAACTGGTGAATTACTTCGAAGGCGGCTATGCGGAGGAACTGGAAAAGCGATGAAGCTAGCCCTGGACACGAACCTCTACGTGCGTGCGTTCCGTGACCCGGCCGACGCGGAGAAACTCCGTGCGTTCCAGGAGAAGAACGCACCGCACATGTACCTGTCCTCGGTGGTCCTGCACGAACTCGAGGTCGGCGGCAGCACGACGCCGGTCGTCCAGTGGGTCCAGCGCACCGTACGCCCGTTCGTACGCTCGCGCCGGACGATTACACCCTCGCACGCCGCGTGGCGCACCGCGGGCTCCGCGATCGCGCGCCTGGCGGTGGAGGGCCGCCTGGACCGGCGCAGCATGCAGCGATCTCTGGTGAACGACTTCCTCATCGCGGCCACCTGCCGGGAGAACGGCGTCACTCTGGTCACAGACAATCTCGCCGACTTCAAGCTGATCGACTCGGTCATCCCCTTCGACTTCGCCGCGCCCTGGCCCTGAGCTCATCTCTGTGTCTCTGTGCCTCTGTGTGAGGCCTGTTCCCGGTACAGCCGCGTGGCCCCGTAGCTGTACGGGACGAGAAGGAGCGCCAGGAGGAGCGCGAAGTTGACCGCGGCGAAGGCGGTGCGCAGGCCCAGCCCCCGGTGCAGGGCGATGGGCGGCTTGAAGACGCGGCCGGGGCCCTCCAGCAGGAAGACGACGAGGGCCGCGTGGATGGCCGTGTGGCCGATCACCTCCACCTTGCCGAAGACCAGGGTGGTGGTGAAGAAGACCAGGGTGATGACGAGCGCCAGGGGCCGCTGCAGGAGGTTGATGATCAGCAGGTAGCCCAGCGAGAACTCCACGAACGCCGCCGACAGCAGGAAGAAGCGCAGCGGCAGGCCCAACGAGAGCTGCGGGTTCTGCTGAAGCACGTAGAGGCCCCACTGCGGGTACACCATCTTCTCCAGCGCTACCCAGCAGAGCGAGAAGCCGACGGTCGCGTAGAGCGCCGGGAGCCCCGACCCGCGGACGCGCTGGCTCGCCGCCCCGCTCACGGCCAGGTAGTACCCGATCCCCGCGTACAGCAGGTAATCGAGCATGTGGAACGGGCCGAAGCGGAAGACGCCGATCGCGTAGAGCACGATCAGCCCCGCACCCGCCACCGGCACCGTGCGCCCGAACAGGAGCAGGAAGGCGAGCGCGAACTGGAACCATCCCAGCCACGCCTCCCCCACGCGCAGCTCGGGCGCCAGCATCGCGTCCGCCTGCCACGAGAGGAGGAGCGCGGCCCCGGCCCCCACCCGCATCGCCCCCAGCGCGTGGTCGCTGCGCGAGACGAGCCAGTCGTTGACGCGGCGGTAGGCGGGGACGTCCGCCAGGCGGCGGTCCAGGAGCACCATCGCGGCGATGGTGGCCATGCTCAGCACCGCCAGCCCGAAGAAGGTGGGCGTGAGCACCTCGGCCGTGGTGCGCGGCCGGTCGCCGAAGGAGAAGCGGCTGAACCACTTGACGTGCGCCCACGCCGGGTGCGCGGCGGCGGCTACGCCCAGCGTCGCCAGCGCGGCGCCCCGCCCCAGCGTCCTCACGGCCGCACCCGCGCGATGACGGTGATCTCCACCAGCACGTCGTGGAGCGATGCGCCCACCGTGGTGCGCGTGGGGTAGGGCGCGCTGAACGCCTCGCGGTACACGGCGTTGAACTCGCCCCAGTCGCCGATCTCCTCCAGGTACGCCGTCACCGAGACCACGTCGTCGAGCGTGGCGCCGGCGGCGGCGAGGACGCGGCGCACGTTCTCCAGCACGGCGCGGGTCTGCTCGGCCAGGGTGGTGCCCATCAGCTCGCCCGTTTCCAGGTCGCGCGGCACCTGGCCACTGACGAAGACGAGGTCGCCGGCGCGGATGGCGCGCGAGTAGGCGCCCACCGGCGCGCCCGCGAGATCGACCGGCTCCCACGCGCGCGCCCGCTCCGCATTCTCGCCCGGGATCTCCATCGTCCCCTCCGACATGAGGATGGCGGAGCCGCCCACGCGCACCGCCGCCGCGCGCCCGTCCGCCACGTCCGCCTCCAGCTCGATGCGGCTGGGGCGGCCCATCTCCAGTCCCTGCTCCACCGTCCAGCTCAGCGTGCCGGCGCCCGATCCGCGCGCCAGGTACCCGCCCAGCGCCGCCGCCGCGGCCCCGGTGGCGGGATCTTCCGCGATTCCCATGGTGGGCGAGAACATCCTCACCCGCACCGTGCCGCCCGGCGCCGCGGGGACCACCGGGTACACGTGCGGCCCGCCGCTCCCCGCCAGCACGCGCTCCCACGCCGCCGGGTCCAGCCGCGCGCGGGCAAGCGCGTCCGCATCGCGCAGCGGGATCACGGTGAAGGGGACGCCGCACGACACCACCGCCGGCTCCCACGGGGCGTCGGCCAGATCGGCCACGTCCAGCCCTAGCGCCGCCGCCAGCTCGGCGGGCGCGGGAGGGGGCGGCAGGAACTCGGGGGCTTGAGGGGCGGTGAAGCGCGCGAACTCCGCCTTCCCGCCGCGCACCCGCACGACGACCGGCACGGGGCCCACGCCCTCCTCCAGCACCACCTCCACCTCGCCATCCTCCGCCGGCACCTCGCCCAGCGCGACCAGGAGGATGGCCGTGCCCACGGTGGGGTGCCCCGCGAAGGGGAGCTCGCCGCCGGGAGTGAAGATGCGCACCCGCCGCGTCCCCCCGGCCTCGGCGGGGAGCACGAACACCGTTTCCGAGAGATTGAGCTCGCGCGCCACGCTCTGCATCTGCCAGGCGGAGAGCCCCCGCGCGTCGGGGAAGACCGCCAGCGGGTTGCCGCCGAAGGGGCGGTCGGTGAACACGTCCAGGGTGTGGTAGCGGTAGCGCATCCGTCCTGCCGGTTGAGGTGGGTTCGGGCGCAGACAGTATGCGACGCCGGGCGGCGGAACGGCAATCTCACACGGAGACACGGAGACACGGAGAGGGGATCAAACCCTTGGGGCCTCTCGCGCATCCAAAGGTGTGTCCGCCCACTCCCCTCCCCACCGGCCCAACCAGGCGCCCCCATGAACACGCTCGGCAACATCCGGTACGCGTTCCGCACGCTCCTCCGTAGTCCCGGTTTCGCGCTGGTGGCGGTGCTCACGCTGGCGCTGGGGATCGGGGCCAACACGGCCATCTTCAGCGTCGTGAACGCCGTCCTCCTCCGCCCGCTGCCGTACGCGGCGTCCGACCGGCTGGTCACCGTCACCCACTTCTATCCCTCCATCAACAACCTGGAGGCGGGGGCGGCGGTGCCCACGTACAACGACCTCAGGGCGCAGAAGCGGCTGTTCAGCGACGTGGCCGTGCAGAGCGGGTGGGGGGTGAACCTGACCGGCGAGGGGCAGCCGCAGCGGCTGAACGGGTCGCGCGTGACGCCGGACTTCTTCACCACGTACGGCGTACCCGCGGCCATCGGGCGCGCCATCCAGCCGCCCGCGGCCGGCACGGCGCCGCGCGAGAACGAGGTGGTGCTGAGCCACGCGCTCTGGCAGAGCGTGTTCGGCGGCGACCCGGCCGTGGTGGGGCGCACGGTGCAGCTCAACGGCGAGGCGTACTCGGTGATCGGGGTGATGCCGCGCAGCTTCCGCAACGTCTTCAACCCCGACATCGACCTTTACGCGCCCCTCGTCTTCGAGCCGGAGCTCCTGACGGCGCGCACCAGCGAGTTCCTCTCGCTCACGGCGCGCCTGCAGCCGGGGGTGACGGTGGAGGCCGCGTCGGGGGCAATCACCCACTTCGCCGAGCGGCTGAAGAAGGAGAACCCGGGCGAGTACCCGCCCGACTGGACGCTGAAGGTGCGCTCTCTGGGCGAGCAGGCGTCGGGGGAGCTGCGGCCCGCGCTGCTGGTGCTGCTGGGGGCGGTGGGCTTCGTGCTCCTGATCGCGTGCGGCAACGTGGCCAACCTTCTGCTGGCGCGGGCCGCGGCGCGGCGCAAGGAAGTGGCCATCCGCAGCGCGCTGGGCGCGCGGAGCGGCGACCTGGCGCGGCAGTTCCTCGTGGAGAGCATGGTCCTCTCGCTCACCGGGGCGCTGCTGGGGCTGGCGCTGGCCTTCGCCGGGCTGCGGCTGCTGGCGGCGCTCAGGCCGGAGAACCTGATCTGGGTGGAGACGATCTCCATCGACGCCTCCGTCCTGCTCTTCACCTGCGCGCTGGCGCTCCTCACCGGCCTCGTCTTCGGCTCCGTGCCCATGATGCAGTCGCTGCGCGGCAGCCTGCAGAGCGCGCTGCGCGAGGGCGGGCGCAGCGGCGGGCCGGACCGCCGCGGGTCGGCCACGCGGCGCGTGCTGGTGGTGACGCAGGTGGCGCTGGCGCTGATGCTCCTCACCGGCGCCGGGCTCCTCATCCGCAGCTTCGCCCGGATCCAGCAGGTGGACCCCGGCTTCGACTCGCGCGGGGTGGTGACGATGAACCTGGCGCTCCCGGAGGCCAAGTACACGTCGGACACGGCGCGGATCGCCTTCTTCGACGCGCTCCTCCCGCGCCTGGCCGCGCTCCCGGGCGTGCAGGCGGCGGGCGCCGCGTCGTCGGTGCCGCTCACCGGCGGGTGGAACCGCTCCTTCGACGTGGAGGGGATCACCGTGCCCGAGGGCGAGGTGGGCCCGTACGGAAACTTCCGCACGATCTACCCCGGGTTCTTCGCCGCGCTGCGCATCCCGCTCATCCGGGGCCGCGCGTTCACCGACGCGGACCGCGAGGGCGCCCCGCGCGTGGCCATCGTGGACCAGGCGATGGCGAAGGCGTACTGGCCGGGGCAGGACGCCGTGGGCAAGCGGATCTCGCTGGACGGGACCGACGAGTCGCCCAACTGGGTGGAGGTGGTGGGCGTGGTGGGCCACACGCGCCAGGACGGCATCGACTCCGAGGGCCGCGCGCAGCTCTACGTCCCCTACCGCCAGATGGCGATCCCCGCGCTCACGCTGGCCCTGCGCGGCACGGGCGATCCCACGCAGCTCGTGAGCTCCGTGCGCGCCGCCGTGCGCGAGGTGGACCCGCAGCAGCCGATCTCGCGGGTGCGGACCATGGACGAGATCGTGAACCGCAACCTGGGCCCGCGCCGCTTCGCCACGGCGCTCCTGGGGCTGTTCGCCGCGATCGCGCTGGCGCTGGCGGCCGTGGGGATCTACGGGGTGATGTCGTTCGATGTCGCCCGCCGCTCGCAGGAGATCGGCGTGAGGATGGCGCTGGGCGCCGAGGCGTCCGGGGTGCTGCGGCTGGTGCTGGGGCAGGGGCTTCGGCTCACGGCCGTGGGCGTGGTGATCGGGGTGATCGGCTCGCTCCTCCTCACGCGCCTCATCAACGGCCTGCTTTTCGGCGTGGGGGCGATGGACCCGGTGACGATGGTCTCCGTGGTCGTGATCCTGGTGGGCGTGGCCGTGCTGGCGTCGCTCATCCCCGCCCGCCGGGCCACCCGCGTCGATCCCATCGTGGCGATGCGCGCGGACTAGCAAAGAGATGGGCTCACACGGAGGCACGGAGGCACGGAGATTGGTTCTTCTCCGTGCCTCCGTGTCTTGACGTGAGTAGAGGATA
>DASVSA010000534.1:0-5412 GCA_036388335.1 Longimicrobium sp. | reverse complement strand
CAGCCGCGCTGCCACGCCGCGTAGTCCGCGTACTGCAGCTCCAGCGGCGGCAGCGGATCCGCCCGGCCGGCGCGGAAGGCGGCGTAGAGCGCGCTCGCCTCGCGCGTGAGCACGCCCATCGACCAGCCGTCGCTCACGATGTGGTGCATCGTCACCAGCAGCACGTGCTCCTCGTCGCCCAGCCGCACCAGGCGGCCGCGGACGAGGGGCCCGCGAGACAGGTCGAAGCGCGCGACCGCCTCCTCCGCCGCCAGCCGTCCGAGCTCCTCCGGCCGTCCGCGGAGGTCGTGGTCCACCAGGTGGAAGCGGCTGTCCTGGGCGACGGCCTGGTACGGCTCGCCCATCTCCGTGTGGAAGGTGGTGCGCAGCGCCTCGTGCCGCTGGACGATGCGGTCCAGCGCGGCGCCCAGCGCCTCCCGGTCCAGCCTGCCGCGCAGGCGCAGGCGGATGGGGATGTGGTACGCGCGCCCGGCCGCGCCCAGCTGCTCCAGGAACCAGAGCCGCTGCTGCGCGAACGAGAGCGCCAGCCGCCCGCCGCGTGGGGTGGGGACGATGGCCGGCAGCTCCGAGCGCCCGGCCGTCTCCAGCCCGGCCGCGAAGTCCGCCAGCACCGGGCGCGCGAACAGCTCGCCGAGCGCCACCTCCACGCCCAGCGCCTGCCGCACCCGCGAGCTCAGCTGCACCGCCAGCAGCGAGTGCCCGCCCAGCTCGAAGAAGTGGTCGCGCCGCCCCACGCGCTCCACCCCCAGCACCTCGCTCCAGATCCCGGCCAGCACCTCTTCCGTCTCACCTGTGGGCGCCTCGTACTCGCGCGTGGCGAACGCGTCGCCTTCGGGCGCGGGGAGCGCGCGGCGGTCCACCTTGCCGTTCGCGGTGAGCGGGAGCGCGTCCAGCCAGACGTACGCCGCGGGCACCATGTACTCCGGCAGCTTCGCCACCAGGTGCTCGCGCAACACCTCCGCGTCCACTCTGTCCATTCCCACGCAGTACGCCACCAGCCGCTTGTCGCCCGGCACGTCCTCGCGCGCCAGCACCGCCACCTGCCGCAGCGCGGGGTGCTCGCACAGGCGCGCCTCGATCTCGCCAAGCTCGATGCGGTAGCCGCGCACCTTCACCTGGTGGTCGTCGCGCCCCAGGAACTCGATGGTACCGTTCGGTAGCCAGCGCGCGATGTCCCCCGTGCGGTACATCCGCCCGCCCGCGAAGGGATCATCCACGAAGTGCTCAGCGGTCAGCGCCGGCTGGTTCAGGTATCCAAGCGCCACGCCCGCCCCGCCGATGTGCACCTCGCCCGCCACGCCCACGGGCACCGGCTCGCCGCGCGCATCCAGCAGGTAGACACGCGTGTTGGAGATGGGCCGCCCCAGCGGGAGGGCTCCCTCGCCCACCTCCGCGACCGGGTGCGTGAGGGCGAACGTGGCCGCCTCGGTGGGACCGTAGCAGTGGACGAGCGCCACCGGCCCGTCCTCCGCCAGCACCCGCGCGAACGACACCGGATCGGCCGCCTCGCCGCCCGCCATCAGGCAGCGGAGCCGGGCCAGCGCGCCGGGGATCGCCCGCGCGTGCGTGTTGAAGACGGCGGTGGTGAGGAAGAGGACGCCCACGTCGTGATCCGCCAGCGTGTGCGCGAACGCATCCGCGTCCAGGAACACGTCCGCGGGGATGACGACGATGGTGCCACCGTTGAGCAGCGGCCCCCACACCTCCATCGTCGTGGCGTCGAACGCCGGATTGGCGGCGAAGGCCACCCGGTCGGCGAAGTCCGCGTACCCGTTGTTGATCACCAGCCGCACGATGGCCCGGTGCGGCACCACCACGCCCTTGGGCGTGCCGGTGGAGCCGGAGGTGTACATCACGTACGCCGCCGCGTCGTTCCCCGGCACTTCCGGCAGCGCATCGGCCGGGCCGTCCACGGTGTCCACGTCCATGCGCCCGGCCGCGAGCTCCGGCAGCACGTCGCCCGAGCGGGCGAGCACCAGGCGCGCGCCGCTGTCCGCCACCATGAACTGGATGCGCGCGGCGGGGAAGGACGGGTCGATGGGCACGTAGGCCGCGCCCGCCTTGAGCACCGCCAGCTCCGCCACCACCAGCTCCAGCGAGCGCGGCACCAGCACCGCCACCATCTCACCCGCGCGGGCGCCGCGCTCACGCAGGAGGCGCGCGAGGCGGTTGGCCCGCGCGTCCAGCTCCGCGTACGTCAGCGTCACGTCGCCATCCACCAGCGCCACGGCGCCGGGCGTGCGCCGCGCCTGCGCCTCGAAGAGCGCGTGGACGCCCGTCTCGGCGGGGTACTCCGCGTCGGTGGCGTTCCACTCCTCCACCACCCGCCGCCGCTCGTCCTCGCCCAGCAGCGCAAGCCGGCCGACCGTCTGCCGCTCGTCCGCGACCATGGCCTGCAGCACGCGGC
This sequence comes from Longimicrobium sp., assembly GCA_036388335.1. Taxonomy (GTDB): domain Bacteria; phylum Gemmatimonadota; class Gemmatimonadetes; order Longimicrobiales; family Longimicrobiaceae; genus Longimicrobium. The sequence continues at coordinate 3,005 of DASVSA010000534.1, read as the reverse complement.
GCAGGTAGCCGAGGTAGCGCTCGATGGTAGCCGCGTCAAAGAGCGCCGTCGCGTACTCCATGCCACCCACGATCCCGCCGTCCTCCTCCTGGAGGATGAGCGACAGGTCGAACTTGGCGGTGGTGCGGGACGTCGCTTCGCCGGCTTCCAGTGTCAGCCCCGGCAGCTCCAGGCTCCCCATGGGCGCGTTCTGCCAGGCGAAGAGCACCTGGAAGAGCGGGGAATGAGCCCGCGTGCGCGCGGGCCTCACCAGCTCGACCACCTGCTCGAACGGGATGTCCTGGTGCGCCTGCGCGCTGAGCGCGCGCTCCTTCACCCGCGCCAGCAGCTCCGCCACCGTGGGCTCGCCCGCCAGGTCCAGGCGCAGCGCGAGCGTGTTGACGAAGAAGCCGATCAGCCCCTCCGTCTCCGGGCGCCCCCGGTTGGCCGTCGGCGTGCCGATCACCACGTCGTCCTGGCCGGAGAGGCGCGCGAGCACCGTGGCCCACGCCGCCATCAGCGTCATGAAGAGCGTGGTGCCGTGCCGCTGGCCCAGCGCCCTGAGCGCCGCCGTCAGCTCCGCGTCCAGCTCCACGGCCGCGACAGCCCCGGCGTGGTCCTGCACCGCGGGCCGGGGGCGGTCCGTGGGCAGCCGCAGCAGCTCGGGCGCGCCGGAGAGCGCCTCCTTCCAGAACGCGCCCTGCTCGCGCAGCACCTCGCCACTCAGCCACTGGCGCTGCCAGGCGGCGTAGTCCGCGTACTGGATGGCGAGCGGCGGGAGCGGGTCGGCCTCGCCGCGCAGGAAGGCCGTGTACAGCGTGTTGATCTCGCCCACGAGCACGCCCATCGACCAGCCGTCGCTGACGATGTGGTGCATCGTCACCAGCAGCACGTGGTCGTCGTCGGCCAGCTTCACCAGCCGGCCACGGGCGAGCGGGCCGTGCGCCAGGTCGAAGGGCGCGCGCGCCTCCTCGGCCGCCAGGCGGTCCAGCGCCGGCGAGCCGGCCAGGTCGTGCTCCACCAGGTGGAAGCGGCTCCCCTCCGCGGGGGCGATGAGCTGCACCGCCTCGCCGTTCACCTGCGCAAAGGTGGTGCGCAGCGCCTCGTGCCGGGCCACCACGCGGTCCAGCGCGCGCCGCAGCGCCCGCCCGTCCAGCGCGCCGCGCAGCCGCACGCTCAGCGGGATGTGGTACGCGGCCCCGGCGCCGCCCAGCTGCTCCAGGAACCAGAGGCGCTGCTGCGCGAAAGAGAGCGCCTGGCGCTCGCTTTCAGCCGCGCGGCCGATGCCCTGGCTCTCCGCGGGCGCGGCCCCCTCCAGCCCGCGCGCGAAGTCCGCCAGCACCGGGTGCTGGAAGAGGTCGCCGGGCTCGGCCTCCACGTCCAGCTCCTGCCACACGCGCGACACCACCTGCACCGCCAGCAGCGAGTGGCCGCCCAGGTCGAAGAAGTGGTCGAGCCGCCCCACCCGCTCCACCCCCAGCAGGTCCGCCCAGATCGCCGCGACCGCCTCCTCCATCGCACCCACGGGCGCCTCGTACGCGTGAACGGCGTGAGCGGCCTCTTCGGGAGCGTGCAGGGCGCGGCGGTCCGTCTTGCCGTTGGGGGTAAGGGGAAGCGCATCCAGGCGCACGAACGCCGCGGGCACCATGTACTCCGGCAGCCCGGCGGAGAGGTGGGCACGCAGCGCCTCCACGTCCAGCGGCTCCGGCGCGGCCAGGTACGCCACCAGGCGTCGGTCTCCCGGCACGTCTTCGCGGGCCAGCACGGCCGCCTCGCGCACGCCCGGGTAGTGGGCCAGGCGGCTCTCGATCTCGCCCAGCTCGATGCGGTAGCCGCGCACCTTCACCTGGTGGTCGTTGCGCCCCAGGAACTCCAGGGTACCATTCGGCAGCCAGCGCGCCAGGTCGCCGGTGCGGTACATCCGCCCGCCCGCGAAGGGGTCTTCCACGAAGCGCTCAGCCGTCAGCTCCGGCCGCTCCAGGTACCCGCGCGCCACCCCCGCCCCGCCCACGTGAAGCTCGCCCGCCACCCCCACCGGCGCCGGCTCGCCCGCCGCGTCCAGCACGTACACGCGCGCGTTGCCGATGGGCCGGCCGATGGAGGGGCTGCCCTCCTCGTCCGCGCCGTACTCGTGCACGGTAGACCAGACGGTGGCCTCGGTGGGGCCGTAGGCGTTGAACAGCCGGCGGCCGCGGGCCCAGCGCCGCGCCAGCGCGCCGGTCACCACGTCGCCCGCCAGCACCAGCGTCTGCACGGAGCGCAGCTCCGCGTGGGCGGGGAGCGTGGCGAGCACGGCCGGCGGCAGGGTGGCGTGGGTGATCCCGGCGCCGTCCAGCATCCGCACCAGCGGCTCGCCGGCGGGGATCACGCCGCGCGGCGGCAGGTGCAGCGCGGCGCCCGAGCACAGCGCCATCACCACCTCGAAGGCCCAGGCGTCGAACGAGAACGACGCGAACTGCAGGACGCGGCTCTCCGGCGCGACCCCAAAGGTCCGCGCCTGCGCGGCGGCCATGTTGCACAGGCCGCGGTGCTCCACCGCCACCCCCTTGGGACGCCCGGTGGAGCCGGAGGTGAAGATGACGTACGCGAGCTGCTCCGGCGTGCCGGCACGCTCCGGGTTCGTCGCCGGCTCCGCCGCCCAGGCGCGCGTGTCGGCCAGGTCCAGCGCCGGCACGTCCACCTCCGCGAAGAGGCCGGCCAGCGCCGTCTCGGTCAGCAGCAGGGTGGGGGTGCTGTCCTCCAGCATGTGGTGGAGGCGGGCCAGCGGGTAGGCGGGGTCCAGCGGCACGTACGCGCCGCCCGCCTTGAGCACCGCCAGCGGCGCCACCACCATCGCCGGCCCGCGCTCCACGCACACGGCCACGCGGTCGCCGCGCCCCACGCCGCGGGCGCGGAGGTGGTGCGCCAGCCGGTTGGCGCGCGCGTTCAGCTCGCCGTACGCCAGCGTTCCGCCCTCCCACGCCACGGCGGCGCGCCCCGGCTCGCGCGCGGCCCACCCCTCGATCCAGCGGTGGATGAAGCGCGGC
>DASVSA010000533.1:0-17514 GCA_036388335.1 Longimicrobium sp. | reverse complement strand
TGGCCGCGGCGGCGGTGTTCGCGCGCGGCGGCGGGGGCGAGGCGCTGCTGGTGGCGGTGGTGCTCTTTGCCCTGGCGTGGGAGTGGGTGGGCTCGTGGAGCGTGAGCCGCCTGCGCACCGTGAACGTGGCGCTGGCCGGCGACGGCTCGCCCGTGTCGCCCGGCACGGTGGACCGCCGCCACCTTGCGGCCGTCGCGATGGACTTCGTTCGCGGCGTGCTGGTGACGGGCGCGGGGCTGCTGGTGACGGACGCGCTGGCGGGGCTGCTTCCCTCCGGCTTCCCCGTGGGATGGGGGCGGATGGCGGCGGGGCTGGCGGCGGCGGCGGCGGTGGCGTCGTCCATCCGCCTGTTCGGCGCCCACCGGCTGGCGTGGTTCGCGGCGGGGGCGGTGGCGGGGGCGGTCTTCCTGCTGGCGCGATGAGGGAGCTCGGGGCGGGGACCCGGCGGGCGATGCTCCTGCGCTCCTTCGCGGTGCAGGGATCGTGGAACTACCGCACCCTGATCGGCACGGGAATGGCGTTCGTGCTGGCACCCGCGCTGCGCGAGGTGCACGCGGGAGATCCGGCCGCGCTCGCCGCCGCCACCGGCCGCCACACGGAGCTCTTCAACAGCCACCCGTACCTGGCCACCGTCGCCGCGGGCGCCATCGCGCGCCTGGAGGCCGACGGCGTTCCCCGCGACACGGTGGAGCGCTTCAAGGCCGCCCTGCGCGGGTCGCTGGGTACCCTGGGCGACCGGCTGGTGTGGGCCGCCTGGCGCCCCGCCTGCGCCCTGCTGGGCGTGGCGCTGCTCGCGGCCGGGGCCGCCTGGTGGGTGGGGATCGTGGCCTTCCTCGCCGCCCACAACGCGCTCCACCTCTGGCTCCGCGTGTGGGGTCTGCGGGTGGGGCTGCGCGACGGGCTGGCGGTGGCCAGGGCGCTGCGCGAGTCGCCCCTTCAGCGGCTGGGCGAGCAGGCGTCGGCGGCGGGCGCGGCGCTGGCCGGCTTCGCGGCGGTGGTGCTCGCCGCCGGGCCCGCCGACGGCCCGGGGCAGCTCGCGCTCGCCGCGTGCGCCATCGCCGCCGGCCTCCTGCTGCGGACACACGTGCGCTCCGTCATCGCGGCGGCGCTCCTGGCAACGACGGTCGCGGGGATCCTCCTCGCGCGCACCCTCTGACGGCTGACCGGATGGAACACGCATCGGAAGTGACCATCGTGAACAGGTACGGGCTCCACGCGCGTCCGGCGGCGGAGTTCGTGAAGCTGGCCAACCGCTTCAAATCGGACGTGTGGATCCGCAAGGACGACGTGGAGGTCAGCGGCAAGAGCATCATGGGGGTGATGATGCTCGCGGCCGAGTGCGGCTCGGTGGTGAACATCCGCGCCCGCGGCGACGACGCCGAAGCGGCGGTCGGCGCCCTCACGGGGCTGATCCAGAACGGATTTGGTGAGGACTGACGCTGTGACGCTCGTCCGCGACGGCATCCCGTCCGCCCCCGGCATCGTCATCGCCCGCGCGCGCGTGCTGCGCTGGGAGGTGCCGCGGGTTCCGCACGGCACCACGGTGGCCCCCGCGCAGGTGGAGGGCGAGGTGGTGCGCTTCCGCGAGGCGTGCGAGTTCGCCAAGGGGCGCATCCGCGAGCTGCAGGCGCGCACGGCCGAGAGCATGGGCGCGGTGGAGGCCCAGATCTTCGAGCCCCAGGTGCTGATGCTGGAAGACGTGGACCTGGTGGAGGGGACCATCGCCTACATCCGCGAGAGCCACCTGACGGCGGAGCGCGCCTTCGAGTGGCGCGTGCTGGAGTGGGAGAGCGCCCTCTCGCACACGTCGCATCCCATGGTGCTGGACCGGCTCAACGACCTGGCCGACGTGCAGACGCGCGTCCTGCGCAGGCTGATGAACCTTCCGGACCCGGAGCTGGGCTCGCGCGACCAGGGGCAGGTGATCCTCATCGCGCGCGAGCTCACCCCCTCGCTCACCGTGCAGCTGGACCGGAGGCACGTGGTGGGGCTGGCCACCGACAAGGGCACGCGCACCTCGCACTCGTCCATCCTGGCCCGCTCGCTGGACATCCCCTGCGTGGTGGCGCTGGGCGACCTGAGCGAGCAGGTGAAGGACGGCGACGACATCATCCTGGACGGCCGCACCGGCCGCGTGATCGTAGCGCCCAGCGAAGACGACAAGCGGGCGTACCGCGAGCGCGACTTCCAGGTGCGCGAGTGGGAGCAGGAGCTGGTGCTCCTCGCCCACCTTCCCGCCGAGACGCGTGACGGCGTGCGGATGGAGCTGCGCTCCAACATCGACCTCCCGGGCGAGGCGGACAGCGCGCGCGTGCACGGCGCCGAGGGCGTGGGGCTCTACCGCACCGAGTTCCTGGTGGTGGGGCGGGGGACGGCGCCGGGCGAGGAGGAGCAGTTCCGCGCCTACACGCAGGTGGTGAAGGCCTTCCCCGGGATGCCGGTGGTGATCCGCACCTTTGACCTGGGGGGCGACAAGTTCCCCGCCTTCCTGCACATGGCGCCGGAGGAGAACCCCTTCCTGGGGTGGCGCGCCATCCGCGTGTGCCTGGACGAGCCGGTGATGTTCAAGACGCAGCTGCGCGCCCTGCTGCGCACCCTGCGCTTCGGCGACGTGCGCATCATGCTCCCCCTGATCAACGACGTGGACGAGATCACGGACACGCGCGCCCTGATGGAGGAGTGCGCCGCCGAGCTGCGCGCCGAGGGGCACGAGCTTCCCGCCAGATACTCCCTGGGTGCCATGATCGAGACCCCGGCCGCCGCCATCTCCGCCGCGGAGCTGGCCAAGCACGTGGACTTCTTCTCGGTGGGCACCAACGACCTTGTGCAGTACACGCTGGCGGTGGACCGGGGCAACAGCCGCCTGGCGCGACGCTACAACCCCTTCCACCCCGGCGTGGTGCGGCTGCTGGACCAGGTGGCCCGCGCCGGCCGCAAGGCCGGCATCGAGGTGAGCGTGTGCGGCGAGCTTGCGGCCACGCCGCTGGGTGCGTTCATGCTGATCGGGATGGGTGTCTCGTCGCTGAGCGTGGGGCCCGCGGCGCTGGCGGAGATCAAGAAGGTGATCCGGTCCGTGCGCCACGAAGACGCCGCCCGCGCCGTGGCGCTCGCGCTGGAGGCCGGCACCCCGGACCAGGTGGTGCACGCGCTCACCGAGGAGCTGCGCAAGGTGCTGGATCTCTCCAAGTTCGCGGGCCCGTGGAGCCTGTCGGCGCCAGCCTGAGGCACTGACGAAAGCGGCTCACACAGAGACACAGAGGCACGGAGGAAGCAAGTCCATCCGTGCCTCTGCAACTTTGTACCGCCCCTCACTTTCTGAACGAGCCTCGCGCTACACCCATGCAGAAACAGTCCGGGTTCAAAGACAAGGTGGCCCTGGTCGTCGGCGGAGCCTCCGGCATGGGCAACGCCGTGGTGCGGCTACTGGCGGCGGAGGGATGCCGGACGCACGTGCTCGATATCAAGCAGACAGCGGACGGTTTGTTCCAATCGTGCGACGTCCAGGACTACAACCAGGTTGGACGCTGCGTTCGGAATGTCGTGGACCAGGAAAGCAGGATTGACCTGCTCTTCGTCGCCGCGGGCGTTCATCTGTTTGCTGGCATCGAGGACACCAGCATCGAGGAGTTCGAACGCGTCCTGGCCATCAATTTGAAGGGTCCTTTTTACGTTTTGAAAGAAGTTCTCCCGGTAATGAGGAAACAGCGATACGGCAACGTCGTCCTGATGGGATCGGATCAGGTATTCATCGGCAAGGGGTCCAGCACGGTATATGGGATGAGTAAGGCGGCCCTGGGGCAACTCACCAAGAGTAGCGCTATCGACTACGCTCCCTACAACGTACGGGTCAACTGCATCTGCCCCGGTACGATAGATACTCCGATGCTTGCGCCATCGATCGAGCGATTTCATCAGATGAGCGGCATGCCGGTCGAGGACATCTACGCATTGTTGCGCGAAGCCCAGCCGATCCAGCGACTCGGAACACCCGAAGAGATAGGCAAGGCCGTGCTGTTCTTGTTGTCTGATGATTGTCCGTTCATGACCGGTGCGCTGGTCAGCGCCGACGGTGGGTACACCTCTCAGTAGGCGATTCTCGACTTTGCCGGGTCCGGAGGAGCGGCGGTCGAGAGGATGTGGTACATGCCACGCGCCGCGCGCGCTACGCGTGCCGGTCGCGCATTCACGTGGGTATGTTGAAACCGCAATGGGATCTCCACGATCTGAAGCATATGGAGATGGTCGCACGGTTCTCCGCCGCTTCGCTCGTGGTTGGGCTCGTCGACGTGGCTGGCACCGCGCGTAGCTGGCGCAATCTGCGTGTGGGTTCCCGCGCGTAGCTCAGAAGAAGGGCCCAGACCCGCGCCCCGGCTCCACAAAGCTCGGCCCCTGCCTCTCTGTGCCTCTGTGTCTCTGTGTGAGGCTGCTGTTCCCCAGCCGTTAGACGGGACCAAGTTCGCTGGGGCGTGGAGCTTGTCGGCCCCGGCCTGATCGCGTATCTTCCCGCACTTTCGCGGGGCCGTTCCCCGATATTTGCCCGACCCTTCCACAGCGCAGAACATCGTGGCTCATCGCCAGCTCTTCACGTCGGAGTCCGTAACCGAGGGGCATCCCGACAAGATCGCGGACCAGATCTCGGACGCCGTCCTCGACGCCATCCTCGAGAAGGACCCCAACGGCCGCGTGGCCTGCGAGACGCTCGTGACCACCGGCGTGGCCGTGGTCGCCGGCGAGATCACCACCGACACCTACGTGGACATCCCCGGCATCGTCCGCGGGACGCTGAAGTCCATCGGCTACACCGACGCCAACTACGGGATCGACGCGCACACCTGCGCGGTGATGACCACCATCGACCGCCAGTCGCCCGACATCGCGCAGGGCGTGGACACGGGCGGCGCGGGCGACCAGGGGATGATGTTCGGGTACGCGTCGGACGAGAACGACGCGCTGATGCCCACGCCCATCCTCCTTGCCCACCGCCTGGCCGAGCGTCTGGCCGCGGTGCGCAAGAACGGCAAGCTGCTCTGGCTGCGCCCGGACGGGAAGACGCAGGTGACGGTGGCGTACGAGGATGGCCGCCCGGTGCACATCGACACCATCGTCGTGAGCACGCAGCACGACAACGACGTGACGAACGAGGAGATCCACGCCGCGATCATCGAGCAGGTGATCACGCCCGTGCTCCCGGAGGACCTGTTCGACCCGGCGCACTGCAAGTTCCACATCAACCCCACGGGCCGCTTCGTCATCGGCGGGCCCCACGGCGACGCGGGGCTCACGGGCCGCAAGATCATCGTGGACACCTACGGCGGCATGGGCCGCCACGGCGGCGGCGCCTTCAGCGGCAAGGACCCCACCAAGGTGGACCGCTCGGCCGCGTACGCCGCCCGCTGGGCCGCCAAGCACGTGGTGGCCGCCGGCCTGGCCCGCCGCTGCGAGATCCAGCTGGCCTACGCCATCGGCGTGGCGCAGCCCGTGTCGGTGCGCGTGGACACCTTTGGCACCTCGCAGGTGGACGAGGAGGCGATCGAGAAGGCCCTGCAGGAAGTCTTCGACTTCACGCCCAAGGGCATCATCGAAGCCCTCAACCTGCGCAGCGCCATCTACCGCCCCACCGCCGCGTACGGCCACTTCGGCCGCCCGTCGGTGCAGGGCGGCAACGGCACCCCGGTGACGCTCTTCCCCTGGGAGAGGACGGACCGGGTGGAGGATCTCCGTACGGCCGCGAAGGCATAGGGAAAAAAGTGCGTGAGTGCGTTAGTGCGTGAGTGCGCTTACTGCTGTACAACGCACTCACGCACTAACGCACTTACGCACTCTCGAGCCGTCATCCGAAGCTCATGATCAAATTGAAAGTCCAGAGCCTGGGGCTGGACCAGGCCAACAAGTCGCCGGTGGTGCTGCTGCAGGAGGCCGACGGAGAGCGGGTGCTCCCCATCTGGATCGGCCCGGCCGAGGCGAGCGCCATCGCCATGGAGCTGGCGGGGATGAAGTTCTCCCGCCCGCTCACCCACGACCTCTTCCCCTCCATCATCACGGGCCTGGGCGGCCGGGTGACGCGGGTGCTGATCACGCGGGTGCAGGACAACACGTACTTCGCCGAGCTGGTGATCCAGCGCGGGGACGAGGTGTTCACCGTGGACGCCCGCCCGTCGGACTCCATCGCCATCGCGCTGCGCACGCGCGCCGATCTCTTCGCCGACGACGAGCTGCTGGACAGCTCCACCTCCATCGTGGTGCAGGGGGGCGACGTGCCGGACGGCGAGTCGCCGGACCCGATGACGCCGCCCACGCCCGGCCTTCCGCCGGACGAGCTGAAGGAGTACCTGCGCAAGCTGAACCCCGAAGACCTGGGACGCTTCAACCCGTGACCGACCGCATCCGCGGGGCGGCGCGCCGAAAGGCCGGCCGCCTCGCTTTCGTTTTCGCACTCGCCGCTCTCGCCTCGCCCGCCGCCGCGCAGACGCTGGCGGGCACCGTGACCCGCTCCGGCGCGCCCGCGCCCGGGCTGGAGGTGGAGCTCCACCGCGTAACCCGCAACACGCGCGGGCCCGTGGCCAGGGTCTCCACCGGCCCCGGCGGCAGCTTTTCCATCCCCCTGCCGCCCGTGCAGGACACGGCGGGGTTCACCGTCTTCTTCGCCACCGCGGTGGCGGACGGGGTGCGCTACTTCGGCCCGGTGGTGCACGGCGGGGCGGGGGACAGCAGCTACCGCATCGAGGTGTTCGACACCACCACCTCGCGCGCCACCGCGGACTCGGTGAAGGTCACCCGCCGCGACGTGGTGCTGATCCCCGGCAGCGACGGCGGCTGGGAGGTGGCGGAGCTGGTGCGCGTGGACAACCGCGCCCGCCGCACCCTGGTGCCCGACGCGACGCGCCCCCTCTTCGGCATCGCCATCCCCAAGGGGAGCACCGCCTTCGAGGCGGGCGACGGCGGCGACGGCTCGGGCTCGCCGGCGGTGGGCGCGCGGCAGAACCCGGGCGAGATCGTTCGCGTGGGCGACCGCGTGTGGGTGGCCGCGCCGCTGGTGCCGGGGGAGCGCGACTTCATCTTCCGCTACCGCCTCCCGGCCAGTCCGCGGCAGGCGACGCTCCCGGTGGAGCACGCCACGGATTCCGTGAACCTGTACGTGAGGCAGCCCGCCCCCGACATCGAGGTGGCGGGGCTGGGCGGATCGCGTCCCTTCGCGGTGGAGGGGGAGGAGTTCCTTCTCTTCACCGGCGCCGGGGTGCGCGCGGGGAGCCGGGTGGGGTTGGATTGGCGGGGGCCCACGCCATCGCCGGTGGACCCGCGCTGGGCCGCGCTGGGGCTGACGGCGGCCGTGCTGGCCGCGGGCGCGTGGCTGGCGGTGCGCCGGGGCCGCGAGGCGGGCGCGCGGGGCGGGTGACGCGGTGGCGCTCGTCAGCACGGGGGCGCTGGTGCTCCAGACCTTCCCGTACAGCGAGACGAGCAAGGTGCTCCGCCTCTACACCCGCGAGCACGGCCTGCGCTCGGTGATCGCCAAGGGCGCGCTGCGCCCCAAGAGCCGCTTCGGCGGCCTGCTGGAGCCCTTCACCGAGGGCACGGCCACCTTTTACATGCGCGAGGGCCGCGACCTCCACACCCTCTCGGGCTGGGACCTGGTGCGCGCGCGCCAGGCGCTCGGCCGCTCGCTGAGCGCCTTCGCGGGCGGCTCGCTCCTGGGCGAGGTCGTCCTACGCGCCTCCACCGAAGAGGCCCACCCGGAGATCTACTCGGCGCTGGCGGAGGCGTGGGACGGCATCGCCGCCGCCCCCACCGCCACCGGGGCCGAGCGCGCCGTCCTCGCCGGCGCCTGGAAGCTGGTCTCCCTCCTCGGCTTCGAGCCCCAGACCGACGCCTGCGTCGCCTGCGGCCGCCCCGTGGCCCCCGACGACCCCGTGCGCTTCGACAGCCTGGCCGGCGGCGTCGCGTGCACCCGCTGCCGCCCCGTGGGCCGCATCCTCGACCCCGCCACTCGCGCCGACGTCGCGCGCATGTCGCGCGGCCACGTCCCCTCGTCCCTGGAGCGCCCCGGCGCCCACCGCGCCCTCCTCCGCGCCTTCCTGGACGCACAGCTCGCGCACGACCGCCCCTTTCGCTCGATGGATCTCTTTCTGGAATCACACAGAGACACAGAGGCACAGAGATGACTTCATCTCTGTGCCTCTGTGTCTCTGTGTGAGATCAAAGCGCGGCGATCTCGGCCCGGACGCGCTCCATCATCCGCAGCTTCTCGGGGCGGTGCATGAAGGCGCTGTCGAAGCCCATCAGGGACAGGTTCACGAGCTCGTCCCAGGTGAAGCCGAGGTACTGGTGGGCGCGCCAGTACTCCTCGGTCACCGTGGTGGCGCTCATCAGGCGGTTGTCGGTGTTGAGGCTCAGGATGATGCCCGCGTCGTAATACATGCGCAGGGGGTGCTCCTCGAAGGAGGCCACGGCGCGCGTCTGCACGTTGGAGGTGAGGCAGATCTCGATGGGGACGCGGAAATCGTTCACGTACCGCATCAGGTCCGGGTCCTCGAAGAGGCGGGTGCCGTGGCCGATGCGGTGCGCGTTGCAGTAGTGGAGCGCCTGGTGGATGCTCTCCGCGCCGTACGCTTCGCCGGCGTGGATGGTGGCCGCCATGTTCTTGTTGATGACGGTGTAGAAGGCGTCCTTGTGCTTCTTGGCCGGGTAGTTGTACTCCGCGCCCGCCAGGTCGAACGCCACCACCCCGCGGTCCTTGTACGCCACCGTCAGGTCGGCCAGGTCGCGCGAAGTCTCGGGCTCCATGTTGCGGATCCCGCAGATGATGATGGCCGTCTCGATCCCGAACTCCTGCTCGGCGCGCTTCAGCCCGCGCAGCGGCGCGTCCACGGCCTCGGTGAGCGGGAGCCCCTCCTGCGTGTTGAGGATGGGCGAGTAGCGGATCTCGGCGTAGCGCACGTTCTCGCGCGCCAGGTCCTCGGCCAGCTCGTAGGCGATGCGCTCCAGCGCGTCGCCGGTCTGCATCACCGAAAGGGTGATGGCGAAGCGCTCCAGGTACTCCACCAGGTTGCGCGCGTCCTGCACGTGCATGTAGTCGCGCAGCGCGTCCGGGTCGTGGGCGGGCATCTTCTTGCCGTACTCCGCCGCCAGCTCCAGCATCGTCTCGGGGCGCAGCGATCCGTCAAGGTGCACGTGCAGCTCCGCCTTGGGGAGGCGGTGCAGCAGCTCTCTCGTCACTTCCATGGTCCTCGCCGGGTGCGGGTTGCAAGGAGGGGCGGGCGCCGGATGCACGAACGGGTGGCCCACGTCGCCGTGCACCACCCGTCGCGGGTCTGCCGCCCCGTGGGGTATTCTACAGCCAGGGCCGGGCCTGCGCCACCTGCCCGGGGGTCAGCTGGATCTTGGCCCGCCGCGCCTGGGTGAGCGCGTGGTTCTCGAACAGCTTCACCAGCACCACCCCCGCCACGAACCCGCCCACGTGAGCCCACACGGCCACGCCGCCGCCATCGCCCGCCTCGCTCCCGAAGTCGATGGTGGCCATCGCCACCTGCAGCAGGAACCAGTAGGCCAGGAAGAACATCGCCCGGATGTGGAAGAGGAAGATGGGTGGGAACCAAGTCCTCACCCGCGCGTGCGGATAGAGGACGATGTACGCCCCCATCACCCCGCTGATGGCGCCGCTGGCCCCCACCACCGGCACCGCGTCGCCCAGGTTGAACCAGATGTGCGCCGCCGTCGCCACCGCGCCGCAGAGAAGGTAGAACGCGAGAAAGCGCAGGTGCCCCATGGAGTCTTCGATGTTGTTTCCGAAGACCCACAGAAAGAGCATGTTGCCGATGATGTGCTCCCAGCTCCCGTGCATGAACATGGAGGTGAGGATCGCCCCGTTCCCCAGCCCCTCCACGGCGCACACCCCCGTGATCTCGCACGGGATCGCCCCGAAGTGCATCGCAGACGCCTGCAGCGCGTGCTCCGTTCCGGCACCCTGGAGCTGGAACCAGGCGTACACGTTCACCAGGATCAGCGCCACCGTCATCACGGGGCGCAGCTCGGTGGGATTTTCGTCGCTGATGGGAAACAAGGACGGCTCCGGTTGAGGTGCGCCATCGGCGCCGTGCAGACTCCGCGCCCGCCGCGACGAGGCCCCGGGATACACGAAACTGCTGATGCGGAATTCCGGGAGGTCCGTGGCACCGGCACCGCAGCCGGGCGGTTGAAACCGCTGCAACGACCACACGAAGTCCCCCTGCGGGGACTACAGGGTCGCTGTTCGGGCCGAAGGCCCAGTCCGCGCAGGCGGACTTCGTGTAGTTGTTGCAGCGAATTTATTCGCCCGCAACGGCGGGCGCGATTCACCCGGACGCAGTATCAGCAGGCCCGTTCGAGCGCGCCCTACGCGGGCGAGGCCAGCTTCAGCCCGAGGATGCCGGCTACGATGAGGGCGATGCACGCCAGGCGGATGGCGGTGGCGGGCTCGCTGAAGAGGACGATGCCGAGGATGGCGGTGCCGATGGTGCCGATGCCGGTCCAGACCGCGTACGCGGTACCCAGCGGCAAGGTCCGCAACGCAAGGCTCAACAGCGCCATGCTGGCGATCAGCGCGGCGCCCGTTCCGAGCGAGGGCCAGAGGCGGGTGAATCCTTCCGTGTACTTGAGACCGACCGCCCATCCGACCTCCAGCAGGCCGGCGAGCAGCAGAATGAACCAGGCCATGACTTGCCTCCGAGTCTGGCGTGGGGCCGTCCCCACCTGTGTAGCGGAGGAACGGGGTCGTCCCCGCTCCGCGTATGTGTGCCGCGGCCGGAATCAGGGCGCGGCGGAGCGGATCGCCGAGTCGAGATCGGCCCACAGGTCTTCGGCATCCTCGATCCCGACGCTGAGCCGGAGGAGCGAGGGTGGCAGGTGTCCCTGTCCCGCGATGGCGGCCCTGCGCTCCATCGTCGATTCCACGCCGCCGAGGCTGGTGGCGTGCCGGATGAGCCTCACGCACTCGCAGACCGCGTCCGCCGCGTCGGCGCCGCCGGCTACATCGAACGAGATGATGGTTCCGAAGCCCCTGAGCACGCGCCGGGCGGTCGCGTGCGTCGGGTGCGAGGGCAGGCCCGGGTACCGGACGCGGGTGACCCCCGGGTGCGTCTCCAGGCGTTGCGCGAGGAGCGCGGCCGTGTGCTGGGCCCGTTCCAGCCGGATCGCGAGGGTCCTGGCGCCGCGCACCGCGAGGTAGGCCTCGAGCGTTCCCGGCGTCGCGCCGTTCAGCTCGCGGGACCTCCGCAGGGCGTGCCAGAGCTCGTCGTCCCGCGTGGTGGCGACGCCGGCCAGCAGGTCGGAGTGGCCGCCGATGAACTTGGTGGCCGACTGCAGAGACACCGTGGCGCCGAACTCGAGCGGCTGCTGGTTCAGCGGCGTGGCGAAGGTGTTGTCCACCGCCACCATCGCTCCCGGCTTGCGCGGCGCCGCGCAGACCGCCTCCAGGTCCGCCACCGTGAGCAGCGGGTTGGAGGGAGATTCGAGCCAGACCAGGTCGGCGACGCCGCACGCGCGGACCCAGCCGGCCGTATCGTCCACCGCCACCCGCTGCACCGTCCAGCGCCCCCGCTCAGCGCCCGCCGCGACCAGGCCCGCGACGCCCTGGTAGCAGTCGTCGGGCAGCGCCACGACGGCACCCGCCGGGAGCTGATCGAACACCGACGCGATGGCGGCCATCCCGGACGAGAACGCCAGCGCCCGGCCCGACTCCAGCCCGCCGACGATTTCCTCGAGCGCTTCCCAGGTCGGCGTCCCATCGTCGCGCGAGTAGTCGCGCCCGCTGCCGATGATGAAGTTGGACGCGGGGACCAGCGGTACGTTCAGCGGAGCGCCGGGCTCAGCCGGGCGCCCCGCCGAGACGAGCCACGATTCCGGCTTGATTCCAGATGGATGCTTGTCCATGCTTCGTATCCTCCAGCCAAGAGGAGTCCGGGTGCGGAAGGTGCTTTCAAGACCCACCGCGCCGCCTGAGGCCCAGCGGACCAGCGGAAAGCAAAAAGCCCCACGCCATGACTCGCCGTCGAGTCTGGTGTGGGGCCGTCCCCACGGTGATGCTGGAGAGGCGGGGCCGTCCCCGCTCTGGATGTCTTCACCAATTTATACGGACCGAAGTTCACGTCAACCAGCTTTTGGCCGTGCTCGGCGGCGCCATCCGCTGTCCGTTTGTGGGACTGCCGCATCCCACGCGTGGACACGCGGGGCGGGGTCTCGCCGCGCAAGTGATTGTGCCGCAGCAGGTTGATCCGCCACGCACACGGCGTGGGCGTTGCCTTAAGGGATGCCGGCCACACTCAGTCCCTCCTGCGCGACAAGCTCTCATGCATCCCAATCGAACGTCCGGCCGCACGTGGGCCGCGGACCTGATCCGCGATGTGCTCTACGGCCTGCGGCAGCATCTACGGCGGCCCGGATTCGCGGCGGTGTCGATCCTCACGCTCGGCCTGGGCGTGGGCGCCACGACCGCCATCTTCAGCGTGGTGAATGGCGTGCTCCTGAAGCCGCTGCCCTTCGCCGAGCCCGAGCGCCTGGTGGGCGTGCACCACCAGGGCTACGGGCAGGGGCCGGGCACGTACTTCACCTACCGCGACAACAACCGGACCTTCGCGGCGCTGGGCGCGTGGGAGGCGAACGAGGTCTCCATCACCGGCGGCGCCGAGCCCGAGCGGCTGGAGGCGCTCTCCGTGACGGCCGGCACGCTCCCGCTGCTCGGCGTGAAGCCGGCGCTGGGCCGCGTCTTCACCCGCGAGGATGATGCGCCCGGCAGCCCGCTGCGCGTCGTGCTCACCCACGGCTACTGGCAGCGCGCGCTGGGCGGCGACCCCGGCGTCCTTGGGCGCTCGATCCGGGTGGACGGCGGCCTCGCGGAGGTGATCGGCGTGCTCCCCGAGGGCTTCCGCTTCCTGCGCAGGCACCCCGCCGTGGTGCTGCCGATGCGGCTCGATCCCGCCGACCAGTCCACCTTCGACTTCGCGGCGCTCGCGCGGCTGAAGCCCGGCGTCACCATGGAGCAGGCGAACGCGGACGTCGCGCGCATGATCCCGCTCCTCCCCGACCAGTACCGCCCCCTCAACCTGCGGCCCGACGTGCGCCCGCTCGTGCGCGACGTGGTGGGAGAGGTCGACCGGCCGCTGTGGATCCTGCTGGGGACGGTCGGCATCGTGTTCCTCATCGCCTGCGCCAACGTCGCCAACCTGTGCCTGGTGCAGGCGGAACGCCGGCAGCAGGAGCTCGCCGTGAGGGCCGCGCTGGGCGCGGGGCGGGGACGTGTGGCGCGCCAGCTTCTCTCGGAGAGCCTGGTGCTGGGGATCGGTGGCGGACTGGTGGGCCTGCTGCTGGCGCACGGGGGCACCCGCCTCCTGCGCTGGATGGCGCCCACCGAGCTGCCCCGCGTGGAGGAGATCGGCATCGATCCCATCGTCCTGCTCTTCACCTTGGCGGTCTCCCTCGCCGCGGGGATCTGCTGCGGCCTCGTCCCCGTCGCGCGGCTGGGGACCGAGGACGGAAGCCGGCTCCGCGAAGGGGGCCGCGCCGCCAGCGACGGACCCGGCCGGCACCGCCTGCGCAGCCGCCTGGTGGTGGCCGAGGTCGCGCTCACCATGATGCTGCTGATCGCGTCCGGCCTGATGATCCGCACCTTCGTCGCCATGCGGCAGGTGGCTCCGGGCTTCACCGCGCCGCGCGAGGTGCAGTCCTTCCAGGTGCCGGTCCCCTTCGAGGCCGCTGACTCCGCGGCGGTCGCGCGCACCTACCAGCAGATCTCGCAGCGCGCCGCGGCGATCCCCGGTGTGGCGTCGGTGGGCTTCGCCTCCTCCATCACCATGGACGGCGAGGACAACACGAATCCCATCTGGGTGGAGGGCGTCAACACGGCCGAGGGGGAGCTTCCGCCCTTCCGCCGTTTCAAGTCCGTGGGCCCCGGCTACCACGAGACGATGGGGAACCCCGTCGTCGCCGGCCGGGCCATCTCCTGGGACGACATCTACCAGGGCCGGCAGGCCGTCGTGATCTCGGCAAACCTCGCGCGGGCGTACTGGGGCGAGCCCGCCCGCGCCATCGGCAAGCGCGTGCGCAACGACCCCGCGGGGCCCTGGCAGGAGGTGGTCGGCGTGGTGGGCGACGAGCGGGACGACGGCGTGGACCGGCCGGTGACCGCCATCGTGTACTGGCCGCTGATGCATCCCAGCTACGGCAGCAGCGAGATGACCTTCGTGGTGAGGTCGCCCCGAGCCGGGACGCCGGCGCTGGTGCAGGAGCTCCGGCAGGCGGTCCGCTCCGTGAACCCCACGCTCCCCCTTGCCCGGGTGGAGACGCTGGAGCAGATCCGCGCGGACTCCATGGCGCGCACCTCGTTCATGATGGTGATGCTGGGGATCGCCGCCGGCGTCGCGCTCGTCCTCGGCGTGGTCGGCATCTACGCAGTCATCGCGTACATCGCCGCGCAGCGCACGCGCGAGGTGGGCACCCGCATCGCCCTGGGCGCCCGCAGCGCCGACGTCCGGCGCCTCTTCCTGCGCCAGGGGCTCATGCTGACGCTGGGAGGCATCGCCATCGGCACCTTCGGCGCGCTGCTGCTGACCCGCGTGATCTCCGCGCACCTGTACGGAGTCGGCCCCCTGGACCCGGTCACGTACCTCGCGGTCGCGCTCGGCCTCACCGGCATCGCCCTGCTGGCCTCCTATCTCCCCGCCCGCCGCGCCTCCCGCGTGGACCCGGTCGTCACACTCCGCGCGGGAGGCTGAAACTCACACAGAGACACAGAGGCACAGAGATGACTTCGTCTCTGTGCCTCCGTGTCTCTGTGTGAGCCCGGCTTCTACAGCAGTATCCCCACCACGCAGGCCGTCATGAAGTTGGCCAGCGTCCCCGCCACCATCGCG
This sequence comes from Longimicrobium sp., assembly GCA_036388335.1. Taxonomy (GTDB): domain Bacteria; phylum Gemmatimonadota; class Gemmatimonadetes; order Longimicrobiales; family Longimicrobiaceae; genus Longimicrobium. The sequence goes on along the minus strand of DASVSA010000533.1, from coordinate 2,638 downwards.
CGCAGCCCCAGCCGGCTCAGGTCGCCGCGGCGCTCCGGCGCCATCCCGCCGATGCCGCCGATCTGGATGGCGATGCTGCTGAAGTTGGCGAAGCCGCAGAGCGCGTAGGTGGCGATCACCACCGAGCGCGGGTCGAGCGGCACGCCCTCCTGCAGCATGGAGCCGAGGTGAAGGTAGGCCACGAACTCGTTGAGCGCCGTCTTCTCGCCGATCAGCGTGCCGATGGCCGGCGCGTCCTGCCAGGGCACCCCCATCAGCCACGCCATCGGGGCGCCGATCCACCCCAGCACGCGCTGGATGCTGAACCCTTCCACACCCACCAGCCCAAAGCTCCACCCCAGCAGGCCGTTGATCAGCGCGAGCAGCGCGATGAAGGCCAGCAGCATGGCGCCCACGTTCAACGCGAGCGAGAGCCCTTCGCTGGCGCCGCGCGCCGCCGCGTCGATGGGGTTGGCGTCAAGCTTCTCCAGCTTGATCCCCAGCTTGCCGCGCGTGACGGGCTCCTCCGTCTCCGGGTACATCAGCTTGGATATGGCGATGCATGCCGGCGCGGACATCACCGACGCCGAGATCAGGTGCCCCGCGATGTCGGGGAAGTACGAGACCAGGATCCCCACGTACGCCGCCAGCACGCCGCCCGCCACCGTCCCGAACCCGCCCACCATGATGCAGTGAAGCTCGCTCTTCGTCATCGTGCCGATGAACGGCTTCACCAGGAGCGGCGCCTCCGTCTGCCCCAGGAAGATGTTGCCGGCCGTGCTGAGGCTCTCCGCGCCGGAGATCCTCATCGTCTTCATCATCACCCACCCGAACCCCTTTACGATCCACTCCATGATGCCGATGTGGTACAGCAGCGTCATGAGGCTGGAGAAGAAGATGATGGTGGGGAGGACGTTGAAGGCGAAGAAGGCGCCCGCGCCCGCCCACGTCCCGGTCTCCGCCACCGGCGCCATGGGGCCGCCGGCGGGCCCGACGGGGATGTTGTTGAGCACCAGGTTCCCGAAGAGGAACTTGGCTCCCTCCACGGTATACCCGATCAGCGCGTTGAACACGTCGTTCGCGCCTTCGAAGAACCCGCGCCCGGTCGCCGTCTTCAGGATCAGCAGCGCGAAGATGAACTGCAGCCCGATCCCCCACGCCACGGTCCGCCAGTCCACCGCGCGTCGGTTCACGCTCAGCAGGAGCGCGATCAGCGTGAAGACCACCAGTCCGAGGAGGCTCACCGCCCGCTGGATGGGGGAGCCGCCGGCCGCATCGGTGCGCGCCTGCTGCGCCCGGTCCTGCGCGGTGGGCGCGGCGGGTGCCGCCGCGGGCTCGTTGCCGCGCTCGGCGGGCGTCTGCGGGTCGCGCGCGATGCCGCTCTCGGGCGTCTGCGCCTCCCGCACGCTCTCGCTCGTCCCGTTCCCGGCTGTGGGAGCAGGCTGCGTCGCCGGCTGCGCGGCGGGCGGCGCCGCGGCGCCCGTGGTGTCCTGGGCAGAGGCGTACCACCCCGCGCCGAGCAGCAGCGCCGCGGCGAGCCAGAGCGGCAGCAGCCACTTCAGGTGTTTCGTTCGGTTGAGGGCGGCCATTCGGGCGTGTGGGGAGGGTGATGGAGCGTCGGGTGGATGGGCCCACATTCTACCGAACGGGGGAGGTTCTCGCCACCATTTGTAACGGCGGGGCTCACACAGAGGCACGGAGACACGGAGAGGAGCTCAACGGCGCGGGGCGAGCTCGGCCGCGGCGCGCTCGGCCAGGGCGGGGGGCACGATCTCCCAGTTCTTGCGGAACACCTGCTCCGGGGAGATGGAGCCGCGCCGCTCGATCTCGGCGATGAGAAGCTCGCGGATGCCCTCGCCGCGGTCGTACACCACCGGCGCGCCGAGCAGCATGGAGAAGCCGCCGCTCCCGCTCGCGCGGTAGTGGTTGAGGGCCAGGGTGAAGCTGTCCGTGGGCGCCACGTCGCGGCCGTTGCGCCGCAGGCGCACCACGCGCTGGCCGACGGGCTTCGTGAGGTCGAGCGCGTAGTCCACGCCGCTCACCACGTCGAAGTTGTAGCCGGGCACGGCGGGGTTCACCAGCCGCTCGCAGGCACCGCCCGGGCACGGGAGGAAGTACTCGGCGCTCTTTTCGATGTACGCCCGCAGCTGCGCGCCGGAGACGCGGATGGCCCGCAGCGTGTTGTCGTACACGTACAGCCCCGCCACGTCCGCCACGGTGATGGGCCCGGCCGGGATGCGCGCGTCCAGCGTGAAGGCGGCGGCGGAGGAGAGCTCCGCGCCGGATGCGGCGCGCTGCACCTCGTTGATCAGGTCCAGGATGGGCGTGTCCTGCGTGCGCGCCAGCGCCGACGACCACACGGTGCTGGAGGTGCCGATGCGGCGCGCCACGTACTCCTGCGTGCGCCGGTGCGCGCCCGCGAGCGCGGCTTCGAAGGCGGGCGAGGTCGCATCCTTCGCCGGGCGCAGGATGCGGCCCTGCTTGCGCGCCACGCGCCACCCGTCGGCGCCGCGCACCAGGTCCAGCTCGGCCACGGCCAGGGAGGTGGCCCAGTTCTTCGCCTGCATCACCAGCGCGCCGCCGATGGTGGTGTCCGCCACCTCGCGGTGCGTGTGCCCCATCAGGATCACGTCGATCCCGGGGACCTCGCGCGCCATCG
>DASVSA010000532.1:0-8791 GCA_036388335.1 Longimicrobium sp. | reverse complement strand
CGGGCGACAACGTGCAGATGGTGGTGGAGCTGATCACGCCGATCGCCATGGAGAAGGAGCTGCGCTTCGCCATCCGCGAGGGCGGCCGCACCGTGGGCGCCGGCGTCGTCACCGAGATCGTAGAGTAGCATCGGTTGGCGGTGGCGCGGGGAGATGCTCTCCTCGCGCCCCGGCAGTCGTTCCAGACCCAATCGTCAACCGACGCACGAGGGATACATGGCAGGGAAGATCCGTATCCGGCTCAAGGGCTTCGATCACGCGGTGATCGATCAGACCACGGCCGACATCGTACGCACGGCGGAGAAGACGGGCGCCACCATCAGCGGCCCCATCCCCCTCCCCACGCGCATCCAGCGCTGGACCGTGCTGCGCTCGCCGCACGTGGACAAGAAGAGCCGCGAGCAGTTCGAGCTCAAGACCCACAAGCGCGTCATCGACATCCTCGACTCGCGCCCGCAGACCGTCGACGCCCTCACCAAGCTGGATCTTCCGGCCGGTGTGGACGTCGAGATCAAGGTCGACTGAGGGAGGCGGAGAAATGTCAGCGATCATCGGACGCAAGCTGGGGATGACCCAGATCTTCGACGAAGCGGGGACCGTGGTTCCCGTGACCGTCATCCAGGCCGGGCCCTGCCCCGTGGTGCAGGTTCGCACCGCCGAGCGGGACGGCTACAGCGCGGTGCAGCTCGGCTTCGGCGCGCAGAAGGAAGTGCGCGTGAACAAGGCCGAGAAGGGCCACGCCACCAAGGCCGGCCTCGAGGCCGCCCCCGCGGTGCTCAAGGAGTTCCGCTTCGACGAGAACACGCCCGAAGTGGGCGGCACCGTGACCGTGGAAGGGTTCGAGCGCGGCGGCCGCGTCAAGGTGACCGGCGTCACCAAGGGCCGCGGCTTCCAGGGCGTGGTCAAGCGCCACGGCTTCGGCGGTGGTCGCGCCTCGCACGGCGCCACGCGCGTTCACCGCGCCCCGGGCTCCATCGGCGCGGGCACCAACCCGTCGCGCGTCATCAAGGGCAAGCGCATGCCCGGTCACATGGGCGACGCCCAGCAGACCGTGCGCAACCTCCTGGTGGCCAAGATCGACGCCGAACGCAACCTGCTGTACGTGCGCGGCGCGGTGCCGGGCCCCGTGAACGGCGTCGTTTTCATCCAGAAGCAGTAGGGGGCCCGAGATCATGCTTTCCGCACGCTTTTTCAACGCCGCCGGTGAGCCGGGCGAGTCGGTACAGCTTCCCGAGGAGCTGTTCGACGGCATCGTTCACCAGGCCGCGCTGCACCAGACGATCAAGGCGTACCTGGCCAACCAGCGCCAGGGCAACGCCGCCACCAAGACCCGCGGGCTGGTGAGCGGGGGCAAGCGCAAGCCGTGGCGCCAGAAGGGCACCGGCCGCGCGCGCCAGGGCTCCATCCGTGCTCCGCACTGGCGGGGCGGCGGTGTGGTGTTCGGGCCCAGCCCGCGCTCGTACCGCCAGGACGTGCCCAAGAAGCTGAAGTCGCTCGCGCGCCGCTCCGCCTTCAACCAGCGGGCGCTCAACGAGGAGATCACCGTCATCGCCAGCCTGGCGATGGAGGCTCCCAAGACGAAGCGCGTGGCCGAGCTCCTGGGCAAGATGGGAGTGGCCGGCGCCAAGCGCGTGCTGGTGCTCACCAACGGCAGCCAGGAGACGGTGTTCCGCTCCGTCCGCAACATCCCCAACGTCGAGGTGATGCCGTTCGCCCAGGCCTCCGCCTACGACGTGCTGCGCGCCCGGCAGCTCGTGATCGAGGCGTCCGCGCTGGACGCGGTCCGCGGCAGCACCGAAGAGGTGGCCCATGCGTAACGTCAACGAGGTAATCGTCCGTCCCATCATCACCGAGAAGTCGCACGGCCTGCTGGACCGGCTCGGCGCGTACTCCTTCGTGGTGGACAGGGCGGCGAACAAGATCGAGATCGCCAAGGCGGTCGAGACGCTGTTCAACGTGAAGGTCAGCACCGTCCGCACCATGAACTACGCCGGCAAGCCGAAGCGCATGGGGCGGTTCATCGGGAAGAAGGTGAACTGGAAGAAGGCTGTCGTCACCCTGCAGGAAGGCGACACCATCGAGCTCTTCGAGGGAGTGTAAGGCGATGCCGACCAAGCAGTTCAAGCCGGTTACCGCCGGCACGCGCTTCCGCTCCATCAGCGACTTCGCCGAGGTGACCTACCAGGGCCGCCCGGAGAAGAAGCTCACGGAGAAGATCCACAGCACGGGCGGCCGTAACCACCACGGGCACGTGACCAGCCGCTTCAAGGGCGGCGGCCACAAGAAGGTGTACCGGGTGATCGACTTCAAGCGCAACCGCCCGGGCGTGCCCGCGACGGTCTCGCGCATCGAGTACGATCCGAACCGCACCGCGAACATCGCGCTCATCGAGTACCAGGACGGCGAGCGCCGCTACATCCTCCACCCCCGTGGCCTGAGCGTGGGCGACACGGTGGTGAGCGGCTCCGGGAGCGACATCCGCACCGGGAACGCGCTTCCGCTCTCCGAGATCCCGCTGGGCACCATGGTGCACAACGTGGAGCTTCGCGCCGGCAAGGGCGGCCAGATGGCCCGCTCGGCCGGTGCCGGGGTGCAGATCGCGGCCAAGGAGGGCGACTACGTCACCCTCCGCATGCCCTCCACCGAGATGCGCATGGTCCGCAAGGAGTGCATGGCGACCATCGGGCAGGTGGGGAACGTGGACCACGAGAAGCAGTCCATCGGCAAGGCCGGCGCCAACCGCTGGCGGGGCAAGCGCCCGCACGTGCGCGGCGTGGCCATGAACCCGGTGGACCACCCGATGGGCGGTGGTGAGGGGAAGACCTCCGGCGGGCGCCCGCCCGTCACCCCGTGGGGCAAGAAGGAAGGGGTGAAGACCCGGAAGGCGAAGAAGGCCAGCAGCAAGCTGATCGTCCGCGGCCGCAAGCGCGGCCGGGCGACGAAGTAACCGCGCAGTCCTGAGTCCTGGGTCCCGGGTGCGTACCGCGCCCCCGGGGTTCAGGACTCAGGACTCAGGACTGTTCCGTTCGCGTCCACCACTGGCCCTCCACGTGTGTAGGGGCGAAGTGGACTCCAACCCCGGGCGAATCCGACCCCGGGAGAGACGAAGAGCGAGAGACCGAATGCCGAGAAGCCTCAAGAAGGGGCCGTTCGTCCAGGACTCCCTGCTTGCCAAGATCCGCCAGATGAACGAGCGGAACGAGCGGCGGGTGGTCAAGACGTGGTCCCGTGCAAGCACCATCACTCCGGAGTTCGTCGGCCACACCCTGGCCGTGCACAACGGAAACAAGTTCATCCCCGTGTACCTGACCGAGCAGATGGTCGGGCACAAGCTCGGCGAGTTCGCGCCCACGCGCACTTTCCGCGGCCACGGCGGCAAGCTGGTCGACAAGCGCGCCAAGGCGCGGTAACCGATGCGACAGGAGACTGACACGATGAAAGCTCGTGCCATCGCCCGCGGCGTCGGGATCTCGCCGCGCAAGATGCGGATGGTCATGGACCTGATCCGCGGCCGCGGCGTGAACGAAGCGTACGCCATCCTCAAGTTCTCGAAGAAGGGCGCCACGCGCCCCATCGAGAAGACCCTGCGCTCCGCCGTGGCCAACGCCACGCAGAAGGCCGACAAGGAAGGGACCTTCCTGGACGCCGACGAGCTGGTGGTCCGCGAGGCGTACGTCAACGAGGGCCCCGTGCTGAAGCGGTTCTCGCCCCGCGCCATGGGCCGGGCGACGCCGATCCTCAAGCGGACCAGCCACGTCACCATCATCGTCGACCGCAAGGAGTAGCCGTGGGACAGAAGACGCATCCGAGGGGATTCCGCCTGGGCATCGTCGCCCCGTGGAAGTCCCGCTGGTACGCCGAGCGCAACTTCCCCGCGCTGCTCGTGGAAGACGAGACGATCCGGAAGTACCTGAACCAGCGCCTTGGGCACGCCTCGATCAGCGAGATCGAGATCGAGCGCAAGCCGGGGAAGGTGGTCGTCACCGTCCACACCGCCCGTCCGGGCGTGGTGATCGGCAAGGGCGGCACCGAGGTCGACAAGCTCCGTGACGAGCTGGGCCGCCTTTCGGGCGGCAGCGAGGTGGCGATCAACGTGGAGGAGGTGAAGCGCCCCGAGGTCAACGGGCAGCTCATCGCCGACTCGATCGCCCACCAGATCGTCCAGCGCGTCTCGTTCCGCCGCGCCATGAAGCGCGCGGTGCAGAACGCCATGCGCTCGGGCGCCGAGGGGATCAAGGTGCAGGTGGCCGGCCGCCTCAACGGCGCCGAGATCGCCCGTACCGAGATGTACAAGGAGGGGCGCATTCCCCTCCAGACGCTGCGCGCCGACATCGACTACGCACAGTCGACCGCCCGCACCACCTACGGCACCATCGGGGTGAAGGTGTGGGTGTTCAAGGGCGAGGTGGTGGAGAGCCGCCGCACCGGGCGCACCTATTCCACGGACGCCTGAGCCGAAGGGGATTGAACGATGCTTGCTCCCAAGAGAGTAAAGTTTAGAAAGCAGATGAAGGGCCGCATGCGTGGCAAGGCTACGCGCGGCAACTACGTGGCGTTCGGCGAGTACGGGCTGCAGGCCCTGGAGCCGGGTTGGATCACCAACCGGACCATCGAGGCCGCCCGTATCGCCATGACGCGCCACATCAAGCGCGGCGGCAAGGTGTGGATCCGGATTTTCCCGGACAAGTCCATCACCAAGAAGCCCCTTGAAGTCCGCATGGGTAAGGGCAAGGGCAACCCCGAGGCATGGGTGGCCGTGGTGAAGCCGGGCCGCATCATGTTCGAGCTGGAAGGGGTCACGCCCGAGGTGGCCAAGCGCGCCATGCAGCTCGCGGCGGCCAAGCTGCCGGTGAAGAGCAAGTTCATCATCCGCGAGCGCTCCGGCCAGGAAGCCGCCGCGCCGGCCGCGGCCGAGGGAGGTGCAGAGTGAAGACGTCCGAGATCCGCGACCTGACGGACCAGGAGATCGCCGACCGCATCACGCAGCTCCAGGAAGAGCGCTTCCGGCTGCGCTTCCGCTCGGCGACGCAGCAGCTGGAGAACCCGATGCTGCTCCGCACCATCCGCAACGACATCGCGCAGCTCAAGACCGTGCAGCGCGAGCGTGAACTGCAGACCGCGAAGGCCCGCTGATGAACGCCGAGAACCAGAACGCCGCCGCGCAGGAGCAGGACGAGCGCGGCCGCCGCAAGACGCGCGTGGGCGTCGTCGTGTCCGACAAGGGCGACAAGACCGTGGTGGTGAAGGTGGAGCGCCGCTTCGCCCACCCGCTGTACGGCAAGCAGGTGACGCGCTCCAAGAAGTACCACGCGCACGACGAGCAGAACGACTACCACGTCGGCGACACGGTCCGGATCACCGAGACGCGCCCGCTCAGCAAGCTGAAGCGGTGGCGTGTGTCGGAGCTGATCGAGCGGGCCCGCTAACCTCGGCGGCTCTTCCCCGCCGGCCTCGATGCCGGCGGGATGGCCCATGGATCAAAGGATCTAACCCATGCTGCAGCAGGAATCGATCATCCGCATCGCCGACAACTCGGGCGCCAAGCGCGCCCTGGTGATCCGCGTGCTGGGTGGAAGCAAGCGCCGGTACGCCTCCATTGGCGACCGCGTGATCGTGGCCGTCAAGGACGCGCTCCCGGACGGCACGGTGAAGAAGGGCGACGTGGCCACGGCGGTGATCGTGCGCACCACGAGCAACGTGCGCCGCAAGGACGGCTCGTACATCCGCTTCGACGAGAACGCGGCCGTCATCATCAACGACGCGGGCGAGCCCCGCGCCACCCGCATCTTCGGGCCGGTTGCCCGCGAGCTGCGCGACAAGCGCTACATGAAGATCGTGTCGCTGGCGCCGGAGGTGCTGTGATGCCCGGCAAGATGAAGATCCGCCGGGGCGACCGCGTGAAGGTGATCTCGGGGAACCACAAGGGGCAGGAAGGCGTCGTGCTGCGCGTTGAGCCCGACAAGAACCGCGTGGTGATCCAGGGCGTCAACATGCGCAAGCGCCACATGAAGCCGTCGCAGGCGTCGCCGGAGGGGGGGATCGTGCAGTTCGAGGCCCCGCTCCACGCCTCCAACGTGATGCTGCTGGACCCCACCACGGGCGAGCCCACGCGGGTGCGCTCGGGTGTGGACGCGGACGGAAAGCGCCAGCGCGTCTCGACGCGCTCGGGGAACGCGATCCCCCGCACGCTGGATTGACGGAAAACCCAGGCCCTGAGTCCTAAGTAACTGCAGTCAAGCACTCAGCACTCAGCACTCAGGACTTCTGGCGGGATGCCTGCCGGCTCTGGGATTTCTGGACCGAACTGCTTGGGGGGCCGCGCGCAACGAGGCGCGCGAGTCCCCCCACGCGTGACCGCCCCCCCGGGCCCGCGAGGGCCGCGCGGGGGATACGGAGCGGAGAAATACGATGTCGACCACTGAGAACGGCGCCGCCGCGCGCCAGAAGCCCCGCCTCCAGCGCTACTACGAGGAGACGGCGCGTCCCAAGCTCCGGCAGGACCTGGGGCTGGCGAACGTGATGGAGCTCCCCACGCTCGAGAAGATCGTCATCAACGTAGGGCTGGGCGAGGCGCCCAAGAACCCCAAGCTGCTCGAGGCGGTGGTGGGCGAGCTGGGCCAGATCACGGGGCAGAAGGCCGTGGTCACCAAGGCCAAGAAGGCCATCTCCAACTTCGCGCTCCGCGAGGGCTCGCCCATCGGCGCGGCCGTCACGCTGCGCCGCGAGCGGATGTGGGAGTTCCTGGACCGCCTGGTCAACGTCGCGATGCCCCGCATCCGCGACTTCCGCGGCGTGTCGACCCGCTCGTTCGACGGGCGCGGCAACTACACGCTGGGCGTGAAGGAGCAGCTGATCTTCCCGGAGATCGACTACGACAAGGTCGACAAGATCCACGGGATGGACATCACCATCGTGACGTCCACCAACCGCGACGACCTGGCCCTTGCGCTGCTGCGCGAGCTGGGCGTCCCGTTCCGGGGCGAGACTCCGGTCCAGGTGAACGCGGGGTAGCAAGCCGCGGTGAAGAGTGCCTAGTGCCTGGTGCCTAGTGCCAAGTGGGTGTTCCCGTTAGATTTGCGGGCACCTCGCGCTGGGCACGGTTTACTAGGCACTAGGGACTAGGCACTTGGCACTGTTGTCCGGGCACTTATGCTCGGCGCAATCGCAACAACTTTAGGCACGGTCCATGGCACGCAAGGCCCTGATCGAACGGAACAACGGCAAGCAGAAGTTCGCGGTACGCCATCGCAACCGGTGCAACCGGTGCGGGCGTCCGCGCGCGGTGCTGCGGAAGTTCGGGCTCTGCCGCATCTGCTTCCGGCAGATGGCGCTGGCCGGGGAGATCCCCGGGGTGCGCAAGGCGAGCTGGTAACCTGCGGTGCCCAGTGCCGAGTGCCCAGTGCCTAGTAACTGCTTCCGCACTACTAGGCACCAGGCACTAGGAACTAGGCACTGCCCTTTCTCAACTTCCTACGAGTCCGGCCACCTACGGTCCGGATACTATAGGAGAATCTGGCGATGATGACCGACCCCATCGCCGACATGCTCACCCGTATCCGCAACGCGGGTATGGCGCGTCAGCGCCGGGTGGACATGCCGGTGTCGAAGCTGAAGACGGAGATCGCGCGTCTTCTCAAGGACAACGCGTACATCCACGACTACAAGCTCCTGGACGACGGCAAGCATGGCGTGCTTCGGCTGTACCTGAAGTACTACCAGGAGAAGCCGATCATCCGCGAGCTCAAGCGCGTCTCGCGCCCGGGGCTCCGCCGCTACGTAGCGGTGGAGGAGATCCCGCGCGTGCGCAACGGGCTTGGAATGGCCGTGCTCAGCACCTCGCGCGGGGTGATGACCGACCGCGAGGCCCGCGCCGCCAAGGTCGGCGGCGAGCTCCTCGCCATCGTCTACTAACCCGCGCAGGAGATAGAGCCAAGATGTCGCGAATCGGAAGACGGCCGATCGCCATCCCCGCGGGGGTGGACGTTACGATCGACGGCCAGCACGTGCGCGTGAAGGGCCCCAAGGGCGAGCTGAGCCGCACGCTCCACCAGGAAGTGATCGTGCGCCGCGAAGACGGCACGATCTACGTGGAGCGCCCCTCGGACGCTCCCACCCACCGCGCGCTCCACGGCCTCAGCCGTACGCTGGTGGCCAACATGGTGGAAGGCGTCACCACCGGGTTCACCAAGATCCTGGAGATCGTGGGCGTGGGCTACCGCGCCGAGACGAAGCCGTTCGGGCTCACGCTCGCGCTCGGCTTCTCGCACCCGATCGACTACAAGGCGCCCGAGGGGATCACCCTCCGCGCCGTGAACCCCACCACGGTGGAGATCTCCGGGAGCAACAAGGAAGTCGTCGGCCAGGTGGCCGCCGAGATCCGCTCCCTTCGCCCCCCCGAGCCGTACAAGGGGAAGGGCGTGAAGTACCAGGGCGAGGTGATCCGCCGGAAGGCGGGCAAGGCGGGCGGCAAGTAAGCCGCCCCCGCCCAACGGAAGGCGAATCATCGCATAGTCAACCAACAGGAACGGAACGATGGCGAAGAGACTGCGCATCAAGACGCGCCGGGACCGCCGCGAGCGGCGTCACCGCCGCGTACGCGCCAAGGTCAACGGCACGCAGGCGAGGCCGAGGCTGGTGGTGTACCGGTCGCTCAACAACGTGGAAGGGCAGGTGGTGGACGACGTGGCGGGGCGGACCCTGGTGGGCCTGTCCACGCTGAACGGCGACCTCCGCGCCCAGCGCGCCGAGCAGACCAAGACAGAGCAGAGCCGCGCGGCCGGCCGCGGGCGCG
>DASVSA010000531.1:0-11127 GCA_036388335.1 Longimicrobium sp. | reverse complement strand
CGCCTGGCACCCGCGGCGCCCCAGCAGGTGCACCATGAAGCCGCCGTACGTGTCGCGGAAATAGTCGCCGGCCAGGTCCAGCGCGCGGTTGTGGTTGGGGTCGCCGTGCCCGTTCACCACCAAGACCCGCCGGAAGCCGCGGCTCCCCAGCTCGTCCGCCAGGTCCATGAACACCGCGCGGAGCGTGGACGCGCGCACCGGCGCCGAGCCCGGGAAGCCCGCCCGCCCGGCGATGATCTCGAAGCTCCCCGACCCCAGCGGCACGGTGGGGAAGATGACCGCCGCCCAACCCGGACGCGCGGCCACGGCCGCCGCCACGTCCTCCGCGATCCGCTCGTTGCGGTACCCGTCCGCGTACACGGGAAGATAGGGCCCGTGCTCCTCGATGATGGAGCCCGGGAGGATGAACACGGTGCGCGCCGGGTCCAGCCGGGCGGCCTGCGCCGCGTTCATCTCGGCCATGCGGAGCACCTGCGCGCCCGCCGGCGAGTGCGCGGCGAGGAGGAGTGTGGCGAGAAGGATCGTGGGACGCATCGGGCGGGTCTCCTTGAGGGGTGACGGGGGCGCGGCACCGTCATGGTAGCACACGGAGGCACAGAGGCACAGAGATGATAGCAGATGGGGGTGAGCCCTGGTGTTCTAGGGGAACCACCAGGCCAGCAGCGCCGCCGTGGCCAGCAGGAGGCACGCGTGGGCGGCGTTGCGGCGCGGGGGGACGCCGAAGCCCTCGGCGAGCAGGCGGCGGAAGGCGAGGCGGGTGAGGGCGCGCGCCGTCTGGAGGAAGATGAGCGCGGCGATCACCGGGCGGTGCGCGGCGGGGTCGCGGGCGGCGAGCGCGAGCAGGGCGCCGAAGGCCAGGGCGTAGAGGCCCAGCATCTTCACGGCGTACCGGAAGCGCGCGTCCTCTCCCAGCGAGAGGGCGTAGAGGCCGCGGGTGAGCCGGGCGGTCCAGCGGTGCGAGGCGATGGAGACCAGGCCGATGGCCAGGTGGTAGGCGGCAAGGAGGCCGAGCACCACCCGGAGCCCGATGTCGCTCGTCAACGGGCGAGCGTGTGGTACCGGCCGGGAGCCAGGCGGTAGCGCGCCGTCTCGCGCCCGCACCAGCGCACCTCCACGGGCACCTCCCCGCGCCACGCGCCCACCCCGAAGTGCACACGCGCATCCGCCTGCGACGCGAAGCCGTTGGCCGCCTGCACCTCGCGCGTCTGCGGCGGCTCGCCGGGGACGCGCACGGTGACGGTGGAGCCCAGCGCGTCGCGGGTGCAGCCGGGGCCGCCGCCCACCAGCCGCACGCCGATCCACCCGTTGGCCGCCGCGCGCGCGGAGGGCACGTTGCGCAGGAGGTGCGGCAGGCCGTGCTGCGACGAGATGGCCACGTCCACCCGGCCGTCGTCGTCCAGGTCGGCCATGGCTACGCCGCGCGTGTTGTCGCCGCCGCGCAGGCCGGCGAGCGCGGCCACGTCCACGAACTGCGGGGCCGCGGCGCCCCGGTTGAGGTACACGCGGACCGCCTCGTCGGGGTAGATGCAGCGCCCGCGCAGGTCGCCCCACATGTCCGCGTAGGTGTGGATCTCGGGGCCCGCCTGCATCAGCTTGTGATTGACGTACCAGTAGTCCGGGCAGCCGGGGTAGCGCCCGTCCAGCCGGTCGCCCACCATCCCGTTGGCCTGCACCAGGTCCGGCCACCCGTCGTTGTCCAGGTCGCCCGCGCCCGCTCCCCACCCGAAGCGGTGAGGGTTGAGGGCGCCGCGCGCGCTCGCCTCGTCGCGCATCCGCGGCGTGCCGTCCTCGTCCACCCCGCGGTTCATCCACAGCAGCGACCCCTCGGCCTGCAGCGCCTGGTGCACGTTGGAGACGTACACGTCCAGACGCCCGTCGCGGTCGAAGTCGGCGACGGTGGAGTTCATCCCCTTGTACGTGTCCATCCCCACGTCACCGAACATGCGGCCGGCCACGCGGCGGAAGCGGCGCCCCCGCTCGTTCAGGTACAGGTCGTCGCGCCCGAAGTCGCTGGCCAGGTACAGGTCCGTCCAGCCGTCCGCGTTGAAGTCGCCCGTGCCCACCGAGATCGTCCAGTGGGTCTCGGGCATCCCCATGGCGGCGGCGTACATCTCCTGGAACGTCCCGTCGCCGCGGTTGCGCAGCAGCACGTTGCGCCCGCCATTGGTGGCGTTGTGCCAGCCGTCGTGCATGAAGCGGAACATCCGCCGGTCGCCCTCGTAGGCGGGCCGCGGGAGGCGGAAGATGTTGAGCCGCGTGGAGTCCGCGTAGTCCGGCAGGTACGGCGCAAGCACGTTGCCGATGAGGATGTCCGGGTGCCCATCGCGGTCGTAGTCCAGCACGTTGGCCGACACGCTGATGGTGTACTGGCTCAGCCCGGCCCCTCGCGACACGTCGTCGAACCCCGGCCGACCCGACTCCCTGAGCGTGTTCCTCAGCAGGCGCGGCGTGCCGAACGAAACGAGCACCAGCAGGTCCGCGTCGCCGTCCGCGTCGTAATCGAAGAAGACGCCGCCGCTGGCGATGCCGTGACGCGTGTGCGCGTGCTCCAGCGAGTCCAGGGGCAGCGCGAGCCGCTCGAACTTCATCCCGCCCCGGTTGAGGTACATCCCCGCCTTGCTCCCCGGCACCGCCAGCGGCGAGGTGACGAAGAGGTCGGGGCGCCCGTCGCCGTCCACGTCCGCCGCCTCCACCGAGCTCCCCACCGAGAGCAGCCACTTGGACACGTGGCGGAGGCGCGGATCCACCGTGTCGTACGCCCCGGGGTCCATCGCCCAGCGCAGCCCGCTGTGCGCCGCCGGGACCGCGTCCAGCCGGAACCCGGCATCGGTGAGCGCCACGTGCGGACGCACGACGCGGTACGTCGCGCCGCCCAGCACCGCCATCAGCGACAGCACCGCCGCCGTCCTCAGCGTGCGCGCCGAGCCCAACCGTGAACGTAGGTGCCGAACGACGCCCTCGCGCCACGCATCGCCCGCGTGCCAGGCGAAAAACTTCGCTGCCTGCACCGCGAAGGCCGCGTAGAAGAAGGTGAAGACGCTCCCCTTGGTGTGCAGGTACAGGTCGATCAGCGTCACCGCGAGCGCCGTGTAGATCTGCCCGCGGCGCGTGGGGGGCGACGTCTTCGGGTCCGTCATCATGTAGAAGACGAACAGGAAGAAGGGGGGCGTGGAGAGCGTCCCCAGGAAGAGCATCTCGGGCGGGAGGTGAGCGCGCATGAACCAAGCGCGCAGCGCCGTCTGCAGCGAGTAGAAGACGAGGAACGAGACGATCAGCCATCCGCGCCCCACCCTGAACACGAACAGCGACAGCGCCGCCGCGGCGATGAAGATGGACATCGCCCAGCTCCCGCCCCACTGGTACGCCGGGGCGGTGGTGATGAGCCCGCCCGTGGCCAGCAGCGTCACCGCCACGCCGAAGAGCGACGGGTTGAAGACGTGCGACCCCCGGTAGGTGATCAGGTACTTGGACCCCACCGTCAGGAACACGGGGAGGAAGAGCAGAAACGGATCGTGCGCGTAGTTGAGGAGGAGCGCGATGGAGAGCGAGCTGATGTAAGCGCTGAGCGGCACCATCAGCTCGCGCCGCCTCAGCAGCGCGTGGAGCAGCATCTCCAGCGCGCACCCGGTGGCCACCGTGAGCAGGATCTGCCACGGCTGCCGGTTGAACCCCAGCCACATCGTCCCCATCACCGCGTACACGGTGAGCATCACCGCGAACGGAATACGCGCATCGCCCTTCGCGCGCACCGGCGGCGGAGGGGCCGGGATCTTCCGCGGCTCTTTTAAGAGTAAAGTCATCGCTCCGTGTCTCTGTGCCTCTGTGTGAGGCCTTAAACCAGCGCCATCTCGAACCCCGGCCGTTCATCGCCCACGACCGGCGCCGGGACGCCCGGCGGCGTCACCATCATCAGGCGCGCGTGCAGGTCGGTCGTCTGGAAGCCGCGGAAGGCGGGCTCCAGCGGGTCGCCCTCGGGGGCGAAGAGGGAGAGGAACTGGTAGCCGCTCCCGCGCAGGTCCGCGTACGCCGCGTCCAGCAGCGCGCGCAGCACGCGCGGATCGCCGGACGGGATCGCCTGGTGGGTGACGTAAAGGTAGCGGAACGCCGCGCCCGGATCGGGAAGCGCGGGGAAGCGGAAGATGCGCGCGGCCAGGTCGTAGCCGCGCTTCACCCGGCGCATCCCGCCGCGGTACTCCACCGCCACCATGCGCTTGACCGGCGCCGCGTCCCACAGCGCGAAGCACCCGGCGAGCCCGCCCGCGTCCTCCGCCAGGTAGAACGAGCGCGCCTCCAGCCCCGGCCACTCAGCCATCCGCCGCTCCAGCTCCCCCGCGCCGAACGCGTAGCCGAATGGGCGCCTCCGCGCGTCGTCGTCCAGGAAGCGCTCGAGGGCGGGGAGGTCGGCGGCGGTCGCGGGGCGCACGGAGTATGGAGTGCGCTTGCGGAGGCGCGGCCAGGTGAGGTGGAGCGAGCGGATGCGGAAGTCGCGCAGCGGCGTGTAGCGGGGCCTTCCCGCCGAGCGGCGGTTCTCCACCGTGAGCGCGCGCAGCGCCTTCTGGTTGGACGCGATGATGGCCGTGAGGTACACGTCACACCCGAAGCGCCCGGACGCGGCGCGCAGGATGGGGCCCATCACCCGGTTGAGGAGGTGCCTTCCCTCGCCGCGCGGCGAGATGCGCAGGTCGCCCAGGTACCCGATGCGCCGCCGCTCCCCGTGCAGGTACCCCTCGCGCACCAGAATGGTCGCCATCGCCTCGATGCGCCCCTCCACCTCCGCCACCCAGCACTCCCACTCGCGGGACTGCATGCGGTAGAGCGCAAAGAAGTCCGGCTCCCGGTGCACCGAGAGCACCAGCTCCGCGTCCATCGTCGTCTCGGCGAACAGCGCGCACAGCGCCTCGTTGTCCGCGGCCGTCGCGGGGCGGATCTTGAGGGGGGCCCTCACCCGGCGGCCTGAGAGCCGCCACCCTCTCCCACAAACAGCGTGGGAGAGGGGACCAATTCAGTGTGGCGCGACCGAGCCCGGTGCGTGCTCGGTGTCTCTGTGCCTCTGTGTGGATTCGCCGTTTGAACGAGACGGACGTGCCGGAGCCCGGCCGTAAACGCCAGCGAAGTAGTCCCCTCTCCCAGGGCGGTTTCTGGGAGAGGGTGGCGGCTCTCAGGCCGCCGGGTGAGGGCCCCCCTCACATCCAGAACACGATGCGCGTCTGCAGCGGCTCGGGGGGCGGGCCCTCGCCGCCGGAGGCCGCGTGGTCGCGCAGGGCCTCGATGGAGCGGTGGATCACGTCGGCCTCGGTGCCGTGGAAGCGGCGCACGCCGAAGCGGCGCAGGTTGTCGGTCTGCACGTCCATGATGCGCACGTCCTGGTTGATGACGGTGCGCGTGTACGGCGGCAGGAGGCGGCGCGCAACGCCGTTCAGCGCGCCGAAGCGAAAGGTGATGGCCGTGTACACCATCGCCCGGGTGGGGGTGATGGGGGTGATCTGCGAGGTGATGACGAAGCCGCGCCGCTCGCCCCACATGTAGTCCACGCGGGTGACGTTGGGCATGAAGAAGCGGTCGGTGTGGGTCATCGGCTTCCCGTCCGGGTTCAGCAGCCAGCGCGTGAAGCCGATGGAGTCGTCCGGCTGGAAGTACTCCACGTGCACCGCGTCGGCCGTTCGCTCCACCGTGGCCTCCGCGCGCTTCGCCGCCGACGCCTTGCGGAACCACCCCGCGTGCACGAACGCCGTGTGGGGAACGTCCATGAAGTTCTCCACCAGGTCCGTGACGTCGCCCGCGAAGGGCGTGAGCATGGTGTATGATCGCCATCCCTCCTCGCCCGAATGGGGGAAGGCGAAGGGCTCGCGCTCGTCCGCGCGCCCCGGCGTGCCCATGTACACCCACACGAACCCGTCGCGCTCGCGCACGGGGAAGCGCTCCACCCTGCGGCTCTCCTGCACCCGGAACGCGTCCCCCTCCGAGGGCACGCCCACGCAGGTGCCGCTCGCGTCGTACGTCCAGCCGTGGTACGGGCACCCGATGCACCCGTCGAACAGGTCGCCCTTGCTGAGCGCGGCGTTGCGGTGAAGGCAGCGGTCCACCAGCGCCACCGCCTCCCCGTTCTTCCCGCGAAAGAGAACCAGCGCCTCCTCCAGCACCGTGCTCGCGAACGGCGTGCGGTCCGTCACCTGGCCGGAGAGCGCCGCGATGTACCAGTTCTCGTGGAGCGTCCCGCTCCTGAACCTCATGATCGGCCGCACCTCCGGCGCGTCGGACGGGAAGACCGTGCTCATCCGGATGATTCTCCTCCGTGTCTCTGTGTCTCTGTGTGAGCGCCCGCCATGTCGGCTTCCCACCCCAGCCGCGGATCGAGCGCGGCCGGCTTCACGTCGCCCGCCCGCTGCCCGCGCCGGGCGCACGCCAGCTCGTACGCACGCTCGCCATCCACCACGGGCACGCCTTCGAGGGGCCCGAGCTGCCCCAGCGCGCGGCAGAGCGCGTACGGGTGCGACTCGGCCAGCAGGCGCTCGGCCTCGGCGGCGAGGAGGGCGGCGGAGGCCGGGTCCGTCTCGGCGAAGAGCAGGTAGCGCGGGGGGGCGCCCCACGACGGCGCGAGCATGGCGAAGCGCGCGCGGATGCCGGGGCGCGCCTCGGCGGCCGAGAGCACGCGCTCGGCGAAGGGGGCCGTCAGCTTCTCGCCGGCCAGGTCGCTGGTGCGGTCGGCGCGACCGAGGAAGGCGAGGACCGGGGCGCGGTGGTGCCATCCCTCCACGCGCACCAGGTCGCGCAGGCGGTAGCGGAAGAGGCCCCCGCCGGTGGTGAGCGCCACCTCGTACACGCGCCCCTCCTCCACCTCGTCCGCCAGGCGCGGCTCGCCGCCGTCCTCGGGGATGAGCTCCAGGAAGTGCGAGCCCACCGCCGCCACCGCGCCCCCCGCCGCGAAGAGCGGGAACGAGACGACGCCCTCGGTGGCGAGCAGCCCCTTCCCCTGCACCTCCACGCCCGGGAAGCGCCTGCGCATCCCGTCCAGCGCGCGGCGGGCGTGCGCGTCCGTCCAGCAGGAGACCAGGGCCAGGCGCTCCCACACCGCCCCCAGGTCCTCCGGCGCCGCGCGGCCGAAGCGGGCGCGCAGCCCGGCGGCGCGGGCCGGGCGGGCGGGGAAGCGCGGGGCGATCTCGGCGCGGAGCGAGGCGGAGAGCGGGATGCCGCAGCCGCCGCGCTCCAGGTCGCGGAGGAGGCGCTCCCAGTCCGCGTCCAGCGCGTCCGCCAGCAGGGTGAGGAACGAGGGATTCCACACGGACGCCATCGCCAGGTCGGGCATCCCCAGCAGCGCCAGCAGCGTCAGGTAGCGGCACGACGCCATGTCCGGCGCGCGCGACACGGCCCGGGGCACGCCGATGACGCGGTCCAGCACGGCGCGCACGGGTCTAGGGAAGTAGTCGCTGTCGTGCTCCATCCCGATGCGCACCCCGCCCTCCGTGCGCTCCGGCCGGCGGCCGGGGGGCGACACGGCCCAGTACGCGCGCCCGCCCCGCAGCGCCGGCCGGCTCCACAGCAGGTCGAACACCCACGGCATCGTCGCCGCCGAGAACTCGCGCAGGAGCGACGCGGTGTAGGGGACGAGCTTGGACGCGCCCGACGAGCCGCCGCTCGGCTCCACGAACCTCACCGGCTCGCGGGTGAGCACCCCCTCCTCGCCCGCCGCGATCCGCTCCACGTACCCGCGAACCCCCTCGAAGTCGCTCAGCGGCACCCGTGCCCGGAAGTCGGCCAGCGTGCGGATGCCGGCGAAGCCGTGCTCGCGCCCGAACGACGTGTCGCGGTTGGCCCGCAGCAGGTCGTGGAGGATGCGCCGCTGGGTGCTCCCCGGATCGCGGGCGGCGCGCTCGAAGCGCGCGCGGTGGGTGGCCGCGGCGGCGAGGTACAGGTGGTTGGCGGCGGTGGCGATCATCGGCGGCGGCGGGCCCACATCACGCGGCCCACCACGCGCAGCAGGTCGCCCAGGCGCACCTCGGCCAGGCAGGCGAGCTCCTCGCCGCGCGCGTGGCCGGGGTTGCGCTCCACGAAGTAGCTCACGTGGCGGTTGCGGAGGAGGGCGTCGTCGATGGGGGCCACGCCGTCGCGCACCCGCTCGTGCGGCGTGCGGTAGACGATGCGGCTCGTGGCGGGGTCGTACTCGTCGCCGAAGCGCTCGGCGGCCACCCGGTCCAGCGCCTCGCGCAGCCGGGGGAGGTCGGCGCGGTCGTGTCGGGGGACGGCGCGCGGAAAGGCGTTGGCCAGCAGCAGGTACGTGCGGTACCCCTTGGAGATCAGGAACCAGTAGAGCGGGCGATGGGGACGGCGCAGCTTCAGCCGCAGCATCACCCTTACCCATTCCGCCTGCAGCTGCTTCTGCCCCCAGCACGCGCGGTCCACCACCGTGTCGCCCGAGAACACGACGGTAGGGCGCCCCGGGAGGTCGTCCAGCGTGCGCAGGTGAAGTGTCGAGAACCCCCTGAGCACACCCGTCCCCCGCTCGCGCAGGAGGATCACCCGGTGCTTTTCGGCGAGGTCGCGCTCGAACCGCCCGCGGTCCCCGCCCTCGTAGAGCGCGTCGAACAGGGCGAACGCCGCGTCGCGCGTCGCCGCGTCGAGCTCGCTCGCGCGCACCGTGCTCGCCACCAGCCTCGTCGGTAAGATGCCACGCATCCCCGCAATATATCACACAAAGGCGCCGAGGCACGGAGAACTTTCTCCCCGTCCCTCCGCGCCTCCGCGCGACCCGCCGTTTCAGGCGGTCGCGATCAGCCGGTCGATGCGCTCCGCGACATCGGGCGCCGTCATGTCCCAGTAGTGAGTGTGGGCCCCGGCGCCGATGCACCCCTCGTCCACCTCCACGGTGCCGTGCTGGGTGGTGGAGGTGAAGAAAGGCTCCCTGAATCCCCCGCCTCCCACCCCGTGCCGGGTGCGGTGGTACCACTCGGCCAGCCAGAGGGAGCGCCCCACGTAGTCGCCGCTGCGGTACACGTTCGTCCAGCGGCGCACGCCCAGCCAGCGCGCGTCGGGCGTGCCCGACCTCAGCGCCGCCTCCGGGAGGTCCCCCGCGAGCGTCTGGAGCGGCACGGTGCCGTTGTCCGGGCTGTCGCGCACCCACTGGTAGCGGTGCGGGAAGAAGCGCGACAGGAGCTGCCGCACCGGGTTCCCCATGGTGATGAGGGTGATGGGGATGGTGCCGCCGCCGCGGCCGAAGCCGAGCGGCGCGAGCGCGGGGTCGCCGCCGTGCGCGCGCTGGCGCTGGAGGAAGCGCAGCAGGTCCACCGAGATCAGCGCCCCCAGGCTGTGCGCCACGATCACCACGGCGTCGTAGCGCGTGTCCCCCTCCGCCCCGGCTACGTGGCGCAGCAGCGACACGTACCGCTGGCAGACGCGCGCCCGCGGCGTGGACTCGGGCGGCGTGGTGCGCAGGTAGTTGTCCACGTCCAGCACCACGTCCAGCGCCGACCCGCCGAACTTCGCCAGGAGGCCCAGGATGAACACGGCGGAGGTGGCGATCAGCGTCCCGGCGAGCCCCGCGGCTCCGTACGTCATCAGCTCCAGATCCTGGTTGAGATCCTGGAGGGGCTTCGATTTGATCACGATCACGAGGACCGAGAATGCCATCGGGATCAGCAGCGCCGCGTAGATCAGGTGGGTGACGAGGCGCGTGGAGTCGAGCCCGCGCGAGAGCCAGCGTCCCATCTGCCGCGACTGCAGGTTGGTGCACTCCGATCTCGCGTTCCCCTCCGCCATCACCGAGGGGAGCGCCATCCACAGGAGGAGAAGGAGGGCGGCGATCATCGGAACGGCCGAGATCGGCGCGGCCGGCGTGATGCTCCTGGCGATCATACCCTGGAAGTACTCGGGCACGGTGAACCCGGCCGCGTCCGTCTTCGCCCCTGCCATGGCGGCCAGATCCGCTTTCGCATCCCTCCCTCGCGCGGCGGTCTCCGCCCTCGAAGCCGCGATCTCTTTCAGCTCCCGCTTGGCGAGATCGCGGTCCAGCGACTTCATCCCCGCGACGTCCGGGAAAAGGAGCGGGACCCCCTGGTAGTGCGCCGTGGCGGAGTCGACGGTGGTGTGGCTGAAGACGTCGAAGCGGCTTACGGTGAAGGCGAAGATCCCTGCCCACGCGAAAAGGGTGAACCCGAGGAACGTCGCGGCCGAGAGCCCGATCGCGAGCCGTCCCGTGCGCAGGGCCGCGCGGCAGCGGCTCCAGCGAGCGTCGTCCCCAAGTTTCGTCCCGCGGTTGCGGCGCGGATCGCGCCACGCGTCCCAGCGCGCCACGAACCAGAGGACGGTGAGCAGCAGCGCAAGGAGAAGGAGGGCCAGCCAGCAGGCGCGGAGCGCGGCGAAGATGAGCTGCATCGTCAGCAGCGTCGAGAGCTCCAGCCGCGGGACCACGGGGTGCGCGCGGTAGCGGATCATCCACCACCCGAAGATCACGATCGACAGGGCGTACGCCCCCATCGTGAACGGCAGCGCCCCGGCGCGCAGCCGCTGGTACTTGGAAGCCACCCAGTAGGTGATCACGCCGCCCACCACCAACCACGCGAGGCTGATGGCGGTGCCCTCTCCGGCGTCCTCCCATCCCGGCACCCAGGTGAGGGCGAGGCCCGCCAGCGCCCCGATCCCCACGAACGCGGCGGCCCCCGCGAACGGCAGGACGCTCCAGGCGAAGGGCCGGCCGGGGACGTGCTTCCGCGCCCACGAGTAAACGGCCAGCGCGCCGAACACGGCCAGCACCACGGACATCGCCACGGCGGGGCCGCGCTCGTACCCCGCGATGGCGCCGGCGGGGATGACCCCGAAGCCCACCACCAGCAGGATGAGGTTCAGGAGCGGGATCGGTATCGTGAGGAGGCCCACCGCGAGCTGCTGGCACCGGCGGATCGCCCGCCAGGGCCACGACACGTAGTCCAGCCGGGTGTCGTCCACCGCCTGCCGCCCCAGCGTGGCCACGTGCAGGAGGAGCTGGTACGCCGTGCTGAAGAAGCCCAGCGCCCCCGTCGCCGGGCGCGAGAGGTCGGCCCAGTAGGCCTCGTACACGTCCACCTCGTGCTCGTCCGCCGTGGGCGGCGCGGGGCCGGGGCCGTCCGTGTCCGGCAGGGTGCCCGGCCCGCCCCGGCG
>DASVSA010000530.1:0-14027 GCA_036388335.1 Longimicrobium sp. | reverse complement strand
TAGACGAACGAGGCGATGAAGGTGCCCAGGACGAACTGGTTGCCCCGGTCGCGCATGAAGTTGTAGAGCAGCCGCGGCCCCAGCTGCGTGCTGGCCAGCGACAGCGCCGCGATGGTGATGGAGAAGGTGACCCCCGCCGTCCCCATCACCGACCCCGCCACGACTCCGAGCACCGCCCGCGCCCCCTCCGGCCCGCCCGCGTAGATCCACCCGATGCGGTCCGCGTGCTGCACGTACAGGTAGCGGTCGGCCCTCACCAGCAGCACCGCCGCGACCCCCGCCGCCACCGCCATCAGCGTGGGGATGAACCAGTACGTGGAGCGCAGCGACGCCCACAGGTGCTGAAGCTTGATTCTCAACGTCGTCTCGGGTGGAAGTGCTAACTAGTGCCTGGTGCCTGGTGCCTGGTGCCTGGTGCCTGGTGCCTGGTGCCTGGTGCTCGGGAGCGCGATTGAGCGCCGGCGCCGGACTTCGCCCAGGAGCGATTGAAATCGCCGCTGGACCTACGCGAAGACCGCCGTCGCGGTCTGTGCCTTCCGCCGGGGGTGGACCGTACAGTCCCCGCAGGGGACTTCGCGTGGTTCCAGCGGCGAATTCATTCGCTCCTGGAATTCATTCGCTCCTGGAATTCCATTCGCTCCTGGAATTCCATTCGCTCCTGGAATTCCATTCGCTCCTGGAATTTCTTCGCACCTGGAATTCATCCGCTCCTGGTATTCATCCGCTCCTGGTATTCATCCGCTCCTGGAGTTCCATCCGCTCCTGGGAGTAGGCCCCGAGAGCTCCTTCAGCAGCCGGTAGATGAACTCGCCTCCCTCGTAGAACGCCTCCACGCCCAGCCGCTCGTCGGGGGCGTGGGCGCGCGCGTCGGCCACGTCCAGGAAGATGCCGGAGACGCCGTACATGGGGATGCCGGCCGCGCGGAAGTGGCGGCTGTCGGTGGCGCCGATGGTCATCACCGGCACCACGGGGACGCCGGGCCACAGACCCTCCGTGACACGCTCCACCGCGCCCACGATCTCGGGTGTCAGCGGCGAGGGCGGCGCGGCGCGAGGCTCCGCCAGCGGCGTCACGGTGACGGTGGGGTCGTCCAGCACCGCCACGATCGTCCTCAGCACCTCGTCCGGCGACTCGCCCGGGAGGATGCGGCAGTCGAGCGTGGCGCGCGCGGAGAGGGGGTGCGCGTTGTCGGCCTCGCCCGCCTCCAGGCGCGTGGGGACGCAGGTGGTGCGCATGAGCGCCGCGTGGTACGGGCTGGCGGCGGCCAGGCGCGCGGCGGCCTCCATGTCCAGCTCCGCCGCCAGCCGCATGTCCTCCGATCCGCCGGCCTCCGCCATCCTCGCGAAGAAGCCCTGCACCGCCTCCGTGATGCCCAGCGGGAAGGGGTGGGCGGCGAGGCGCGCGAGCCCCGCCGCCATCCGTCCGATCGCGTTGTCGGCCGCGGGGAGCGAGCTGTGCCCGCCGCGTCCCTCCGCCTCCAGCCGCAGGGGGAAGGGGATCTTCTCGCTCGCCTGGATCTGGTTGGACGCGCGGCGCCCGCCCTCCATCCGCCCGTACCCCCCCTCGTTCAGCCCGAACGCCGCGTCCACAAGCTCGCGATGGTGCTCCACCAGCCACGCGGCCCCGTTGTGCTCGCCCCCCTCCTCGTCCGCCGTGAGCGCCACGATCAGGTCACGGTCCGGCGCGAACCCTTCGCGGCGCAGCCGGATGAGGGCGGCGATCCAGAGCGCGCACATCGCCTTGTCGTCCAGCGTGCCGCGGCCGTAGAAGAAGCCGTCCTCCTCGGTGAGCCGAAAGGGCGGGACGGTCCAGTCTTCCGGGCGCGCGTCCACCACGTCCAGGTGCGCCAGGAGGAGGATGGGCGGGCGCGCGCCCGTTCCGCGCAGCCGCGCCACCAGGTTGTGCTTGGCCGGATGCGGCCCCAGCACCCGCACGTCCTCCGCCGGAAAGCCGGCCGCGACGAGGCGCGCGGCCACGGCCTCCGCGGCGGCGGTGGTGCCCCGCGCGGGCGACGTATCGGTCTCGATCAGCTCGCGGAACAGCTCCCGCGCCAGCTCACGGTCTTCCATGGTCTCCCGCTCGTGGGCAAAGATCTCGCCGCTTCTTCTCTGCACCTCTGTGCCTCCGTCTGATCCTGTAGTTAGATTTGCGGACTCCCTAGCCCTTTTCGGGCGATCTTTCTGGAAACGGTCCCACGATCCGAGGCTCGAATGACGCAGCCCTGGCGCTCCCGTGCCGCGCTCCTGCTCGCCCTTGCGCTCTCCGCCTGCGACGCGCCCGCCGCCACGGGGCCCACTCCCGAGGCCGTGCGCCTGGCCACCGTCCCCGCCCGGGGGACCGCGACCACGCTGGACGTGGCGAGCTGGAACATCGAATGGTTCGGCAGCACCGCCAACGGACCCACCAACGAGACGCTTCAGCTCAGCAACGCGCGCGACATCATCGGCGGCGCGGACATGGACGTGTGGGGCGTGGCCGAGATCGTGGACCAGGCGCACTGGAACAGCCTCGAGTCGCAGCTCACCGGCTACACCGGCTTCCTGGCGAGCGAGGCCGTGGTCACCGGCGGCTCCACGTCGTACTCGGCCACCGAGCAGAAGGTGGGGATCCTCTACAAGTCGTCGGTCGCCACGCTGCTGGGCGCAAAGATCATCCTGGCGGCGTACGACACCGACTTCGCCGGGCGCCCGCCGCTGGAGGTGACGCTTCGGGTTACGCTGAACGGCACCACCGAGGACGTGGTCTTCATCGTCATGCACGGCAAGGCGTTCAACGACCTCGCCAGCTGGCAGCGCCGCGCCAGCGCCTCCGCCGCCCTCAAGAGCTACCTGGACACCACGTATCCCACGCAGAAGGTGTTCGTGGTGGGCGACTTCAACGACGACGTGGACACCTCCATCACCTCCGGGCAGGTGTCGCCCTACAAGAACTTCGTGGACGACGCGGCGCGCTACGCGTTCCCCACCGCGGCGCTCTCGGCGGCCGGGATCTCGTCGACCACGGGGTACACGGACATGATCGACCACCACCTGAACAGCAACGAGGCCAACGCGGCGTACGTGGCCGCCTCCGCGCAGGTGTACCGGGTGGATTCGTACGTCGCCAGCTACGACGCGAGCACCAGCGACCACTACCCGGTCCTCAGCCGCTACACCTTTGGCGGCGGCACCACCACGCCGGCCGTGCGGGTGACGGCGCCCAACGGCGGCGAGTCGTACGCGGCCGGAAGCAGCCAGGCCATCACCTGGACCTCCACCTCGGTGGCCAGCGTGAAGCTGGAGCACACGCTGGACGGCACTACCTGGACGCAGATCACGGCCAGCACCCCGGCCTCGGCCGGGAGCTACGCGTGGACGGTGCCGTCCACGGCCAGCACCGCCGCCCGCGTGCGCGTGTCGGACGCGGCGGTGCCCACGCTCGGCGACGTGAGCGACGCGCCGTTCAGCATCACCACCGCCACGCCGGCGCAGGTGGTGCTAAACGAGATCCTGGCCAACGAGCCGGGGAGCAACGTGGCCGGCGAGTTCGTGGAGCTGGTCAACGCGGGCGGCACCTCCATCTCCATCGCCGGCTGGACGATCCATGACGCCACGGGGCTGCGCCACACCTTCGCGGCGGGCAGCTCGATCGCGGCGGGCAAGGCGATCGTCGTCTTCGGCGGCTCGGGCTCCATCCCGGCCGGCCTCACCAACGCGGTGGCCGCATCCACCGGCACGCTGGGGCTGGGCAACAGCGGGGACCAGGTGGTCGTGAAGAACGGCTCGGGCGCCACCATCGCCAGCTACACCTACCCGTCGTCGCTCTCCGGCACCGACGGCGTGTCGATGAACCGCAGCCCGGACACCTCCGCCACGGGAAGCTGGGTCCTCCACACGACCCTGTCCACGCTGGCCTCCTCCGCCGGCAAGCGGATCAACGGGACGGCGTTCTAAAAGCGGTGCTCACACAGGCACGGAGGCACGGAGACGGGAGTCTCCGTGCCTCTGTCGCATCGGGGCCCGGCCGAGCGTTGTAGCGAAGAACGGCTGCACGGACCACTTCCCACCAGGAACGCTCATGCGTGGACTCAAGCTGATCTCCACCCTCACGATCGCGGCGGCGCTCGCCGCTTGCGAATCGACCTCCGGCTCCGACGGGCCGCTCGCCGAGCTGCCGCGCCCCCTGACCTCGTCCGAGGAATCGCTGATCCGCGCGAGCAACGGCTTCGCGTTCGGGCTGCTGCGCGAGGGGATCCGGCGCGACTCGCTCGACAACTTCTTCCTCTCCCCGCTGAGCGCCTCCATGGCGCTGGGAATGACGATGAACGGCGCGCGCGGCGAGACCTTCACCGAGATGCGCTCCACCCTGGGCTTCGGCGCGATGGAGCCGGCGGAGATCAACTCGTCGTACCGCAGCCTCATCGACCTGCTGCTGGGGCTGGACGAGAGCGTGGACATGCGCCTGGCCAACTCCCTCTGGGTCCACCGGGACTTCCCGCTCCACGACGCGTTCGTGAAGTCCAGCGCCGAGAGCTTCGGCGCCAAGGTCTCCCCGCTGGACTTCAACAACCCCGCCTCCGTGAACACCATCAACGCGTGGGTGAAGGAAAGCACCAACGGCAGGATCGAGAAGATCATGGACGAGCTGGACCGGGACGTGGTCCTCTACCTGATCAACGCCGTGTACTTCAAGGGCACCTGGACTCAGCAGTTCGATCCCAAGCGCACGCAGCAGGCTCTCTTCAAGCGCGCGGACGGCAAGGAGCAGCCCGTGCAGATGATGCACCTGCCGGACGCGCAGATCCGCGCCTTCAGGACCCAGGACGTCCAGATCGTGGACCTTCCCTACGGCCGCGAAGCGTTCAGCATGACGCTGATCCTTCCTCCGCAGGGCAAGCCCATCGAGGAGTGGGCCGCCACCCTCACCGAGGCGCAGTGGCAGGCGTGGATGGGCCAGCTCCAGGACGCGAAGCTCGACGTCTACCTCCCGCGCTTCCGCCTGGAGTACGAGCAGCTGCTGAACGAGACGCTCAAGGCGCTGGGCATGCGCAGCGCGTTCGACTCGCGGGCCGCGGACCTCAGCGGGATCTCGCCGGTGGACCTCTTCATCGACAAGGTGAGGCAGAAGACCTTCCTGGAGGTGAACGAAAAGGGCACCGAGGCCGCCGCCGTCACCTCGGTGGGCGCGGTCCCCACGAGCCTCCCGCCCAGCTTCCGCGCCGACCGGCCTTTCCTGCTGGCCATCCGCGAGCGCCTGAGCGGCACCCTGCTGTTCATCGGCCTTATCGGCGCGCCGCCCAGTGAGTGAGGGAAGTGCGTTAGTGCGTTAGTGCGTTAGTGCGCTGTTTCCGGCACCCGAGACACACGTCTCCACATGTGCGAACCACGAGGCACGGAGAAACTTTTTCTCCGTGCCTCCGTGTTTCTTCATGGGACCCAACGGTTTGGGTCCGCAGCGTGCACAGTGGCCCACTCACGCACTGACGCACTCACGCACTCACGCACTTTCCCGCCATGGCCAACCCGTTCCGCGACCTCTTCTTCCCCGGCGGCCAGCCCGAGCAGCTCGTGGAAGCTCTCGCCCCGCGCCGCACCTTCGCGGACGTGGTGCTACCGCCGGCCACCCACCGCGCGCTGGACAACGCGCTCGTGCAGATCCGCAAGCACGACGTCATCTTTGGCGATTGGGGGCTGGGGGAGCGGCACGCCACGGGGCTCGCGCTGGCCTTCAACTTCGCCGGGCCTCCGGGCACGGGTAAGACGATCTGCGCAGAGGCGGTGGCGCACGCGCTGGGCAAGCGGCTGCTGGTGGTGAGGTACGCGGAGCTGGAGAGCCAGTGGGCGGGCGCCACGGCCAAGAACGTCTCCGCCGTCTTCGCCTCCGCGCGCGAGCAGGAGGCGGTGCTCTTCTTCGACGAGGCGGACGCCATCGCGGGGCGGCGCTTCACCTCGGTGGACCAGGGCTACCAGCGCGAGGCCAACGCGGTGGTCAACGTGCTGCTGCGCGAGCTGGAGGAGTTCCCCGGGGTGGTGATCTTCGCCACCAACCTGGCCGCCAACTTCGACCCGGCGTTCGAGCGGCGCATCCGCACCCACATCCTCTTCGAGATGCCGGGCGCGGAGGAGCGCGAGCGGATCTGGCGGGCGCAGATCCACGCCCGCAAGACGCCCCTGGCCGAGGACGTGGACTTCCGCGCCCTCTCGCAGATGTACCCGGCCAGCGGCGGCGACATCAAGAACGCCGTCCTCAAAGGCGCGCAGATGGCCATCGCCGAGCCGGGCCCCGACGCGGCCAAGCGCATCGCGCAGCGCCACTTCGAGGCCGCGATGCAGGAGGTGGTCTCCGCCAAGCGCGTGATGGAGCAGTCGCTCTTCACCGACGGCGGCGCCCCCACCCTCGCCTCCCTCGCCGGCCTCCCCACCGACTCCGTGCGCGACGAAGTCGACGCCCTCGCCACCCGCCTCGTCGAGCTGGAGGACGCCTTCCTCCCCATGAGCGAGTCGCTGGGCCAGATGGACGCCGCGCTCCGCCAGACGGGCGGCGTCCTGGAGGGCCGCCTCCGCACCCTGTTCTGGGTCTCCGGCAGCGCCCTCGTCGCCTCCCTTGCCGCGCTCGCCGTCGCCCTTTTTTGACTCACACGGAGACACAGAGGCACAGAGAAGAACCAATCTCCGTGCCTCTGTGTCTCCGTGTGAGATCAGGCTGGTACCTTGTCCGAGACGATCTCGCCGGGGACCGGGATCTTGCCGGCGGGGGCGCGGACGAGGAAGCGGCTGCTCACCCAGCCCTGCAGGTCCATCACGCCGTTGACGGTGCCCAGGACGTCCACGCGGCGCCAGCTTCCGCGCTCCTCCAGCACCTCCACGCGCGTGCCGGTGGGGAGCGGACCGCCCGCGATGAGCGGGTGCTGCGAGCCGGGGCCCTGGCGGATGTTGAGCTCCGCCGTGACCTCGAACTCGGGCGACTGGTCGTCCTGGCGCCCCATCGCCCGGCTGCGGAAGCTCTCCATGGGGAAGGCAGGACCCGGGTCATCCTTGCGCCCTGGGGCAATGTCGTCGTGGCCGATCACGTCCTTGAGGCCGTAGTGGCGCACCAGGAGCGCCGAAAGCTGCAGCGCCGCGGCGATCAGCTTGGGCGTGTACTCCTGCCACCCGCGCACGATCCCCTCCTCCATCTCGTTCTTGTGCACCGCCTCCAGGACCTCGTCGTCGGGGATGACGCCGCCGTACCAGGCGCGCCACTTCCCACCCGTCTTCTTCAGCTTGCCCGCGTTGTCCAGCTCGATCCCCAGCGAGTGCGAGTTGAGCCCCTTGACCCCCTCCCACCGGCTGGCGCCGGCGTGCCAGGCCACACGGTCGAAGGGCACCATCTGGGTGATGGCCCCGTCGCGCCCGATGACGATGTGGGCCGAGGCCCCCGCCGCCTTGGTGGCGAGGAAGTCGATGGATTCCTTGGCGCTGCCACCGGCCGTGTAGTGGATCACCAGGTAACGGTGCTCCACCCGGCCGCCCATGTTGGGCGTCTTGACGAAGGGGTACGGCGTGCCGTCGTCTCTGACCAGGCGGTGATTGACGATTTTCATGGCTCTTTCCGTATGCGGTAGGGAGGACGGGCGGCGCCGGGACGCACGGCCCGAAAGGGATGGGACCGTGCCACCGGAGCAAGAGCCATGCATGGGTGGGGAGTGGACAGAATCCAGCGGCGGCGCGGCGCCCGCCGCCGGGCACCCGCCGTGAGTGAGGCGGACGCGCCCCAGGTGGGGCACGGATGGCCCCGCGTGGCACCGGGTGTTCCGGGAGTGGCATCGTTTCTGCCACCATCGCCGTGCCCGCCGGGGTCCCGGCGGCACGGAAACGAAGCACCCTGAGAAGGTGAACCATCATGTACATGGCACGAGAAGACCGGCGCGGCGACGACCGCAGGGCAGCCCCGCGCGAGAGCGGGTTCGAACGGCGCATCGACTGCGCGGAAGACGGCACGCGCCGCTCGCGCAGCTCCACCCCCGCCCGCGGCGGCGGCCGCCGCGAGCCCGAAGCGTGGGCGGCGCGCGACCACCGCGGCTGATCCGTACCCTCCCTCGCCTCGCCCCCTGACCGACCCAGAGAATGGCTGAAGCCCTTACGCAGTCCCAGCAGGGCGCGGCCGGCGTAGACCCGGACGAGCTCCGGATCTCCCGGCTGCGCGCAGTTCGCGGCCCCAACTTCTGGCGCCTCGCCCCCGTCATCGCCTGCGACGTGCGGCTGGGGTCGCTGGAGGCCGTGCCGTCGTCCGCCATGCCGGGCTTCAACGAGCGGCTGGTGGCGGCGCTCCCCACGCTTCGCGAGCACCCGTGCTCGCGCGGCACCCAGGGCGGCTTCCTGGAGCGGCTGGAGGAGGGCACTCACCTCCCCCACATCCTGGAGCACGTGGCGCTGGAGCTCCAGACGCTGGCGGGCTCCGACGTGTCGTTCGGGCGCGTGGTGCCCTCGGGCGACGAGGGGGTGTGGTGGCTGATCATCGAGTACGAAGAGGAGGACCTGGGTCTGGAGGCCGTGCGCGAGGCCGTGCGCCTGGTGAAGGCGTGCATGACGGGCGAGGAGATCCGCGTGGACGAGATGGTGGAGGACCTCCACGACCTGCTGGAGTCCGTGCGGCTGGGGCCCTCCACCGCCGCCATCGTGGAGGAGGCGCGCCGCCGCGGGATCCCCGTGCGCCGCCTCAACTCGTACTCGCTGGTGCAGCTGGGGCTGGGGAAGAACCTGCGCCGCGTGCAGGCCGCCATGTCGGACTACACCAGCGCCATCGCCGTGGAGATCGCGCAGGACAAGGACGACACCCGGCGCGTGCTGGGCAACATCGGCCTCCCCGTGCCGCAGGGCGGCATCGCGAACAGCGTGGAGCGCGCGCTGGAGCTGGCGGACGAGATCGGGTATCCCCTGATCCTCAAGCCGCTCGACGCGTCGCACGGCCGGGGGATCAGCGGCCGGCTGGACGACGACGACGCGCTGCGCCGCGCCTGGGAAGCCAACAAGGACATGGGGCGCAAGATGGTGATCGAGCGCTTCGTGACGGGCCGCGACCACCGCGTGCTGGTGGTGGACGGGCGGGTGGCGGCCGTGGCGGAGCGCGTCCCCGCGCACGTCATCGGCGACGGGAAAAGCACGGTGCGCGAGCTGATCCGCGTCGCCAACCAGGACCCGCGCCGCGGCCGAGGGCACACCAAGATCCTCACCCACCTCCCGGACGACCGGCAGACGGACGCGTACCTGGAGAAGTCGGGGCTGACGGTGGACCACGTGCCGGCCGCCGGGGAGCAGGTGCTGCTGCGCGCCACGGCCAACCTGTCCACGGGCGGCACCTCGGTGGACCGCACGGACGAGATGCACCCCGACAACGTGACCGCGTGCGAGATGGCCGCGGGGATCGTGGGGCTGGACATCGCGGGGATCGACGTGCTCTCCCCCGACATCTCGGTGCCCTTCCGCGAGAACGGGGCGGTGATCATCGAGGTCAACGCCGCGCCGGGGCTCCGCATGCACTCGCACCCCAGCGAGGGGACGCCGCGCAACGTGGGCGCGCCCATCATCGACATGCTGTACCCGCCGGGGACGCCGTTCACCATCCCCGTGATCGCCATCACCGGTACGAACGGGAAGACGACCACCACGCGCCTCACCGCGCACCTCTTCCGCCAGACGGGGAAGACGGTCGGCTTCACCACCACGGACGGCGTGTACCTGCAGAACCGGCAGGTGATGGAGGGGGACATGACGGGCCCCTTCTCGGCCAACATCATCCTCAGCAACCCCACCGTGGAGGTGGCGGTGCTGGAGACGGCGCGCGGCGGGCTGCTGCGCGCGGGGCTGGGCTTCGACGAGGCCGACGTGGGCGTGGTGCTCAACGTGAGCGCCGACCACCTGGGGCTGCGCGGCATCAACACGCTGGAGCAGCTGGCCGAGGTCAAGAGCGTGATCGCGGCGGTGGTGAAGCGCGAGGGGCACGCCGTGCTCAACGCGGACGACCCGCTCGTCTACGCCATGCGCGAGCGCACCACGGCCGACATCGTCCTCTTCTCCACCCAGCAGCCGGGAGAGAACGAGTACTTCGAGGACCACGTGTCGCGCGGCGGGATCGGGGCGCGCATCGAGGACAGTGTGTTCGTGATCCGGCGCGGGCGGCTGCGCATCCCCATCGCGGGCACCAACGAGGTGCCGCTCACGCTGGGCGGAGCCGCGCGCTTCCAGTACGGGAACATCCTTGCCGCCATCGCCACCGCGTACGTGCAGGGCGTGAGGTACGACACCATCCGGGCGGGGCTGCTCTCCTTCTTCCCCTCGCCGTCGATGACGCCGGGGCGGCTCAACCTGATCCGGCTGGGCGACGCGCGCGTGCTGGTGGACTACGCGCACAACGCCGCCGCGCTGGAAGGGCTGATGGACATGGTGGCCAACATCCCTGCCCGCCGCCGCATCGGCCTGCTCACCGCCCCCGGCGACCGGCGCGACGAGGACATCCGCGCCGTGGGCCGCATCTGCTCGGGGCTGGACCTGGCCGTGGTGAAGGAGGACCAGAACCCCCGCGGCCGCGGCGACCGCGAGATCACGCGCCTGATCGTCGACGGCCTGCGCGACGGCGGGATGACGAGCGACCGCATCCAGGAGATCCGCGACGAGATGGAGGCGGTGGAGCGCGGCCTGGGCATGCTGGAGCGCGACGACCTGATGGTGATCCTCGCCGACGACGTCCCCGGCGTGCTGGCGGCGGTGCAGGCGCGGGTGGGCGAGCGGGCGGTGGTGTGAGCGGAACGGAGCCCTTCTCCGTGCCTCGGTGTCTCTGTGTGAGGCCCTTTTTCCAGGCCTCATGACGCACCCTGACCCGTACGCCGAGATCCGCCTCGTCTCGCTGCGCTCGCTGCGCGGGGCCAACTTCTGGTCCTCGCGGCCCATCACGCGGCTGGACGTGGCGGTGGGCGCGTTCGACGAGATCTCGTCGGCCGAGGTCCCCGGCTTCACCGACGCGCTGGTGAGGGCGCTCCCCGGGCTTCGCGAGCACCGCTGCAGCATCGGCGAGAGGGGCGGCTTCATCACGCGCCTGCGCCGCGGAACCTACGCGCCCCACATCGCCGAGCACGTGGGGCTGGAGCTGCAGACGATGGTGGGGCACGACGTGGGCTTCGGCCGCGCCCGCGGCGGCGACCGCGAGGGGGAGTACACCGTCGTCTTCGAGCACATGCACGCCGAGGTGGGGACGCGCGCCGCCGCCCTGGCGCTGGAGGTGGTGCAGCGCGCCTTCGCCGGCGAGCTGGAGACGGTGGACTACGCGGTGGCCGAGCTGGAGTCGCTCACCTCCACCCCCGACGTGCCCGAGCTGCGCCAGCGGGTGCTGTGCGGGATCACGGGGGGCGAGGGGCGCGCCGAGGTGCGCGACGAGATGGCGCGCCGCGGCCTGGGCGGCGACGACCTGGTGGTGGACGTGGCGCCGGCCTACATCCTCAACGCCGGCCTCCCCTACGACCGCAGCGATGTGGCGGTGGTGCTGGACGCCAGGCCGGTGGACGTCCCCGACCGCTACCGCGAGGAGGACCGCGCGCGCCAGCTCGTCTCGGTGCTGGCCGACGGGGTGAGGCGCGGCGGGGTGCTGGTGTGCCCCGCGCGCGAGTGGGAGGTGCAGGACCGCGCCCGCGACGCCGGGTGCCTGGTGGCCGTCTTCGAGACCGGCCGGGTGAGGCCGCGCGATACGCGGGTGGCCCACTCGGTGGCCATGGTGCGCGACGGGCGCATCATCCTGGACATGGGCGGCGAGGCGGTGGATGACGGTCCGCTCCTGCCGGACGTGCCGGCGGCGGCGCAGGTGGCCGCGGCGCTGGCGGTGCGCTCGCTGCGGGCGCTTGAGGCAGAGACTTCGGGGAGCGACGATGGTTGAGGTCTGGGAAGCGGGAGAGGACGGGCCGGCGGACATCCCCACGCGGCGGCGCACGGACCGGCACGCGGGGGTGCTGGTGCTGATCGGCGGGGCCTGCGACCCGCAGGGGGCGGCGTTCAGGTCGTTCATCGAGCTGTGCCGGGCGCGCCCAGGGGGCGGCAACATCGTGGGGCTCACCACCGCCTCGCGCGAGCCCGTGGAGTCGGCCAACGACTGGATCGAGTCGTTCAGGGCCGCCGGGGTGACCGACATCGCGGTCCCCATCGTGGACTCGCGCGACCGTGCGCAGGACCGCGCCGTCGCGAAGATGATCCGCGAGGCCGACGGCGTCTTCCTGGGCGGCGGCGACCAGGTGCACCTGGTGACCACGCTGGCCGGGTCGCGCGTGGACCACGCCATCCGCGACCTGTACGGGAGCGGCGGCATCGTGTGCGGCACCAGCGCGGGCGCCGCCGCCCTCACCGAGACCATCCTGGCCGGCGGCGAGCCGGACGAGTACGGCCAGATGCAGCAGCTTCACCTGGGGCCGGGCTTCGGGATGCTGGGCTTCCGCGCCGTCATCGACACCCACTTCACCCAGCGCCGCCGCCTCCAGCGCCTCTTCATGGTGATCGCCCGCAACGCCGAGCTCATGGGCTTAGGGATCGACGAAGACACCGGCATCATCATCCGCGGCCACCTGGGCGAGGTCGTCGGCCGCGGCTCCGTCACCTTCGTCGACGGCCGCGGCGTGCGCTTCGACAACGCCGACGAGTGCATGGACGGCGTCCCCCTCACGCTGTCGTACCTGCGCGTGGGCATCGTCGGCGCCGGCTACACCTTCAACCTCCGCGAACGCGAGCTGGAGACGCTGCTGGAGGCGCGGACCGCCAACACCGCCACCGAGGTGCTGAGAGGGGACGGCGCGGCGGGCTGACTACCTGGCTCACACAGAGACACGGAGGCACGGAGATGAAGTTGTCTCTCTGTGCCTCCGTGTCTCTGTATGAGGCCATCTGTTTGAGGGCGCGTTGCGCGCGAACGGTTACGATCTGGTATTACCACCCGGAAAGGACGCAGAGTAGAAAACTCTTGTACAACGCGCTCTGATTGAGCAACTTCTTCGCGCTTCCGCCGCGCCTTCCCTTACACCCTCCCAGCAGGTCGAGACACCATGAGCACACTCACCGAAGCGGCGAACGCCGCAATTGATTCGGCAGTTGCGTCGCTCTACTTCACCAAGCCTAGGTGGAAGCGGACCCACACGTGCTTCCTTCTCGTTGCATCTCTGGGTGCGTGTGTAGTCAATAGCCCTCCTTCTCCGACTGTACAGTTGGCTGCGACGCCCGACGCAGAGACAACGAGGATTACGCTTCGCGATATTTGCGGCCGCCAGAATCCGCAGGTCTGCATTGACTCGATGACCGATATTCCCAGGGATCGCGCGGGGATCTTTCGGGACGGAGGGGCCCTGGCAATCGACGTGGTGATGGGTGATACGTTTCCGGCGCGCCTCGCACGGGCACTCGCATCCATCGAGCGAGTCGCGTCCGGTACTGAGCCTCGCGCGGGGCGGCCTAGCCCTTCGCGGTTCCGAGGCGCATGGCGTGGCGCATCGGCCGACACAATCGTGAGCACCCTGCGGCGGCAGCTGCCATCGATCACAATCACGACCTATGACGACTGTCCTCTGTGGAGGAGCGGTCAAAATCGGGCCTATGACGGAGGGAATGGCCCAGTGCCCGTGAACCGCTGCGTGGAGATACCGATGGAGCCAGCGGACCTCGCCAATACAATCGTCCATGAGACGGCACACCGTGCCGGGTATCGCCACCCGCACATGGAGCGCTGGATCAACCGGAACTGGTCGCTTGCGAACTGCGAACCCCCCTACCTCGTTGGCTCATTAGCACGGAGTATTGCCGCATCGACACCAATTACCAGCACGTTGAACAACTGCGCCTACCTCATTGAACAACCGGGACGTTAGCGCCTGTTGTGACGGGCATCCGCTCTGCCGCGTGCGCTAATCGCGATCGCGTCTTCAGGTGGCTGGGCTGCGCACCGCGCCGAGATGATGGACATCGACGAGGACACCGGCGACATCATCCGCGGCCGCCTGGGCGAGCTCGTCGGCCGCGGCGTGCGCTTCGGCAATGCCGACGAGT
>DASVSA010000529.1:0-2933 GCA_036388335.1 Longimicrobium sp. | reverse complement strand
CAGAAGATGCGCCCCCTCCCCCGCACGCGGGGGAGGGGGACGGGGGGTGGGGGCCCGGGCTTTAATCTTGCCGACGCCCGCGGCCAGGCACCCCCACTACACCCACACGGAACCGGCACAACATGGCGGAGCAGCACGTCTATTTCTACGGCGCGGATCAGACGGAGGGGAGCGGGGAGATGAAGGACCTGCTCGGCGGCAAGGGCGCCGGGCTGGCGGAGATGGCGCGCATCGGCGTGCCGGTGCCGCCGGGGTTCACCATCACCACCGAGTGCTGCCGCCACTTCATCCGCACCGGCGGCTACCCGGACGCGCTGCCGGCCGAGGTGGACGCCTCCATCCGCCGCCTGGAAGCCGCCACCGGCAAGACGTTCGGAGGGGGCGGGCGCCCGCTGCTGGTCTCCGTGCGCTCAGGCGCGGCCGTGTCGATGCCGGGGATGATGGACACCATCCTCAACCTGGGCCTCAACGACGAAACCGCCGCCGCGCTGGCGGCCGAGAGCGGCGACGAGCGCTTCGCCTTCGACTCGTATCGCCGCTTCGTGCAGATGTACGGCAACGTGGTGCTGGGCATCCGCGGCGAGCGCTTCGAGCACCTGCTGGAGCACGCCAAGGAGGCGCGCGGCGTGCGCGAAGACACCGAGCTGTCCGCCGACGACTGGCGCGCGCTGGTGGACCGCTTCAAGGCCCTGGTGCGCGAAGTGACGGGAGAGGACTTCCCGCACGACCCCGAGGCGCAGCTCTGGGGCGCCATCCGCGCCGTCTTCAACTCGTGGAACACGCCGCGCGCCGTCGCCTACCGCCGCATCAACAACATCCCGCACGACCTGGGGACGGCGGTGAGCGTGTGCTCCATGGTGTTCGGCAACATGGGCGACGACTCCGGCACCGGCGTCTGCTTCACGCGCGATCCCTCCACGGGCGAGCACCGCCTGTACGGCGAGTTCCTGGTGAACGCGCAGGGCGAGGACGTGGTGGCGGGGATCCGCGATCCGCTGCACATCGACGGGATGGCGGAGGCGCTCCCCGGCGCGTACGCGGAGCTGATGGCGGCCCAGCGGCGGCTGGAGGAGCACTACCGCGACGTGCAGGACCTGGAGTTCACGGTGGAGCGCGGGCACCTCTTCCTGCTGCAGACGCGCTCGGCAAAGCGCTCGGCCGCCGCCGCGGTGCGCACGGCGGTGGACATGGTGGACGAGGGGGTGATCTCCATCGAGGAAGCCGTGCTGCGCGTGATGCCGGAGCAGCTGGACCAGCTCCTTCACCCCTGCATCGACCCCAGCGCCAACGTGAAGGTGCTGACCACGGGGCTCCCCGCGTCGCCGGGGGCGGCGTCGGGGCGCGTGGTGTTCAACCCCGACGAGGCGGCGGAGCGCGGGCCGCACGAGCCGGTGATCCTGGTGCGGCGCGAGACGTCGCCCGAGGACTTCCACGGGATGGTGGCGGCGCAGGCGATCCTCACCGCGCGCGGGGGGATGACCTCGCACGCCGCCGTGGTGGCGCGCGGGATGGGGAAGTGCTGCGTGGCGGGCGCGGGCGAGGTGCAGGTGGACGAGGCGTACCGCCGCTTCCGCGTGGGGGAGACCATCGTGCACGAGGGCGACTGGATCACGCTGGACGGGAGCACCGGCCGCGTGATCCTGGGCCAGGTCCCCACCTCCGAGCCGGAGCTCTCCGAGCACTTCCAGCGGCTGATGGAGTGGGCCGACGGCTTCCGCACGCTGCGCGTGAGGACCAACGCGGACACGCCGCACGACTCCACCGTGGCCCGCCGCTTCGGCGCGGAGGGGATCGGGCTGTGCCGCACGGAGCACATGTTCTTCGAGGGCGACCGCATCGACGCGGTGCGCGAGATGATCCTGGCCGAGGACGGCGCCAAGCGCGCGCTGGGCGTGGCCAAGCTCCTCCCCATGCAGCGCTCGGACTTCGAGGGGATCTTCCGCGCGATGGACGGCCTTCCCGTCACCATCCGCCTGCTGGACCCGCCCCTCCACGAGTTCCTGCCGCAGGGCGCGGCCGAGATCCGCGACCTGGCGCGCAAGCTGGGGGTGGACGCGGCCCGCCTGCGCGCGCGGGTGGAGGAGCATCACGAATCCAACCCCATGCTGGGCCACCGCGGCTGCCGCCTGGGGATCACCTACCCGGACATCACCTGGATGCAGGCGCAGGCGATCTTCGAGGCCGCCGTGAACGTGCAGAAGCAGGGCGTGCGCGTGTGCCCGGAGATCATGATCCCGCTGGTGAGCACGGCCGAGGAGCTCGTGCGCCAGCGCAAGATCGTGGACGACGTGGCGGAGGAGATCTTCTTCCAGTGCGGCACGCGGGTGGAGTACCTGGTGGGCACCATGATCGAGCTCCCCCGCGCCGCCCTCACGGCCAACACCATCGCCGAGCACGCGCAGTTCTTCTCGTTCGGCACCAACGACCTCACGCAGACCACCTTCGGCCTCTCGCGCGACGACGCCGGCCGCTTCCTCCCCAAGTACGTGGAGGACGGCGTGCTCCCCGACGACCCCTTCCAGACGCTGGACCAGGAGGGCGTCGGCCGCCTGGTGGAGATCGCCTCGCAGCTCGGCCGCGGCGTGAAGCCGGACCTCAAGCTGGGCGTCTGCGGCGAGCACGGCGGCGACCCGCGCTCCGTCGCGTTCTTCCACAAAGTGGGGCTCGACTACGTGTCGTGTTCCCCCTACCGCGTGCCGATCGCGCGGCTCGCGGCGGCCCACGCGGCGCTCAACGATCCGTCGCGCAAGACGGAGACGGCGGTGCTGCAGGCGGCGGACTAGGCCCTCACCCGGCAGCTTACAGCTGCCACCCTCTCCCATAAACACCATGGGAGAGGGGACCACTTCGAAGGCGGCGGGCCCGTTGTTGAGCGTGCCGAGAGGCGGGCGAGGCATGCCTCGCCCCTACAGGGACGTTGGAGAAGGTTGCCG
>DASVSA010000528.1:0-1650 GCA_036388335.1 Longimicrobium sp. | reverse complement strand
GAACAGCTGGAACTACATCGACGAAGGGCGCACGTCGCGCCACATCGGCCCCTTCGCCGAGGACTTCTGGCGCGAGTTCAGGCTGGGGAACGAGCCGCTCGCCATCGGCCACCTGGACATCGACGGCGTCAACTTCGCGGGTGTCAAGGCGCTGGACGAGCGCACCACGCGCCAGTCGGCCGACATCGAGGCGCTGCGGGTGCGCAACGCCGCACTGGAGGCGCGCAACGCGGAGCTGGAGGCGAGGCTGGCCCGGATCGAGGCGCTGGTGGGGGAGCGGAAGCCCTGAACGGAAGGGGGGCTCACACGGAGGCACAGAGGCACGGAGATCGAGTGATCTCCGTGCCTCTCGCTTTGGGGACGTGCCCGAAGATGTGCGAGTGGTGGCGTAAATGGTTGCGGTGATCGCGGTAGCGACGATTGTGGAAAACGGATGTCGGACGCGCTGTTCGAGCCCTCCTGTGTGCACGAAAAAAAGGCTGGTATCTGGGGTCAGCCGCATTATAATGACGTTGCCCGGAGCTATGAACGTCCGCTGCGCGCCTCACCGATCGTGCCGCAAATTTCGTCAGGAAGGCCCCTCCCCCCCCGCGCCCCGCCAGCCCCGCGCCGATGCCGATCCAGATCCGCGTGATGTCGTGGAACATCCAGAAGAAGCAGACGAACGCGCAGTTCATCGCCGGGGTGATGAGAACCCACCAGATCGACATCTGCGCGCTGCTGGAGGTGCCGAACAGCGCGGCCTTCGGGATCCCGTTCCAGATCGTCAGCGAGCTCAACAACCTCAACCCGGCCTACTTCCAGAACGAGTGGAAGTTCAAGTCGGTGGACGTGGGGGGCGAGGCCGTCACCTACATCTGGCACGAGAACGCGGCGGCCGGGGCCAACGCGTTCCTGGCGGACACCTGCACCAACGCCCCCGGCGAGGTGGTGGCGGGCAAGGTGATGAAGAACACCAACAACGCGACCATCTACTTTCCCACCACCAAGTTCAAGTGGGCCAGCCTGCCGGGGAGGCCGGCGGGGCGGAGGCCGGCCTACATGTCGTTCGTGACCAACGACCTGGCGCCCGCGCGCCGGTTCACCGTGCTGGACATCCACACCCCCTTCAACATCAACACCTTCATCCAGTCGTACGCCACGCACCTCTACGCGTCGTCGCGTGAGATCATGTCCGTGGAGAGGATCGACGCCGTGGCCGGCGCCCGGGGCGCCGCGGCGGCTCTTCCGGCCGCCCTGGCGGCGGCGGTGGACCCTCACCTGACCGCCGTCACCAACTACGGCAACTTCCTGGTGCCGCTGACGGTGCGGACCCGCGCGGTGAACGCGGCGCTGGCGGCCATCGTGGACGCCGTGAACAGCCAGGGGGCCCACCCTCCGCTCCTCTTCTCGGACGCGGTCAACGAGGGGATCAACGCGGCGGTCAAAGCCGTGGGCGCCTTCCCTGGCAGCATCGCGGCCTCGGACGCCCGGCTCATCGCCCGGGGGTGCGCGATGGCGGGGTCGCTGGCCGCCATCAACATGGTCGCCTCCCTCCAGCTTCCCACGGCGCCGGGGCCCGCTACCGCCGGGGTCGCCGCCGCGGCCACCGCCGCGCAGGGCGCCATCAACGCCGAGGGCGCCGCGTACACGCACCCCAACGTGAGGGCC
>DASVSA010000527.1:0-5095 GCA_036388335.1 Longimicrobium sp. | reverse complement strand
CCGTCTCGGAGGGGGTGAATCCCTTGAGCGCCCGCGCGCGGGAGAGGCGCCCCAGCATGTCGCGCACTCCCGCCCACCCCTGCCCGTCGAAGTCGCCGCCCTCCTGCAGGGCGGAGCGCAGGAGCCCCAGGAACTCGCCCGACTGCTGGCGGATCTCGGCCTCGGTGATCAGGTCCGGCCGGCGCTCGGGCGAGGCCATCTGCTCGGCCACCCATGCTTCCTGCACCCCTTGCGGGTCCTGGGCGAGGATGTCGGCGAGGATCGGGGGCGTGCTGCTGTCCATTGGGCTTGCCCGGGCTGCGTGTTGGCGTACGGTGGTCCGGCTGCGACGGTGCACATTCTGATCCCCCGCGTTGGGGGGCGCAAGGAGATGGAACAGCGGCCTCACACGGAGGCACGGAGACACAGAGAAAGGAGCTTCAGCGGCGGGCGACGCGCGCTCCGGGGGCCGCGCCGCCGCACCCGGAGCGGCGCAGGATGCGCAGCCCGCTGCCGCCGTCGTAGCGGACGAGGGAGCGGTTGCCGGTGGCGATCCAGTACGTGCCGGTGTGGGAGCCGCCCTCCACTTCCACGCGCCACGCGGCGCAGCGGCCGCCGTCGCGCGTGACCACGTCCTCGGAGCCGGTGGCGCGCAGGCGCGCGGTGGCGGCGCCCTCTTCGCCGTGGTCGAAGAAGCGGACGCGCGCCTCGTAGCCCGCGCTCAGCGGCAACGCGGCCAGCACCAGGTCCGTGGAGTTGCCGTAGAAGGCGGGGGCCGGGAGGCGTGTGTCCACCGGCCCGGCGCCGCCGCTCCCGCGCACCCACCCCTCCTCGAAGCGCAGCTCCCGCGTGCGGTCCCTCTCCACCGTGCGCACGGCGATGGGCGCCAGGGTGCGCCGGTCCACCGTGAACGAGTCCACGCCCATCACGGTGCCTCCGTGCACGGTCATCCGCTCCACCCGCAGCAGCGTGGCCGTGTCCGTACGCGTGGTGCGGAGCACGAGCGTCCCCATGGAGACCGCCTCCTCGCCGCGCGCCAGCATCACTTCCAGCGTGTCCACGTGGTCGCGCAGGCTGTCCGTGCGGATCTCCGTGCTCCCCGGCCCTACCTCGGGTGACTGCGCCGCGGCCGGCAGGGCCCCGGCGAGCGCGGCGAGCGCGATGGCGTAGATGATGTTCATGGGTGGGTCAGCCTGGCCGCGCGGCTTCGAGCTCCTTCAGCAGCGCCTCGTCGTCCAACCCTTCCTCCCAGTCGCCGGGGAGCTCCAGCTCCACGGTCTGCGCCCCGCCGCTGGGCGTGCACACCACGCGGTAGCGATCCTTTTCGCCATCCACTCGCGCGGCATCCGCGTTCCCGGACTCGTCGGCGCTCTGCGCGAGGCCGGCGTACGCCTGCACGCACGTCCACCGCACCCCGTCCCCATCCGTGACTTCTCTCGGCATCGTCTCTCCCGTGATCGGTTGATGCCGGGACCGTTTGCGAATCGTGGGCCAGAACCGCCTGGCTCACACAGAGGCACAGAGGCACAGAGGAGAACGGCGTGGGAACGCATCGTGCGCGGGCTCGCGGAGCCCACTCGACCCGATCTGGAGGATTGCTGATGCGCTGCATGCTCGCCGCCCTTTTCGCCACGGCGCTCGCGCTCCCCGCCCACGCGCAGGTGGCCCCCGCCGACGGCTCGCGGTGCGCCGCGGCCCCCGCGGACACGGCGCGCCCTATCATCCGCCTGGATGCGCGGGTGACGGCGCGGTCGCTGCGGCTCGATGCCCCCGCCTCCGCGCGCGTGGACTTCCGGCCGTGCGGCGTGGTGCGGGTGGAGCGGCGGAACCTCCCGGAACGGCTTCAGCCCGGCGTCACCTACCGCGACGCCGGGGTGCGGGTGCTGCTCCATGCGGATCCCGTTCTCGCCTGCCGGCTGCAGGCGGCCCTGGCGGCCCCCGCCGATTCGGCGGCGGCCGCGTGCGCGCCTCCCGCGCCGTAGGTTTAGCGCGGCGCTACGTCCAGCACGCGGGTGGCCGTCACGCGCCCGGCACGGTCCAGCGTGACCTCGATGACGCGCCCGCTCTCGTCGCGCACGCGGCGCACCACGCCGCCCGCGGAGCCGGCCGTCTCGCTCAGCGCCGGGAGGTTGAGGACGGAGCCCAGCGTGCGCGTGCCCACCACCCGGCCTCCCGCGCCCAGCGTCTGCTCCACGATCTGGCCGGCGGAGGTGACGGTGCGGTTGAGGGTCTGCCCCGCGGCGTTCACCGTCTGCGAGAGGAGGCCGCCGGGGGCGGTCACGTTGCCGAGCGCCTGGCCGGTGACGCCCACCGCCTGGCTCACCACCCCGCCGGGCTGCAGCGCGGTGTTCGCCACCCCGCCCACCGTTCCCACCGCGTTGTTGACGGTCGAGGTGAGGCTGCTCACGATCTGCGGGTTGTTGTCCACGAAGGTGAGCGTGCGGTCGATCACCTGGTACACGTCGTCCAGGTCCACCAGCAGCAGGGCCTGCGCCTGCACGCCGAAGAGGCCGATGTCCACCCGGGCGACGTTCACGTCCGCGCCGGCCGTAATCTCCACGAGGTTGGCGACCCGGGCGTCGAGGGCCAGGTGCACCTGCAGGTTGCGCACGCCCAGCTGCAGCCGGTCCACGCACAGGTTGGGGACGTCCAGCACCACGTCGTACATGCGCTCGCTGGGAGCGGGGGCATGCTCGGGGCGCGGCGCGGCCGCCGCGCCCTGGCGGAGGCACGAAGCCGCCGGCGTACGCCCGCCCTGTGCCCACGCGCCGTCCGCCCCGCCCAGCGCGAGCGCCAGCCCCGCCAGCGCCACTGCCGCCCCCCGTCCTCGCATGGTCCCCCTCCGTTCCCGTGCCCCGACCTCCCCGCGCGCCGCACCGTTGCGGCGGCGCGCACCGGCCCGGCGGTCGCAAGATCCCGGCCCACGTACGGGGCATGGATCTTGACCGCGCCGGACCGCGGAGGACCAGCCCCGGAGCCGCCGGCGCCGGGAGGGACCAACGGGAGAGGGGAGGATTCGTGAGCCGAGGGACCATGATCCTGGCGCTCGCCGCGTGCGCGGCGCTCGCGGGACCGCTGGAGGCACAGGGAGGCACGCGCCGCACGCCGATAGACTCCATCCGGCCCACGCCCAACTACGACGTGGTGCTGGAGGTGCCGCGCCTGTCGCTGGACTCGCTGGTGGTGCGGGTGGAGTCGCTGGACGCGCGCCTCTCGGCCCGCGCCCGGGTCGCGAACCTGGTGTCGCTGGACGCGGGGGTGGCCGTATCCATCGACAGCGTGGGGCTGACGCTGGCCGGGGTGGGGGCGCAGGCCTTCCTGTACGTGGACCTGGACAACGTGGCCCGCATCGTCACCCGCGTGGTGCAGACGCTGGACCGCAACCCGGAGCTTGTGACCTCGCTGCTGAGCACGGTGGACACCACGCTGCAGACGGTGGGCGGGGTCGCCAGCAACGCGCTGCGCCCGGGCGGGGTCGCCAGCCAGGCCGTCGGCGTGGTGGGCTCCACGCTCAACAACCTCACGCAGCCCGGCGGCGTGCTCACGCAGACGGTGAACACCCTCGGCCAGACGGTGCAGACCACGCTGGGCACCACGGGCACGCTGGTCACCCGCACGCTGGACGCCACCGGCCAGGTGGTGAACGAGCGGACGCTCGGCTCGCTCACGCGCCTTCCCGCGCTGCGGCAGACCACGGACGCGGCGGGGCGGATCGTGCGGCAGGTGCGGACGCCCGCCGGGCA
This sequence comes from Longimicrobium sp., assembly GCA_036388335.1. Taxonomy (GTDB): domain Bacteria; phylum Gemmatimonadota; class Gemmatimonadetes; order Longimicrobiales; family Longimicrobiaceae; genus Longimicrobium. The sequence goes on along the minus strand of DASVSA010000527.1, from coordinate 1,373 downwards.
GATCGTCGAGTACGTCACCGAGCGCGGCGGACGGCTCCTGGGCGCGCGGGTGATCCCGCAGCGATGAACCGATCGGGGTCACACGGCGGCACGGGGGCACGGAGACGACTTCATCTCCGTGCCTCCGTGCGTCGGCGGGCCATCTTGCGGGCGTAGCTGACGAGGCGGGCGAGGAGGGCGACGGCTAGGAGGAGCGCGAGGAGCGGGGCGAGGAAGCCGAGGATGATGAGCACCACGGCGGCGACGTCCTCGATCAGGCTGAGCACGGGGTTGCCGATGCCGCCTGTCAGCGCGGTGCTTCCCACGCGGGCCGAGGCCTTGGCGGTGTGAACCCCCAGCGCCAGCGGCGCCCCGGCGATGATGGCAAGCGCCACCGAGTGCTCGGGCGCGAGCTGGTGGACGAAGGGGATGGCGGCCAGCACGGCGAGCCCCGGCTTGGTGAAGGTCTGCACCGCGTCCAGCAGGTGGTCCACCACGGGGATCTTGTCGCCGAGCACCTCCAGCACGGTCGCCACGCCGAAGATGACCAGCGTGGTGGTGGAGCCCATCCACTCCAGCGACGGCGGCACCTCCAGCCCCATCGTGCGGATGGCCAGGCTCGCCCCGAAGACGGGGAGAAAGGCGCGCAGCCCCGCGCACGCCGCCAGCACCAGCCCGAACGCCGCCGCGGATGCCGCTTCCATGCTGATCTCCCGGTGCATTGTGGTACCGGACCGCGGCCGGCGCGTGTGTTGATACTGCGCGATTCCGGACCCGGTTTCAACGGTGGCGCAACGAATCCGCGGCAGGGCGCGATGCGCACCCTGCCGCGGATGTGGCCTGCGCCCAGGCTACAGGCGCGTGCCGCCGCCCGTGGTGCCACCCCCGGTGGTGCCACCCCCCGTAGTGCCGCCGCCCAGATTGCCACCGCCCAGATTGCCACCGCCCGTCCCCGGAGTGTCGTCCGGACGGATGACCGTGCGATCGGTGACCGTGCCGGTCGTGGTGGCGCGGTGCGTCTCCACCGGCCTTACCGTTTCGCGGTGCGTGTGCACCTCTTCCTTGCGGCGGCGGCCCAGGAGCCCCGCGAGCCCCAGCAGGCCGAGCAGACCCCACGGGAACCCTCCGCCCCGCTCTTCCGTCTCCGTGGTGGTGGTCGTCGTCACCGCCGAATCCTGCGCCTCGGCAGGCGACCCCATCATTGCGCAGAGTGCCAAAGTCATGGCTCCCAGCTTCCATCCACTCAACTTGCGGCGCGGCATTGCGTGCATGGTACACTCCTTGTGGCATTGAGTACGCGACCTCCGCGCGCGGCAGAAAGCACGGATCATGCCCTACTTTCTCGGCGCCGGCTGAAACGCATCGATGTTGACACCGTCTTACCCCGCGTTTAC
>DASVSA010000526.1:0-4574 GCA_036388335.1 Longimicrobium sp. | reverse complement strand
TGGGCGGCGACGCGGCGCTTCACCACGCGCTCAGGATGGCGCGGCGCCTGCGGGCGCTGCGCCCGGACGTGTTCCTGGCCGGCACCTTTCGCAAGCTCTTCCTTGCCTCGCTGGCGGCGCACGGAGCGCGCGTGCCGCGGGTGGTGGCGCGCGTGGGGCTGGAGACGGACACCCCCAGGAGCGCCAAGTACCGCCTGGCGCTGGCGCGCTGGGTGGACGCCGTGGTGGTGAACGCGTCGCGCATCCAGGCCCCGTTCGCCGGGGCCATGCTGATCCACAACGGCGTCGCCATCCCCGCCGTCGCGGAGCCGGGGGCGCTGCGGCGGGAACTGGGGATCGCTCCCGGCGCGCCGGTGGTGGGGACGGTGGCGCGGCTGGCCCGGCAGAAGCGGCTGGATCGCCTCTTCGCGGCCGTGGCGCTGCTCCCGCCCGAGACTCACTGCGTGGTGGCGGGCTCCGGCGGGTGGGAGGCGCGGCTGCGCGCGCTGGGGGAGGAGCTGGGGATCGCGCCGCGCGTACACCTGCTGGGCCACCGCGACGACACGGGCGCCGTGCTGGACGCCCTGGACGTCTTCGTGACCGCATCCGACACCGAGGGGCTGAGCAACGCGATGCTGGAAGCGCTGGCCAGTGGAGTCCCGGTGGTGAGCACCCCCGTGAGCGGCGCCGGCGACGCGCTGGAGCCGCTCGCGGACGGGCGCGTGCCCGGCGTGGTCGCCGGCTGGGAGCCCGCGGAGCTTGCCGCCGCCATCCGCCCGCTGCTGGACAACGACGCCCTCCGCGCGCGCATGGGGGAGGCGGCGCGCGCGCGGGCGGCGGAGCGCTTCAGCTACCAGGGGATGCTCGACCGCTGGGAGCGCGTGCTGGCGGGGGACGCGCCGTGAAGGTCGCCATCCACAACAGCGCTCGCGAGCTGCGCGGAAGCGAGCGGCAGACGCTCCTGATCGCCGAGGGGCTTCTGAAGCGTGGGCACGAGGTGGTGGTCTCGTGCGATCCGGACGCGCCCCTCTGGGATGCGTTGCTCCGCGCGGGGGTGCGCACCAGCGCCGTGCGTCCGCGTGGCGACCTGGACGCGTGGAACCTCGCCCGCTTCGTCCTGTGGCTGCGCCGCGAGCGGCCGGACGCGCTCCTGCTCGCCACCTGGAACCGCATCCCTACCGCCGCCCTCGCGGGGCGGCTGGCCGGCGTGCCGCGCGTGGTGGTGCGGCTGGGCATCCCCCGCCGCATCGGGAAGAGCCGCCTCCTTCACCTCGCATTCCGCCGCGGCGTGGACGCGCTGATCGTCAACTCGCCGGACGTGCGCGACCGCTGGACGGCCGCGACGCCCGGCATCCCCCCCGGCGGCGTGCACCTGGTGCTCAACGCCGTGCAGCCGCTGGATCCGGGCCCCCGCCGCCTCCACGCGGAGCTCGGAGTTCCGCCCGGCACGCGGCTGGTGGTGAGCGCGGGGGGGCTGGAGGAGAGAAAGGGGTTCGACGTGCTGCTGGATGCCTTCGCGCGGCTGGGCGAGCGCCGCGCCTGGCTGGTCATCGCGGGCGACGGGCCGGATGCGCCGGCGCTGCGCCGCCAGGCGGACCGGCTGGGATTGGAGGGGCGCGTGCGCTTCCTCGGCCAGCGCCGCGACATGCCCGAAGTGCTCGCCTCCGCCGACGTGTTCGTGCTCGCGAGCCGCAAGGACAGCCTGGCCAACGTGATGCTGGAGGCGATGTCGCTGGGCGTACCCGTGGTCGCCACCGACACCGGCGGAGTGCCGCTCGCGCTAGGCGGCGAGCCCCCGGCGGGGTGGGTGGTGCCGGTGCGCGAGCCCGACGCGCTCGCGGGTGCACTGGGCCGACTTCTGGACACTCTGGACAGTGCTCCGGCCGAAGTGAGCGCCCGCACGGAGGAGGCCCAACGCCGCATCCGCGAGTGGTTCAGCGTGGAGCGGATGGTGGATGGAGTGGAGGCCGTGCTCCGCCCGGAGGCGCCATGAGCGACTTCCTCTTCGCCGCGCGGCGCCGTCCCGAGGGCGAGCTGCGGGGCGTGCTGCAGCGCTACCTCGGCCCCGTGTCGGCCGAGATCGTGGAGCGGCACGGCGAGTGGGGCTCGCTGGCCGTCGCCCGCGCGCCGCACGACGGCGAGACGCTCGTGGAAGACGAGCGCTCGCTCACCGTCCTGGCCGGCACCCCCATCGCCCGCATCGCGCCGCACGGGGCGGGGCTCGCGGCGAGCGGGGCGCGCAGGCGGGCGGTGCACGACCTGCTCGCGCGCGGCCCCGCGCAGTCGTGGGACGAGCGGCTGGACAGCGGCTTCGCGGCGCTGCGTATCGACACGGCGGGCGGCGGGCTGGTGGTGACCGACATCGCCTCCTTCGTCCCCGTCTACTTCGCGGACGATGGCGGTCTGGTGATCGGCACCCACGCGGACGCGGTGGCGCGCGCCGCCGGCCGCCATCGCGACGTGGACGAGGTCTCGGCCGCCGACCTCCTCCTCAACCTGAGCTGCACCTTCCCGCACACCCTCTTCCGCGGAGTCACGCAGTTCCCGCCCGCCACCGCCCGCGGCTTCGCGGACGCCTGGCGGGACGACGCGCACACGTACTGGCGCCCCACGGAAGCCAACCCGTACGCCACGCGCACCGACGCCGCCGCGGCGCTGCGCGAGGGGCTGCGGGAGAACCTGGGCGAGGCGTGCGGCGAGCTGGACCCGGTGGGCATCCTGCTGAGCGGCGGCGAGGATGCGCGGGCGGTGCTCGGCGCGATGCCGCCGGGGCCGGAGGTGCGCGCGTTCGTCTACGCGGACTGGGAGAACCGGGAGGTGCGCGTGGCCCGCGCCGCCGCGCGCGCGTACGGCGTGGATCTCACCTTCGGCGCACGCCGTCCCGACCACTACCTGCGCGGGCTGGAGGAGGTGGCGGCGCTGCTGGGGAGCGGCAACCTGTTCATGGACGTGCACGGCTACGGCTTCCACGAGTCGCTGGGGCTGCGCGGCCTCCCGCTCGTGCTCGGCGGCCTGTCCTCCGACTCGTTCCTCAAGGGCGAGCACTCCACCGCGCTCGCCATCCCCGGCGCGCCGGAGATGCGGCCGGAGGTGGTGCGGGAGGTAGCGGAGCGGCGGGCGGCCTTCCGGCGCTCGCTGGCCGAGATCCGTCCCGAGACGGCGGAGGAGTGGGAGCGGCTCTACCCGTTCACCCAGCGCAAGCACTCGGCGAACTTCCACGGCAACCGCCGCCTCTTCGCCAGCCACGAGCCGTACCACTCGGTGGCGCTGGTGAAGCTCGCCGCCGCGGCGCCGCTGCGCTGGAAGCGGGGGCGCGCTCTCTTCCACGAGGCGGTGCGGCCCCTCCTGGCGCGCTCGTGGTACGTTCCGCACGCGCGGTGGCGCTTCCCGTACTTCGGGCGCGCGGCCAACCTCCCGCTCACGGTGGGGCTGCGGGTGGCGCGTGGAGTGCGCGCCGTCGCGGCCGGCGAGCTGCGCGCGCGGCAGGGTCCGTGGCCCAAGTGGCGCACCGTGATCGCCTCGCCGATGATGGCGGAGAAGCGCGGCGCCTACCCCGTGCTCGGGTCTCCCCTGGCGAGCGTCTTCACGGCGACACGCGAGGACGAGGTGAAGCGGGCGGTGGCGGAGTGGCCTCCGCTGCGGCAGCTCATCCTCCTCCAGCTCTCGTACCTCACGGCGGAGGAGTAGGGGGTGGAGAAGCGGGTCTGCATCGTCCTCCTCACGGGCCTCGGCGACGTCGTCCACGGCCTGCCGGTGGCCAACGCGCTGCGGGACCACGGGTACCGCATCACCTGGGTGGTGGAGCCGATGCCCGCGCCCGTTCTTCATCCTCACCCCTCCATCGACGAGGTGGTGGTGTATCGGAAGAAGGATGGATTGCGCGGCGTGGCGCAGCTGGCGCGCGCACTTTCGGGACGGCGCTTCGACCTCACCCTCAACCTGAACGTCTACACCAAGAGCGTGTGGCCCACGCTCCTTTCGCGCGCGCCGGTCCGCGTGGGATTCGACCGTGGGCGCTCGTTCGAGGGGGTGTGGCTCGCCGCCAACCGGCACCTGCCGCCGGGCCCGCGCGCTCACACCCAGGAGATGTTCCTCCAGTTCCTGGACGTGCTCGGCGTCGCGCGGCCGGAGCCGCTGCAGTGGCGCATCCCCTTCACCGCGGAGGAGCGCCGCGCGCAAACGGAGTTCTTTGCCGCGCTGGACGGGCGCCCCGTGGCCGCGCTCGTCCCCGCCTCGGCCAACCGCAAGAAGGACTGGCTCGCCGACCGCTACGCCGCCGTGGCCGACGCGCTGGAGCGCGACTTCGGGTTCCGCGTGGCGCTGGTGGGCGGCCCCGGCGAGCGCGAGGGCGCCATCGCGCGCGAGATCGCGGAGCGCGCCGCCGTGCCGCCGGTGTGGGCGATGGGCGACGGCATCCGGCGGCTGATGTGGACCCTGGCCGGGTGCGACCTGGTGATCGCGCCGGACACGGGCCCGGTGCACATCGCCCGCGCCTTCGGCGTTCCCGTGGTGGGGCTGTACGGCCACACCAACCCCTGGCGCGTGGGCCCCTACCGCGCCTTCGAGGACCTGTGGGTGGACCGCTACACCGAGCC
>DASVSA010000525.1:0-11224 GCA_036388335.1 Longimicrobium sp. | reverse complement strand
GTTCGGCGAGGGTGAAGGCGCGGACTACAAGCCGTGGCTGACCGTCCGAAGCTTCGGCTCGCGCGGGATTGCGCGCCGGATTCTCGGGCGGACGGTGGATCGCGTGCACCACGTGTTCAGCAACCTGGAGCGCGATTGCTTCGTCCTGCTGGATTGGAATGACGCGGTCACCGATATCCGCGAGCAGTACCCGCTGCACCCTATCGAGGAAACGCTGTCCATCGCGGACGAGCTGTCGTACGGTCATCCGCGTGCGCAGCGGAAGCGTAAGGGAGAGTGGGTAACCGAGCCGGTGGTGATGACGTCCGACTTCCGCGTGACGCTCTGCGGCGAAGCCGATCCGCCGGAGGTAGTGATCTCCGTGAAGGAGCTGCAGGAGCTGAACGACGTACACACGCTGGAGAAGCTGGAGGTCGAGCGCTGCTACTGGGAGCGGCGCGGTGTGCCGTGGGTGATCGTCACCGAGCGGGAGTTGCCACGCGCGCTGGTCGACAACCTCTCGTTTCTGGCGGCGCACCGCGCGGCGGAGGGGCACGCGGTCCCCGCGCCGCGGATGAGGGAGGCGCTGGCCGTGGTAGCGGCGGAGTTGGAAGCTGCGGTCTCCGAGCCGACGGCGAGCGTCTGCTCCGGGTGTGACTCGCGGCTCGGCCTCGCGCCTGGCGCTTGCCTCGCCCTCGTGTGGCACGCGCTGGCCACGAAGATCTGGTCGACTGACCTGACGTTCGTGCTGAACCCAGGTCGGCCCCTCGCTCTCGATTTCGGTACGGCGCCAGCACGCGCACGGAGGTGGGCATGAACTCCCAGGTGCTGCACCTCAACGCTTTGCTCGAAGAGGATCGCGTGGGCGCGATGCCCCTCGTGCGGAGACTCCTCTTCGTAGACCCAGGAGACGGCCGGGCAGTGCTGATCGACGTGCAGGACGCCAACGCGATGCCCGAATGGCACCCCCTCTCGTCTCTGGAGGCGGGGCTTCTGGCCGGTACCCTGCGCGTGCGCGGCGATGATCCTTTCCTCGCCGATACCCGGCCGGACCGCGAACTGACGGAGGCGAGCCGCCGCGTGCGTGACGACCGCTACCGCATCCTGCAGCCGCTGGTGGACCTGATCGCCGATCCTGGGCAGGCGATCCTGCGCGACGAGGAACGCGGGGGGCTGTTGCTGGCGGCGCAGGCCGCACATGGCACCTCTCTCGGCAAGCTCTACGTGTGGCTGCGGCTGTACTGGCAGCGCGGCCAGACGGTCAACGCGCTGCTTCCCGGGTACACGCGCTGCGGCTCCCGCCTGGACGGCACGCCCAAGAGCGTCGGGGAGCGCAAGCGCGGCCGCCCGTCGAAGCTGGCACGCGCCGAGCCGACGCGCGCCGGGATGAACGTCACCGCGGAGGTGCGCCGGCTGATCGTGAAGGGAGGGCGCCGCTACTGGAAGAAGAAGGTGGCCGGGCGGCGGCTCTCGCTCCGCGACGCGCACCAGCGGACACTGGAAACGTTCTTCTACGCACGCCTGGAGTACCGGGAGGGCGTGCTCACTCCGGTCCTCCGGGACGCCAACGAGCTCCCCACGTACCGCCAGTTCTGCTACTGGCTCGGGAAGGAACGCAAGACGGAGGCGGACCTGCGGGCGCGCTACGGCGACCGCGAGTTCGCGCTCAAGCACCGGGCGAAGCCAGGCAGCACGGAGCACCTGTCGCGAGGGCCGTGCGATCTGTTCCTGATCGACGCCACGGTGGCCGACCTCTACCTCCTCTCGGCCATGGACCGGGTCCGAGTGATCGGGCGCCCGGTGCTGTACCTGGTGATCGATCACTTCTCCCGCATGATCGTGGGCTTCTACGTGGGATTCGAGGGACCGTCCTGGATGGGCGCCATGATGGCGCTGGAGAACGCTCTGACGGACAAGGTGGAGTTCTGCGCGCGCCACGGGATCGAGATCGCGCCGGAGGACTGGCCCTGCCATTTCGTGCCGCGCTCCATCACGGGCGACCGCGGCGAGATGCTGTGCGAGGCGTCGGATCACCTGGTCACCGCTTTCGGCATCGACGTGGCGAACACCCCGCCGTTCCGCGCCGACTTCAAGAGCTTCGTGGAGGCGCAGTTCAAGATCACGAACGAGCGCGGCATCCGGCGCCAGCCGGGGTGGGTGGACAAGCACCGCCCGCGCGGAGGGCGGGACTACCGGCTGGACGCGGCGCTCACGCTGGAGCACTTCAACCGGCTGATGATCGAGCTGATACTCCATAACAACCGCGCCCGGCGCATCCGCACCCAGGTCACGCCTGACTACCCGCTGGCGCAGGACGGCGACCCCACGCCGCTGGACCTCTGGGAGTGGGGGATGCGAAACCGCGTGGGCGTCGGCCGCACGATGGACCGCCAGCGCATCCGCGTGAACCTGCTGCCGAGCGTGGAGGCCAGCGCCACGCCGCAGGGAATCCAGGTCTTCGGCCTGCACTACGACAGCGCCACCGGGCGGGAAGAGGGATGGTTCCTCCGCGGTACGGGCCGGTCGCGGGTGCGGGTGGACGTGGCGTACGACCCGCGGGACATGTCGCGCGTGTTCCTCCGCCTGGACCGTGGGCGGACCATCGAGGAGTGCCCGCTCACCGAAAAGGACGCGGCGCGCTACGCTGGCTTCACGCTGGAGGAGGTGCAGGACGACCGCGACCGGGCGGACCTGCGGCGCCAGATGGACCGCGGCCCCGAGCACCAGGGGCGCGCGGATCTACACGCACGACTGGACCGCATCACCGCGGAAGGCGTGCGCGAGCGGGACGAGGCTCTTGGAGGACCTGGGAAGGACCCGATCATCATCGACATCACCCAGGCGAAGTCGGCGGAGCGGCGGGCGCGGCGCGCAGAGCAGGCGTTCACCGCCGAGAGTCCCGCCGAGGCAGGGCCCACGCTGGTGCCGCTGGCGACAGATCCGGTCGTGGACGAGGACGACTCCTACGTTCCGTTCCCCGACTGACCGATAACCGGAAGGAGGACCCATGCTTACCAACCCACTGGACGGGGGGAACGCGATCCTCGCCGAGTACCACGAGCAGGAGATCGAACAGTTCGCCGGCAATCCACACCTGGAGGCGTTGCCGGCCATCCTCTCACGGGAGCAGGCCAAGGAACGTATGGCCTACTTCCCGCCCTACCACCCGTCCGACCGGGAGCGGCCCGCGCATATCCGGGAGCACGTGGCGGCAGGCCTGTCCGCCCTGCGCATCCCGCTCGCTGTCCACGCCGAGCTGGAATCGCGGATCTCGCGCCTGATCCGCTGGGGGTACGTGGCGCGCAACCCGGCGCTGGCGTCCTTCCAGCAGGCCATCGACGCGCGGGAGAGCGCCTTGTGCGTCGAGGGGAAAGGCAATGACATCTACGTCACCGGTGGCCCGGTGGGGACCGGGCCGCGGCCGTCCGCGACCGGCCTGACCCTGCTGGGGACCACGGGGATCGGGAAGACCGTGCTTACCGAGATGGTCCTGGGGCAGTACAAACAGGTGATTGTGCACCGCGAGTACAAGGGGCGGCCCTTCACCCAGACGCAGATCGTCTACCTTCGGCTCCAGTGCCCCAGCGACGGGAGCATTCGGACGTTGATCGAGAATTTCTTCCAGGCCATGGATGCGCTTCATGCTCCGCTCCAGATGGAGACGGGCTACCATCGCGAGTACGTGGCGCGGAGCGCGTCCATTCAGCGCATGATCCCTTCGATGGCGCGTCTTGCGGCGCAGCACGGGCTAGCCATGCTGGTGCTGGACGAAGTGCAGGACCTGAACCCGCGCGGGAGCCGGGCGATCCTGTCGTTCCTGGTGGCGCTCGTCAACACCATCGGCGTCCCCGTAGTCCTGGTGGGCGGCGTGGACGCGCTGCCGGTGCTTTCGGCGCAGTTCCGCCAGGCACGCCGCGGCGCCTCCGAAGGCGACCTGATCCTGGGGAGAGCCGAGCGCGGCCGGCGGTGGCGCGAATTCTGTGAAGTGCTCTGGCGCTACCAATACACGGCGCAGGAGACGGAGCTGACGGACCGCATCGTGGAGGCGCTGTACGACGGCTCACAGGGCATCACCGACTACGTGATCAAGCTGTACAAGCTGGCGCAGATCCGCGCCATCTCGACCGGCATGGAGCGTCTGACTCCGGCAATCATCGTGTCCGTCGCACGCGACAGCTTCGGACAGGCGGGGCCGGTACTGGACGCGTTGCGGCGCGGGCGCAAGGACAAGACCCGCCGCTGGGGCGACGTCGACGCCCCGGACGGGATCGAAACGGTCCCGTTCATCCGCGGGGACTCGGACGTGGCGGAGGCTCCGCGGGAGCGCACGCCGGGGCGGAGCCGCGCCGGGTCCGTGCCGTCGGAACCGGCCCCGCTGGTGGTGGTGTCCTCTGCCGCGCCCGCGACGGCTGTCAAGCCGGCAGCTCCCGTGCGCCCGCGGCTCCCCGAGCTGATCCAGGAGCAGGCGTCCGATCCCGACACGCTTCATGCTGTCCTCAGGGAGGCCGGTGTTCTCCGGAGTTCGCCGTGGGAACGAGCGGTGGGCGATCTCACGGTGACGGTGCTCACGTAAACCGGGGGCGGCTCGTGGGCCGGGTGTGCCCACGCGCCGCCGCTACGCCGAATGCAACGCGGAACCAACCTGAGATCGTGAATAGGTGTGGTGGTGGCGTCCGTCAGCAGCCCTGTGTTCTCTACCCGGCTCGCGCCGTGTCTTTGGACACGTGCGACGGTCTGGTTCGGCGGGCGTGGTTGGTGTGTGCTCCCCGAGCAGCCAGAATCCATTGGCGGTCAGAGCACGCGCACGACGCCGGTGACGACGCCGAGGATCAGCACCTCGGAGGCGTCCAGCTCGACGGCTGGGATCACGTCGAGCCGGACGCGCCCGGGTGTAGGATGGGTGAGCCGCGCGATCGTCGTGCCCGAGCCGGAGACGGTCGCCACCACTACCTGGCCCTCTGCCGCCGTGGCTTGCGTGCGGATCACCAAGTAGTCCCCGTCGCACAACTGGTGCGCGAGAAGCGAGTCGCCCCGCACGCGCAGCACGTGGTCTCCGCGCGCGAGAACCTCGACGCCGAAGTCGAACGTGGCGCGGTCCTCCACCGCCTCTATTGGAGCGCCTGCCGCGACGTAGCCGAGCAGCGGTAGCGCGCGCCCTTCACTTTGCGAGCGGATCACCTCCAGCGCGCGGCTCCTGTTCGGATCGCGCCGCAGGAACCCGCGCCGGATCAGCGCCTCTACGTGCTGGTGTGCGTTGGACACGGAGGACAGCCCGAGGTGCGCGGCGATCTCCTCCAGGCTCGGCGCAATGCCGTGCTCCCGGTCGTGAACCTCCACGAAGTCGAGTACCTGCTTCTGCCTTCGGGTGAGGGCGGCCATCAACGATTCCGGTTCGGTGCCTCTACGTGGCGTGTATGGGACGCGTATACTACACCTCGGGCGCGGCACCGCGCGAACTACGCATGGCCCGCACAGACAAACATTGAAGATTCTCACGCGCAAGCACACCTGACAGTTTAGTTGGGACCGGCGTCAGGGTCGTGGGTGCGCAGCACCAGGTGCTCGTCTGCATCGAAAGCATTTCCTCCGCCGCTTACAGGGGCACGACTGCGCCCTCTCGGTCGGGAACGCCGAGGCGGTCCATGAGGTCCAGATACTTTGGAAACAGACACGCGTTTTCGTTTGTCTTCATCCCGGTGCGTGCGACATAATCGGCAATCACTTCCTCGCTCGGTATGGTCGCAAGCGCTTCGGTCCATGGGATCCCGCCACGCACGTGCCGCTCAACATACTCCAGTTCCTCCATCGCAACGACCCTCCAGGGCAATCCCACTACCCCGTCCGCGCGCAGCAGCGCGTCGATGTCGTCTCGAAAGAAGCTGCTGTTCACCCCGTACAGCTGCTCTAGCGTGAGTACGACTGGAAGGAAGTCGGTGCAGTGATGCAGTGCTTCCAGGCCGGGCGTGCCAGCTTTGCAGGCTTCTCGGAAGAGGTGGAGCTGCTTGAAGCCTTTTAGTACCTGCTTTAAGCTGTCATTCACGGCCTGCTCCGCTCCTGTCGAGATAGCCGCGCGTGTAAACCGCGTCGCCTTGCACTCCACCAAGATCGCGGTGCTCCCGTCCACGATTACCCAGTCGGGTGCTTTTCGGCCTTTGGACGAGGGATACCGCCGCCGGATGTCATCCTCCGACAGCAACGATCCGACTCCTGCACCGCGTAGGAGGTATCCGCAGTATTCGCTGAATACATGCCCGAAATACTGTGTGAAATCGAACCCGTATGTCGTCAGCATCTGATGATAATTCCCCAGAGACACACGCGCTGCAATGAGGTCTGGCACAGGCGCGATCATGCGGCTGCCCCGCTCTGACCAGAAGGGCTCCTCTCCCCATGGCCGGATCAGTGGCTTTCGGTGAAGCGGATTGAACTCGTACATGCCGAACCGGGAATCTGATTGGCCGGTTTGCGCGTGCAGCTCACGGAACTCAGCCGGGCTGGCAGAGAGTAGCTGAAAGCCGAGGCGCATCTCTGCCGGAGTGCCCAGTCTCAAACCCCGCTGGCGGAGTTCTTCCAGCGAGTGCTTCGTTAGCCCCCGTGGCCGATGCGACAAAGCCCATCCGACGAAGCCGAACTTTACGATGTCAGAAAGCGCGAGCCCGCCCGTGATCGCGCGGAGTCTCTCATCGAAGTCGAAATCGGGTATGCCAGGCTGTCCTTTCAAAGCTTGCGGGATCTCTTCGAAGAGGACTAGGGAGCGCGCGAACGCCTCGAAACCATTTACGTGGTAGGGGAACTGACTGCCCATGATGCGCAAAAGCACGCGGCTGGGACTCGACTGTTTGAGATCCTGTGCCGCATCCTCATCAAAAACGATTGGATCGGTGAGGAGGTAGTGAGCAACTGCGTCCACCAACGGTCCAAGATGCCGCCATGCTATCGAGTCGACCTTCCCACTCGGCGGTCCGCATGACCGCACGGCGAACGATGCGAGTCCGGCCGCGACAAACGGAACGATTCGATCTCCAGCATCGCGGATGGCGAGCAGGATCTCGTCGACGGGGAATTTGGCCAGTCGGCCCCGAATCCCGGCCTCTAGGGCTAACAGCTGTTGAAAAGTCGTTACTTCGCCCATTTATATGCCTGAGTTTCGGCGGCGCGGAGCGGAACTCCGCTCCTGCACAGATACCATGATAGAGATTCGTGGTCGCTCTGGAAGCGAGATCAAAAACGTATTGAGGTCAGTACAGAGGCGCCCCGTGAGTTCAAGCATCGAACTGAAAGCGCCGATGGCCGCCCCTACGGGTAGGCAGAAGCAGGTTCTCGCCTTCGCGGGGCTCACCACATGGCTGGACTCTGTCTAATGATGCCTCTACGCCTCGCGTGGGGAGCACAGTATCCTACACTTCTGGCGCGGACCCGCGCGACCTACGCACGGACCGCACCGGTCACCCCCCGAGGATGCCATGCTGAAAAGCGATGACAGCTCGCGCGCCTCTCGTCCGGGGGGCGAGCCCGCGGGCGAAACCGTAGAGCGCGGCGCGGTGCGGCTGAAGCGCATCGTGGAAGACACGCAGCGTGTGCTGGACTACGGGACCGGTCCGCCTACACGGTCCAGCAGACGGTGCGATCCATCCACGTGGAGGTCGAGCGCCTGCAGCGCCGCCAGAGATCCCGGATTCGTGCTGCAGGAGCTCGCCGGCATGGCTGAGTCGCGGCCCGTGCGCCCGCGCTCCCACACGCCGATCGGCCGCTTGCCGGACGCCTGGACGGAGTGCCTGGTCCGGACGCCAGCCACAGCGCTCAAACACCTCGGTGCCCACGCCGAATGGTTCTCTGCCGCTGAGACCGTTGGCAAGATCCGCATGTATGAGGCGGTGATCCCCCGTGCCAATCTGGAGGCTCTGATCTACCTCCAGGAGCTCTGGCTCGCGCTCCGGCACCTGCGGCCGGATCCCGGCTACGCGGTCCCCGTGCTTCGGAAGGGCCGGACGCACGTGGCCATCCTCGTCGGCAACCCGCTGCTCGTGGGCATCGCGCGGTGGAGCGGTCCGCGGATCGTCAAGTGACGACGGCCACCGGCCCGTCGTCGGAGCCGCACGGCCGCAGGTACTCCGGTGCCGGGGTACAGCTGGCGTGGGCCGTGGTGGACGGCGAGGTGGCGCCGATCTCCGCCTTCCGGCACCTTCCCCGGGGGAAGCGGCCTCGCGCGATCTGTCCGGTCTGCGACTGCGAGGTCGTGTTCGTGCTCGGCAGCCAGACCGCGCACCACTTCCGCCATGGCGAGGGCAGCGACTGTCCTGTCAAGGGAGGCGAGACGGCCGAGCACCTGAACACGAAGTTCTACATCGCCGACGTGCTCCGGCGCGCCCTCTCGGAGCCAGCCAATCGTCGCGCGCTGCGCGTCGTGGAGGAGTGCGTGGGCGTGCCCGAAGTAGGGCTGTCCGGCTGCCCGTCCCGCGGCCGCTTCGTGTTCGCGCAAGCCTGGGACGAGGTGCGTGTGGAGCGTGGGCTGGCCGAGCTCCGCCCCGACATCCTGCTGTTCAAGGACGGCGCGCCTCTCGTCGCAATCGAAGTGCTCCGGACGCACGCTGTCGGCGACGAGAAGGCGGTCCGCTTGGCCGAGTTGGACGTGCGCTGGATCGAGGTGCCCGCCGGGGAGGAGATCTACGCCGGTGAGCGGCCGTGGTCGCTTGCGCAGCCGATTCCCACGTTGCGCATCGTACCCGGCTTCAGGTGGAGCTGCAAAGACTGCACGCGCATCCAGCGTGAGCACGCGGAGTCCCAAAGGCGCGGCGAGGAGGAGCGGCAGTATCGTCAGCGGCTTCGCCGGCGGGCGGTGCGGGTGGTCGACTTCTATAGCCGCCGAAAGGGCTGTACGCGGGCGATGGTCACTCTGGGCGCGGAGTACGAAAGTGACGAGCTGCGCAGCGTTGCCCTCGCCCAGGAATCCACGGGCCGGATACTCGCCCGCGTGCGGGTGCGGGCGGGGCCAAACGCCCGAAGGGCCGCGTGGACAGCGCTCGAGGCACGCTTCGCGGCGTGGAGAGATTTTCGGGTGCAGCACGGAAGCTACGCCGACGAGGCAAGCGGCGGCTGGGTGTTCGAGGAGGAACTGGGTGGACGTGATCCGGAGGAGGCGTTCCCTCGCCGGTACGCCCGCGACGGCGACGGCTGGACACCCGGATGGGTGGGCGTGCCGCCGATGCCCGGCTGGCTACGGCCGTCCGCCCCGTCGCGCTCCGGTTTCGCCAAGATGCTGGACACGATGAGCGCCCCCGCGGGCACCGCTTTCGCCTCCGCTTGGGCGCACGGCACGATCCAATACTTCGTGCGCGTAGTAGACTGGTACAGCAACCGTGGTGAATGCGTGCGCAACACCCTCCGGCGGTACGTGTGGCCAGGGCAGGCAGCCGGAATCTACTTCGGTGCGCTGCACTGGGCCGCTGGAGAGTCGCCGCCCGTGTCGGCGGAAGGTCCCTCTGCGGCCGCGTGCGAAGAAGCTCTCGACTCCGCGTACCGCGCGCTCACCGAGGTTGAGGAAGCGACCGGCTGCGCGCTGGACAGCCCAATGCGCTGGATACCCGGCACTGACGCACCCGCGGAGGCCTCAGCAGCATGGCCGCAGCGCATGGCTTGGAGCCGGGCAGCAGATCGCTGGGTACGGCGACATGACTATGATCGCATCCGTTGGGATCTCGCCGCGCCTCCGATTCCAGGTGCCGCTCCCGCAACCCCGCGCGCGCCTGCCCGGCGGGCGCCCAGCCGATGAGCAGGCGGGGTGTCTTGGTCCTGCACCGCCGACGCCCGCTACGTGATCGTCCGCACTGGCACCGCGTGCTCCACGGTGTAGTCGCGCTCTCTCGGGGGAGCTGAGCGGCGCCTGCGTCGGCGCTGCCAGGCGGATGTGCGCGCGGTACCCCGCTACGCCAGACATCGGAGTTGTTCCACCAGCGGAAGTGCTCGCGGGCGCTGACGCGCGCGTCCGTACCGGGCGCGGCCAGCGCCAGCAGTTTGATCGGATCACCGGACCTGTTGCTCCAAGGCGTGTCTGATTCTGACCGAATAGTTGCAGCACTGTTTTGATCTGCGTCATGCCTCTAATTTATGACAGAAATCACCGGCACGGTTGAGGCGCTCGCCTCAGCCGGACACTTCAGGCCGCTCCTGGACAGGCTCGATACCGTGGTGTTCGCAATGGGGCTGTCGAACGAGGATTCACCGTCGGCGGGATCCGAACCATTTCACGCACTCGGATGCGCGGTACGGTTTCATGCGTCGGCACCACCGCTCTGCTCCCGGCTCCCTGATGAGTGAGACGCGCCCGACCCGATCTCGTCCCTCGTTTCTCGCGGCGCCTCCCATCCTGCATGGAGATTGTGGAGGTGAAGGTGCGGAGATTCTGCGCGAGGTTGGCGGCCCTGTCGGACTGCTCCTCGCGGGTGCGCTGCGTGACGTGATGCTGTGGGCGGAAACACCCGCGGCCGAACGGGCGGCGCTCTTTTCCGTTCGGGGAGCGCGTGTGCGGGAGGAGCAGCTCCGTGATGCGGGAAGCGAACCCGATCTCTGGGTGCCCCTGTTCGCGCTGGCCCTGCTCGCGGACGAGCCGACGAAAGTCGATCTCCCCCGCCTGGTACAGGCATGCCGGCGCATCGCGTCCTGGGCCGACTCGTGCGGGAAGCCGGGGACCCGGCTCGCCTTCGTACAAGCTTCCGCGCTTCTCCGGCCGCACGACGCCGCACTCGCGACGGAGGTCGCCCGGCTCGCGCGAGATCGCGGGGAGATCGCGCGCGCCGAATCCTGGTTCCGCCACGCCGTGCGCGTGGCCCGGAATCGCGATTGGGAGGCGTACACGTGGGCGTACGTAGGTCTGGGGGTGCTCTACATCCGCTCGGGCAACCGTCCCGCAGCCGCCACGGTCATGCAGCGCGCGTTGCGCACGGCCGAGCGCCATCGGGTTCCGCAGCTCTTGGCCGCGGTCCACCACCACCTCTTCCACCTCTCGACCGAAGCGGGCCTGTTGCGGAAGGCGTACGAGCACGCCCGCGCCGCACTGGAGCACTATGGCCCGGCGAACCCGGCGATCTTTGGCCTGGTGGCGGATGTCGGGCGCTTCTGGCTCCACGTGGGTGAAGCGGGCCGTGCTCTCCCTCTGTTCGTTGGCGCGGTGGACGGAATCGCGGACCCGAACATCCGGGCGATGGTAGCCGCGAACGTGGCGCGCGCCGCGGCGGCCGTGGGAGACCGG
>DASVSA010000524.1:0-25065 GCA_036388335.1 Longimicrobium sp. | reverse complement strand
ACGCCGCCCAGCGCCAGCAGCGGGAGCGCCACCATCCACCCGCGCCCCCTGCGGCGCACGGTCGTCGTGGCGGCGCGGGGCGGGTCGGCCGGCGGGGGCGCGGCGTGCACGCGGGGCGCCACGGGAGCCGGCGCGGGCGCCGCGGCGTGGATCACCGTGCGCTCGTCGTCCATGATGGGTGGCGCGGCGGAGGCGATCAGGGTAGTGCTGTCGTCCGGCTCCAGCGCCCCGTCCAGCGCGGCGGCAAGCTCGTCGGCGTCGCGGAAGCGCGCGGCGGGGTCGGCGTGCATGGCGCGCGCGATCACCGCCTCCAGCTCCGCGGACACCTGCGGGTTGAAGGCGCGCACGGGGCGCAGCTCGGTCGGGGTGGCGGCGTCGCGCTCGGAGCCGAAGGGCTTCCTCCCGGTGAGGAGCTGGTAGCCCACCACACCGAGCGCGTACACGTCGGTCGCGGGGGTCAGCGTCAGGTCGCCCCGCAGCTGCTCCGGCGAAGCGTACGCCGGCGAGAGCGGGGCGGCGCCGCGGGTGCGCGTCATCGACCCGTCGTCGTCGTCCGCCGTCAGCCGCGCGATGCCGAAGTCCAGCACGCACACGCGGAAAGGCTGGTCCCCCTGCGCCTCGGCCAGGAAGATGTTCGCCGGCTTGATGTCGCGGTGGATCAGCCCCGCGCGGTGCCCCACGGCGATCCCCTCGGCCCCGTCGCGCAGGATGCGCAGCGCCAGCGGCAGGGGAGGACGCCCCTCGCGCGCCAGGTACGCGGCCACGTTCTCGCCGCGCAGAAGCTCCATCACGATGAAGTCGATCCCCGTCTCCGGGTCCGTCCCGAAGTCGTAGACCGGCAGCACGTTGGGATGATGGGGGAGCGACGCGGCGGCGCGCGCCTCGTGCTCGAAGCGGGCGCGGAGCTGCTCGCGCACCTCGGGCGTGGGCGCGGGGATGGCGAGCACCTTGACGGCCGTGGGGCGGCCCAGGCGCAGGTCGTCGGCGCAGTACACCACGGCGAACCCGCCCCGCCCGATCACCTCCTGGATGCGGTAGCGCTTCACCAGTGTGCGGCCGGCGAGCAGGTCTTCCAGTCCTCCAGCCATCATGCTCTTCGCGGGGCGTTGGATGCGCGGGCCGATGCCCGCCGCGGCAGACCCAGACTCACCGGCAAGATGCGGTCCGGCATCCATGTTACGCCCGCATGCGTTGTCCACTCCGTGCAGGTTGACGCCTAACTTTCGCCCCGGTAGCTTCTTACGCCGGCCGAAGGAAATCCGTACGGGAACGGCGTGGCTCACATGGAGACACGGAGGCGCGGAGCAGAGCCTCTCCCGTACGACGGAACCCCTGTTTTCGATGATCTCACCGCGCAAAGCCGCGTACCCCCGGCGCCGCACCTTCCCCGCCGTCGCGCAGGAGAGCGGCGCCGCGCCAGGGCTGCGCGCGGGGCTGGAGGCGGTGCTCGCCGGGTACGAGGAGGCACGGGCGGAGGACCGCTTCAGCCGCGCGCACCCGCTCTCGGAGCGCTTCCGCCAGCTCCAGGGCGAGATCGCGCGCCTCCCCGCCGTGGCCGCGCGGCCCACGCTGGAGACGGACTGGTCGGCCGGGGTGAGCCGGTGGGCGCGGGTGCCGTGGGTGGCGCTGCTGGATACGCGGGAGACGCGCAGCACGCAGCAGGGGGTGCACGCCGCCTACCTCTTCCGCGAGGACCTGTCGGGCGTGTACCTGGTGCTCACGCAGGGGAGCGCCGAGCCGCGGCGGCAGCTCGGCGCGGCGGTCGCGCGCGCCACCCTCCACCAGCGCGCGGCGGACCTGCGCGCCTTCGCGGGCGACCTTCCCGCCCGCGGCTTCCGGCTGGACGACCTGATCGACCTGCGCACCGCCGACCCCGCGCTCGGGCGCGACGCGGAAAGCTCCGTCGTCGCGTACCGGCTGTACGAAGCCGGCGCCGTCCCCGACGACGCCACGCTGCAGGCCGACCTGGAGGCGCTCCTGCTCGCGTACGAGCGCTACCTGCGCGCCCGCCGCGCCCGCGCCATCGCCCCGGCGGCTCCGCCCGCCCGGCTGCGCGAGGAGCGCCGCCCCTACGCCGCGCCCTGGGAGGCGGAGCGCGCCGTGGGCGAGGTGGTGGAGTACGTGCGGGGGCGCGGCTTCGTCTTCGAGCCGTGGCAGGTGGCGGCCTACCTCACGGCGCTGCGCACCAAGCCCTTCGTGATCCTGGCCGGCGTCTCGGGGATCGGGAAGTCGCGCCTCCCCGCGCTGGTGGCCGAGGCGGCGGGCGGCCACGCGCGCCTCGTGCCCGTGCGGCCGGACTGGACGGACAGCGCGGAGACGCTGGGATACACGGACCTGGGCGGCGCTTTCCGGCCCGGGCCGGTGCTGCGCATGGCGCAGGAGGCGGCCGATCATCCCGCGCGCCACTACGTGTGCGTGCTGGACGAGATGAACCTGGCGCGCCCCGAGCACTTCTTCGCCGAGGTGCTGAGCCGCATCGAGGACCGCCGCCCGCACCCGGCCGGCGGCTTCGCCAGCGCGCCGCTGGTGGACGCCGCGCCGGACGAGTGGCGCGCCGTGGGCCTGCCGCCCAACCTGGCGCTGGTGGGCACGGTGAACATGGACGAGAGCGCCCACGGCTTCAGCCGGAAGGTGCTGGACCGCGCCTTCACCCTGGAGCTCTCGGACGTGGACCTGTCGCGCTGGGAGCCCGCCGCCCCCTCCGCGTCCTCCGCGCCCGGCCCCTGGCCGATGCGCGCCTGGCACCCCCGCGCCATCGCCCTCGGCGGGCTGGGCGAGCTCTCGGCGGATGACCGCGCCCGCGTGCAGTCGGCGGTGGATGCGCTGGGCGCCGTGAACCCGCACCTGGCGCCCGCGGGCCTGCAGGCCGGCTACCGCACGCGCGACGAGATGGCCCTCTTCGTCCTCCACGCCGCCGACGTCGCCGCCTCGTTCGTGGACCGCGCGGGCGCCGCCGTGGACCCGCTGGACCTGGCGCTGCACATGAAGATCCTTCCGCGCGTGGCGGGCGGAAGCGGGCCGGTGAGGCGGGCGGTGCTGGGGCTCCTGGGCTGGTCCCACACCGGCCGCCCCCTGCGCTCCGAGCCCGACGCCCGGCCCCTGCTGGATGCATGGGACGCCGCCGGCCGACCCGGCGCCATCGAAGGCGCTGTCCATCCGCGCACCGCCGCCCGCCTCTGCATGATGTGGGAGCGGATGCTGGCCGAGGGCTTCACCTCCTTCTGGGCGTGAGCAACGGCGGGCCTCACACGGAGGCACAGAGGCACGGAGACGGATTCCGCATCGCCACCGCGGATTTCGAGCTCCACTGGGGAACGGCCGACCCGCTCCCGCCCGGCGCCGTCCCGCGCCTGCGCGAGGAGACCTCGTACCCCGTCTTCCTGCGCGCCCTCCGCGACACCCCCGTCGCGCTTCAGCACCGCGACCCCGTGCTCCTCGGCGCCCTCCGCGCCGCCGAGGGTGGGCGCGTGGTGTGGGGGACGATCAACTTCGGCTCGCAGGTGGGGCGCAGCGCTTTCACGGTGAGCGCCGGCGGCGACGCGCACGTTTTCGAGGTGGAGGTCGTCCCCACCAAGCTCGGCTACGAGGACGACTTCCGCGCGCTGGTGGACGACACGCAGGAGATCCTGGGCGGCCTGGCGCTGGAGTACCTGCGCGGCGCCTTCCACGCGGGCACCCCGGCGCGCGCGGGACACGCCAGCCATCTCGAATGGCTCACCCTCCTGCGCACCACCGCCGACGACCTGGAGCGCGCCCTGGACGAGATCACGCTCCACCCCCGCCGCGCCGTCGAGCGCCAGTCCGAGCCCACCCGCGCCGACCGCGTGCGCCGTCCGGACTCGGCGCTGCGCCGCGGCATCCTGCGCGGCGCCGGCACCGGCCAGACGCTGCGCCTGGCCGGCGGCGTGACGGTGCGCGAGCGGGTGGACGAGCGCCGCGCCCTCCCCACGCTGGACACGCCGGAGCACCGCTGGATCGCCGCGCAGCTCCGTTCCATCCGCCGCCGCCTGGCCCGCGTCCTCCACGCCGAGCGCGCCCACCCGCCCGGCCCCCGCCGCGCCCGCGTGCTGGAGGAGATCGAGGCCCTGTCCGCCCGCGCCGCCCGGTGGGAGCGCCTGGAGCCCTTCGCCGCCACCCGGGGCGACCCGCCCGCCTCCTTTGCGTCCCCCCAGCTGCTGCACGCGCCGGGATACCGCGAGGCCCACCGCGCCTGCCGTATCCTGGCCATGGGCCTGCGCGTGCACGGCGGCCCGGCCGAGCTCGTCCTCAAGGACCTCTACCTGCTGTACGAGCAGTGGTGCTACCTCTGGACCGTGCGCACGGTCGCCGATCTGCTCGGCCGCCCCCTCCCCGCCGCGCACCTGCTCGCGTCCGACGACGAGGGCCTGCGCGTGCGCCTGCGGCGCGGCCACGAACACGCCGTCCGCTGGGACGTGGAGGGCGGAAGCGTGCTGCTGGCCTACAACCCGCGCTTCGAGGGCGCCGGCCTGCGCATCCCGCAGCGCCCCGACGTGCTCCTCGAAGTCCGCCGCTCCGGCCGTCCGCCTCTGCGCGCCATCCTCGACGCCAAGTACCGCATCGATCCCTCCCCCGAGTACCGCGCCCGCTACGGCGCCCCCGGCCCCCCCGAAGACGCCCTCAACACCCTCCACCGCTACCGCGACGCCCTCGGCGTCTCCCACGCCGTCGCCCTCTTCCCCGGCCACGCCCCCGGCCGCCTCGCCGCAGACAGTTCCATCGGCGCGCTCCCACTCCTGCCGCGCCATGATCATCTCGCGCGGGAGTGGCTCAGGGCGCGGATCGAGTAACAGCGGCCTCACACAGAGACACAGAGGCACAGAGAAACGTCAGAACCGCGCGCCCGCGTGCAGCAGCGCCACGTTCGCGGGGTGGTCGAACGAGTGCACCGTCTTGCCTGCCGCGACGACTTCGCGGACGAGGCGGATGAGCTGGCCGCCGGGGGTGGCGTGGGGCACCACGAGCTGGCGGGCAAGTGTGGCGACGACGCGGTTGCGCAGCTCGGCGCTGGCGGCGCTCAACCGCACCACGTCGTCCGCGAAGGGCGTCGCGAGGAGGAGACGGCCGCGTTCGAGCGGCGCGCGCCAGCGCGCGGGGATGCGCGTGGCGGCCAGCCCGCGCGCCAGGCACACCACCACGGGCTGCGAACCCTGCAGCAGGATCTCCAGGCACCGGCGCTCCACCGGCGCCAGGAACCCGCCCACCACC
Source organism: Longimicrobium sp. (assembly GCA_036388335.1). Classification (GTDB taxonomy): domain Bacteria; phylum Gemmatimonadota; class Gemmatimonadetes; order Longimicrobiales; family Longimicrobiaceae; genus Longimicrobium. The sequence goes on along the minus strand of DASVSA010000524.1, from coordinate 19,839 downwards.
GGAAAGCGCAGGTCGCGCGCGGAGCGGGCCCACGCCAGCGCGTGCTCCTCCAGCGGCGGCGGCACCCGCCGCGAGCACAGCAGCCCGATCAGCGGCTGATCCAGCAGCGCCGGGTTCCCCAGCAGCGAGAGCTCCGGCCCATCGGCGATGCTGATCCGCTCACTGGACGTTTTCACCGGAAGGGCGGCGGGCGTGGATGGGTGCTCCGTGCCCGTACTCTAATCGCCCGCCTGATCCGAATCCATCGCAACGTTCCGCCACCCGCACGGCGGCGTGCACGCGTCCTGGCGCCAGAGGATCAGAAGAGTATGCGTGCCCATCCCACCATCAGGTACGCCCAGACGGTGAGGGCGGCGAGGGCGACGGCGCCGGACACGGCGACGCGGGGTGTGCGCATCAAGCGGCGCATGCGGGACCTTCAGGACTGCTGCGGGTTGTGAATCGTGGAACAGGAGCTTAATCACGCGCCGTGATCTGGCCGTGATCCGGAAAAACACGAGGCACGGAGACGACTTCATCTCCGTGCCTCCGTGTCTCCGTGTGAGCCCAGTCAGTTACACCAGCTTGACCTCCGCCACCAGCGCCTCCAGCGACTTCTTGGCGTCGCCGAAGAGCATGGCGGTGTTGGGGAGGTAGAAGAGGTCGTTCTCCACGCCCGAGTACCCGGCGGCCATGCTGCGCTTGAGGACCACGACGTTCTTCGCGTGGTCCACGTTCAGGATGGGCATGCCGTAGATGGGGCTGGCGGGATCGGTGCGCGCGGCCGGGTTCACCACGTCGTTGGCGCCGATCACCAGCACCACGTCGGTGCGGGCGAGCTGCTCGTTGATCTCGTCCATCTCGAAGAGCTGGTCGTACGGCACGTTGGCCTCGGCCAGCAGCACGTTCATGTGCCCCGGCATCCGCCCGGCGACCGGGTGGATGGCGTAGCGGACCACCGCGCCGCGCGCCTGCAGCAGGTCGCTGAGCTCGCGGGCCACGTGCTGCGCCTGCGCCACCGCCAATCCGTAGCCGGGCACGATCACCACCTGCCCCGCGTACCCCAGCAGCACCGCCGCGTCGTCCGGCGCCATGGTGCGCACCGAGAGGCCCGCGGCGGAGCGCGCATCGCCACCATCGCCCCCGCCGCCGAAGCCGCCCACCAGCACGTTCAAAAGCGAGCGGTTCATCGCCTGGCACATGATGCGGCTGAGGATGATGCCCGACGCGCCTACCAGCGCGCCGCTCACCAGGAGGGCGTGGTTGCGCAGGACGAAGCCGTTGGCGGCCGCCGCGAGCCCCGAGTACGAGTTGAGGAGCGCCACCACCACCGGCATGTCCGCCCCGCCGATGGGGATCACCAGCAGCACCCCGAGCACCAGCGCCACCCCGGCCGTGGCCGCCACCGCCAGCGCCAGCGGCCCGGGATCGAACGCCGAGTCGCCCAGCGCCCACAGCGGGTACGCCAGCGCCAGCAGCACCGCCACCGCCAGCAGCGCCGTGAGGACCCGCATCCCCGGGAACGACACGGGGTTGCCCGGCAGCCGGCCGTTCAGCTTGCCGTACGCCACCGCGCTCCCCGAGAAGGTGACGACGCCGATCAGCACGCTCAGCAGCACCGACACCACGAGCGCCGCGTCCATCGCCCCCAGCCCGTGCCGGGCGAAGGCGGCGCCGGCCAGCCCCTGGCCCGCGGCGGCCTGGTAGCGCGTCACCTCGGCCCAGGCCACCAGCGCCGAGGCCGCCCCGCCCAGCCCGTTGAGCGCGGCCACCATCTCCGGCATCTGCGTCATCTGCACCCGCCGCGCGACCAGCACCCCCAGCGCGGTGCCCAGCGCCAGCCCCGCCACGATCATCCACGGCGCCAGGATGCGCCCCACCAGCAGGGTGGCCACGACGGCGATCAGCATCCCCACGGCGGCGAGCTGGTTGCCGGCGCGCGCGGTGGAGGGCGAGCCGAGCCGCTTGAGGCCCACGATGAAGAGGCAGGCCGCCAGCAGGTACGACAGGTTGACGAGGGTGCTCATCGATCGCCCTTCTTCCTGAACATCTGCAGCATCCGGTCCGTCACCAGGAAGCCGCCCACCACGTTCACCATCGCCAGCACCAGCGCCACGAAGCCGATCCACCGGGACAGCGGCGAGTCCACCATCCCCGCCAGCACCAGCGCGCCCACCACCGTGATCCCGCTGATGGCGTTGGTGCCGGACATCAGGGGCGTGTGGAGCGTCTGGGGCACCTTGCCGATGACCTCCGCGCCCACGAAGGCCGCCAGCACGAAGACGATCAGGAGCGTTTCGAGCATCGGGATCCGGTGGATGGGGGTCAGGCGAGCGCGCGGACGCGCTCGTGCACGATCTCGCCGCCGCGGGTGATGCAGGCGGCGCGGAAGATCTCGTCCGCGGGGTCGGGGTCGAAGCGCCCCTCGCGGGTGAACTCGGTGACGAGCGCCGCCAGGGTGCGGGAGTAGAGCGCGCTGGCGTGCATCGGCATGTCGGCGGGGAGGTTGAGGGGGCCCAGCACGCGCGCCCCGCCCGCCTGCACCCAGGTGCCGGGCTGGGTGAGGGCGCAGTTCCCCCCGTTGGGCGCCGCCAGGTCCACCACCACCGAGCCGGGCGCCATCGCCATCACCGCGTCGCCCGCCACCAGCAGCGGCGCGCGCCGCCCCGGGACGAGCGCCGTGCAGATCACCACGTCCGACGCGGCCACGTGCCCGCCCAGCAGCTCCACCTGGCGCCGCTGGCGATCCTCGTCCAGCGCGGCGGCGTACCCGCCCGCCCCCTCGGCGCCGGCGGTGTCCAGCGCCAGCTCCACGAACTTGGCGCCCAGGGAGCGCGCCTCCTCGGCCGCGGCGGCCCGCACGTCGTACGCGGACACCTGCGCGCCCAGCCTGCGCGCGGTGGCGATGGCCTGCAGCCCCGCCACTCCGGCGCCCAGCACCAGCACCTTCGCGGGCCTCACCGTCCCCGCGGCCGTGGTGAGGAGGGGGAAGAAGCGCGGGAGCGCCTCCGCCGCCAGCAGCACGGCGCGGTAGCCGGCCACGGTCGCCATGGCGGAGAGCGCGTCCATCTTCTGCGCGCGGGTGATGCGCGGCACCATCTCCAGCGCGATGGCCATCACCCCCGTGCCCGCCAGCCGCCGCATCCCCTCCCGGTCGTCCAGCGGCCTCAGCATCCCCACCAGCGCCGCCTCCGGCCGCAGGTGCGCCAGGTCCTCCGGGGGCGCCACGCACGCCACCACCTCCGCCCCCAGCGCCTCCGCCCGGTCGCTGATGCGGGCGCCGGCCGCCCGGTACGCGTCGTCGTCGTGGTACGCGCCCAGCCCCGCGCCGCTCTCCACCCCCACCTCGAACCCCGCCGCCACCAGCCGCGCGACCGTTTCCGGGACCAGGGCTACACGTCGCTCGCCCCGCGCCGTCTCGCGCGGTACGCCTATCAGGGTGGGCATGGGGATGGGGTCGGGATGTGGGCGGGCGGGGAGGTGTTTGCGCAATGTAGGGGCGCGGCGGGGCGGCGGAACAGGGTTTTGGCCGCCGCAGCGCGATCCCAGGCTGCCGGACACCCTAGCCGTGCGGCGGCGTCGTGTGCAACGCCGGTGCGCCTGAAGGTACCGGCACGGGCACTGCAGCGCCGGCTCAGGACAAGGGGCCGAGCGCCGGCATCAGCGGCTCACCCGACCTGCCGCCCGCGGGCGCCGGCTCGGCATACACCCACCCTGCGGCTCGCGAGGCACCCCATGTCAAACGATCTCGGTCCGGATGATTACGATGTCACCCACACTCCAGTGGCGTACGGCTGGGGTGGAATGATCGTGCGGGACGGCGTGGGCTCACCGATGCCCGACGAGATGGCGCTGGAGATCGCGCTGCCGCAATGGGCGGAGGAGGTGCCCGACACCGGGCTCGTGGTCGACCTCTGGTTCCGCGCACTCCAACAGCATTCGGTGAACCTCCGCGTGCTCGCGCTGGAGACGCTCGCGCAGCTGTTGGCGCGCCCCGAGCCGCTACCGCGACTCGCCGAGGCGCGGCGCGAGATCCAGCGCTTCCTTAGCGTCGATGATCCGAGACTGCGTTCAGCGGCACGAACGGCACTCGCCGCCGTCGCGCGCCACGAGCGTTAGCGGGGTCGTTTCGGACGCGTGAGCACCGTCAGCGGCTCAGTTGGAGTTCAACCCGTGCTCACGGGTGAGCAGAACGTTCTTCCAGTGCGATTCCCTACGCAGAACCTCCTCCTTGCTGGCGTGGATGTCCGCCGTTTCGAGAATCGAGAAACGGAATGAGAATACACGTTCATTCCCCTCGTCCCGGACGAGCCGGCTGAGCTCTAAGTTCCCGCCATGGCCGGATGCTGCATACTCCGTCCAGCGCTGCCAGATGCCTCCGCCGCCCGTGGCGCTGCCAACGTACAATTTCCCGGAAAGCGTATCGGTGATGAGGTACACCCCGGCGACGTTCGAGAGCGCCGTGCGCCAGGACTCCAGGTCCTGGCGTACGATGAGGTCAAGCTCCGCCTTTGAAAGATTGACAGCGCGGAATCCCGGGAATTCCGCGATCTTCAGCCGCTCTGGCAGCACCTCGCTGAGCTCGATTCGATCGGCCCAGTTCTCCGCATTCAGGTACGACTGTCGGCCAGGTCTGGCGAAGCTTGCGACCATCCTGCCGTTCAGCTCCGAACATGTGGGGTGTTCGCGAAGGTCGTAGCGGAAACAGCCATGAGCTTCCTTCCACTCCTGACCATGCGACGTGTGCACCCCGGCAAACAGCCATCGGTTCAGCCCCCGCAGCGCAATCAACGAGATCACGAACGGCCGCTCGAAGTTGCGCCGGGTCTGCCAGCGCTGCCACTCATCGAATTCGCCGGCGAGATAGACGTCCAGTGGGTTTGTCTGGCCGTTCCACGTAGCCAGATGGATCTTCGAATTGCCGGGCACGACCTCCCGGTCCATGAGTGAGATCAGATCGAAGATCTGCATCCGGATCGAGGGTTGGGGGGCGGGCGTTGGTTCGTGACCGGGGCTGCTGCCGCGCTGGAGCTCACTTGAGGTGGCGAGCCCAGCTGAGCATCGCATTGCGCCGCCGGATCAGTGCCGGATCGGGTCTGTGAGCGCGGTTCTTTGGAAGCTTCATCATCCGCCCATTGAGGCGATCGAGGGCAAGACGGTCAACGTCAGCACGGATTGTAATGCCTGGCTGGACACGAATCCGGTATTGGTCGTCCACGGTCAAGATGCCATGGTCGAATAGCCGGTGGTGCCATGCGGTCAGCAGGATGCCGTTCCGCATGTCCAGACGTGTCCGCGGATTAGCACTGGACCAGGGGACGATGTGCGCGGCTTCGAGTGCCCGGAGTATGGCGGAGCCGGAAAACGCACAACGGCCGCTGTAGATCTTCAAGATCACCTCACGGAAGAGCACCTGCCCTGCGCCGCGATCCTTCACGAGCCGATATACGTCCTCGGCTTCGTCCGGCGACTCGAGCAGCCGAGTGACCGGGTCGGTCCCGCGAACGCGCGTCGTGGAGAACTCGTACGGATTGGGCGCCAACTGCCAGTCGAACCGGAACACCTCATTACAGAGTGCTGCGAACTCGTCGCGGCTGGCCAGGGCGAACCCTGGACCCGGGAGGCCGGTTCCCTTGTTCACCACCAGTACGGACAGGGGGGGCAGTTCGCGTCTCTCGCACTGGCGGTAGATCAGATCCAGCGGATGCCGAACGGCGAGCGCGAACCTCTGCCCGACGAGGTCACCCAGCGGCGCGTATTCGATTACCTCCTGGTCCCGCGCGAGGCCGACCAGGACATCCCATGTCCGCGATGCAAGCTCCAGGTGTGCGAGCCTGCTTTCACGCGGCTGTGCGGAGTCGGCCGCGGGGAGTGGCGCGCGGGCCAACGCGATAGAGGCACGCAAATCGTCCAAACGACGCTCCATCTGGTACTCTTCGAAGTGCGTGTCCAGTACTCGCTCTTTCGACGAGCGGATAGGCTCCGTGTACATGTACAGGTGGTAGCTCCCGGCGGGATGCTGCTGCGCCAGGTCCGGGATCTCACGGGTGCGGAATAGCCATACCCTGCCGGACGTCAGCTCCGCCAACGCCACCCACTCCGCTTCGGTGCGCTCGGGTATCCACCAGTCGATCGCTGACGGACCGTTACCGCCGCCCGGCATCGGCTCCGATTTCGTCCGAACGAGCACGTGCACTGGATTTGCGGCCCCGGTGCTCACCCGGAGCGGGTCCCGGGAACGGCCCGGCTCGACATCGAAGCCGTACTGGCTGAGCCGGTCGTGCACGAGGGATTTACCGGCCGTGGCTGCGTCGTGCGGTCGCATGAAGAAGTGCGGAGAAGGTTGAAAAGCCTGTCGGCGGAAACGAAAGCGGGCGTAGGCGGGCTCGTGTCAGGCCGCTCCGGCAGGTGGAGGTGGTCGCCCAATGTAGGGGCGCCACAAGGTGGTGGAACAGGATCTTGCGGCGGGTATGGGTGCACCGGGCATCCGATGCGCTTGGCGGGAACCGCCAAGCGTGGTGGGACACCCCGGTGGCCGGCTGAGACGCTAGTGCTGCTTCGTGGCGGATGATGTGCTTCCTGGCTAGCTTCGAACGACCGTCGATCCGTCACCTCACACAAGGAGCAGCATCCCATGAATCGCCTGCACATGCTCGTATTCGTAGCCGTAGCAGCGGCTCTGTCCGCCTGCGGGAAGTCACCCGTAGAGGCAAGCCAGGGCGCGCACACAATCCCCCGCCCTGGCCCGCGGGCCGACGGCATTGGTTTCGGTTCAGGAAACCGGGCGGAAGTGGGCAGAGACAGTAGCGCGACCGCTGAGTTGAACGGAGGAGAGGCGAACGCTGCGGAAGAACGAGGTGGTCTGACGCTCGGCTCCGGGAACTAGTAAAGGCGGACCGGAGCTAGGTTTCGCGCGAATGCGGTACGGCGCTCCGATGCGTCAGAGCTTTCCACCTGGCCAAGCGGGCCGCAAGCCGCCGGGACAGGGCTCTACTTGGTTCGGTGCCCGCGCCAGATCGGCTGTGCGCGGGCACCTCCCGGCGCGCGATTCGACCGCACAGATCGAGAGCCACACGCTCGACTTCGGCGTCGTTTCGCGCGCGTGCGAGCTCGAGAGCTGCCTCGACCAGTATCTCGGCTCGCTCCCAGCGCCCGAGCGATACCGCCGCTTCCGCTAGATTGTACAGTGCTCCGGCCGCGTATTCGGCATGCAGCCCCGCGGCCGGGAAGACGCGTTCGGCGAGCTCGTCATGGCGGCCGACATGCCCCGCACCTGCTGCCGCACGTGCAGTGACGCTCCACACCAGCGTCTGGTCTTCCGGGCGCTGAATCAGTGGCCCGAGGCGTTCCAGAAGTGGAAGCGCTTCGGAATGGAGCCCGAGCCGGACCAGCAGGAAGCCCCAATCAAATGCCAGAGCGGGCAAGCGGGGATGGCGCGCCGGATAGAGTCGAAGCGCCTGCCGAAGATGATCCTCAGCCTGCTCGTACGTTCCTCTCTCGACCGCGAGAGTCATAAGGTCATGCTGGGCCTCTGCTGCTTGGCGCCGCCTCCCGGTGCGCGCCGCTCGACGCGCCGCACGCAGGAACAGGCGCCGTGCCTCATCGTGGCGGCCAAGCTCTTTCATCAGCGCCCCGTAACCGAGCAGTGCGCGGATCGTCTCACCGGAGTTGCGGGCCCGCAGAGCGACGCCGAACGCACGTGCGAACCACATGCTCGCCCTGTCGTTCAAACCAGCCCTTCGGCAAGTCCGCCCCGCCAGGTTCGCGCGGTAGGCGTCTTCCTCGTCCGCACGTGCGGACGCCTCCGCGAAGTGCACCGCTGTCTCCGTGAGTCCGCGCGCCTCGGCCCAGGTGTGGACGACGGCGCATGCCTCGGCCAGCACGGTTCCGTCGAGCACGTTCGCCGCGCGCACGAGGAGCGCGAAGGTTCCGAACGCGGATTCCAGCTCCGGCGCTTCCAGCGCGGCATAGGCGAACCGCTCGCGCACCTCGCGCGTCGGCTCCTGCGAAAGCCCGCCGCGGCGCTCGGGTGGCGTGTCGACCCACGTCCACACCGCGCGCAGGGCGCGCCAGAGCGTGAGCCCCAGCGCGCCATCGACATCGTCGAGCACGGGCCAGCCCTCCGGCCGGCCCTGCGCGTCCACCCGCCACCCCGGCGCGGGCGGGATGATGTGCGGGCGTCCTTCCCGCCTCCGCGGCGCCTCCTGGTCTTCGGCCATCCACCCCCCGCCGTCGAATCCTCCTGTACCTAAGCCGACACGTTAGCGCGATGGTGCGGCAGGCACCATAACGCGAGTGCGGACTCGCGCGTAGTCCTCAGATAAGCGACAACATCGCCACTGAACGCTTGCGGCTCGATTGGTCGCGAGGCATCTGCTCCGCGCACACGAGTCGTACGCTACGCACCTTTGGAGCCCCTACTCCCGGCCCGCGCCGAACCCCTCACCCGCCGGAGACTAGAAGCCACGTAGCGGGGAAGGATGCGCGAGAGCTCTCCGTGACGCGCGGAGCGCCCGTCGCGAGCGTATCGGCAGCCGTGCCGCCGGGCATCGCCGGCGTCGGACCGTCTGCTGCGGTTCCGCAATCGCGGGCCTCACGTTCTCGGGGAGGAACATCCAGAGCGCTTCCTCTGGGATCGCCATCTCCAGCGCAGTCATGCGCAGTCGCTGCAGCTCCGTCTGCTCCTCCGGCGGGAGGCGGCGAATCTCCAGCCGCAGCAGCGCGGCGGCCTCCGCGGATCGGGGCTTCGTCATGGATCACGACCTCGCCGTCAGATGGTGCGTGGAGAGCCGCTGGAGCCACGCGGAGAAGGAACGGGCTGGCTGTGGGATCATTGTAGGAGCAGTTTCGGGTGGGCTCGCCAGTCTGTACGGTGAACGGTAGCGCTCCAGAAAATTGCCTCCTAGTCCCGTATGGTGGCGGGATATGGTTGCGAAGACGGATTGGGCTTCGTCAGGGGCAGGCAGAGGAAGAGAGAGGCGTCGACACGACCTGTTGGCGTGCCTCTGCGGCTCTACGTAAAAAAGCAAATATCGCATCGGGGGGGCATAACGGGATCGTTGCCTACGCGAGTCCGCCGCCGAAGCTGCGCCGGACACACGCACCGCTAACGGCCGAACTTGGTGGCGCGGCACGGGAGCAGGGTTCTGCCACGGGCGAGCGTGTTTGGGACGGTCGCGACGTGATCGCGACGGCAGCTCCACCATATTCTCCGCGAGCTTGGTTCGGGGCTGCGCCGACGAGGCAAGGGGCTACCCACCACCAGGCCGCGGTTAGTTGCCGGCGGGTAGATCTGCAATCGGTTGCGGATAAACGGCTTACGGGCGCTTCTGGTCGGCGGGGTTTGGATGATTTTGGGTGTCGGCGCTATCTTACTTCAAGATCATCCACGATGGCCACCTGGATCAGAAATCGTAACGCATGGCTGAGCAGCTGACCGACGAAGAGGGCTGCAGCACGAACGAACCACACGGCCCTGGTTTCGGAGACCGGGGTACATTCATCGACCTGTTCGCCGGCTGCGGGGGGTTCTCACTCGGGCTGATGAACGCGGGATGGAAGGGGGTTTTCGCGATCGAGAAAAATCCCCTCGCGTTCGAGACCCTCAAGCACAACCTCGTCGAACCTGGTTCACGCCTTAAGTTTGACTGGCCAGAGTGGCTTCCGAAGGAGCCGCACGAGATCGGCGCGTTCATCACTGGCTATCGGAAACAATTAAAAGCGCTACAAAACCAAGTCGACCTTATTGTTGGAGGCCCGCCATGCCAGGGGTTCTCCTTTGCGGGAAAACGACGCCATGACGACGAGAGAAATGAACTGTTTCTCCGCTACATTCGGGTGGTCACGCTAGTACGCCCGAAATACCTCTTGCTTGAGAACGTGACTGGCATCCAAGTAGCGCACGGTAAGAAGGAACGTGCTTTACAACCACGCCGCGGCCGACCACCGAAGGCCTTCTCCGAGAAAATCCGCTCTGCCTTGGAACGGGTAGGGTACGAGGTGCACTCGAAGGTCCTGCGGGCCTCCGCGTATGGTGTGGCGCAGCATCGCCCTCGTTTCATTATCCTCGGTGTCCGCCGCGACCAGCTTTCCGAAAACCAAGTCGATCCGTTCCACGTCTTGGCCGGTTTGCGGGAGCATTTCCTGCTGAGGAAGGGGTTCCCCACCGACCGTCCAATCACAGCTAGCGAGGCAATTTCGGACCTCACTGTCATCCGGAATGGAAAGCAGCCTAGCACAGATACTCGGGGATTCAGTGAGATCGCCTACAAGGGGCCCGTTACGGAGTACCAAGGTCTTCTGAACGGACCAGGAGTGCGGCCCAACAGCTTACGCCTGCCGAATCACAGACCAGATACTGTTAAGCGATTCAGCGAAATCCTGGAGACATGCAGGAAGGGCGTAGTGCTGTCGATGAAAGACCGCGAGAGGCTAGGATTGAAGAAGCACCACACAGTTGTTCTTCACCACAATGAACCGTCGCATACGCTTACGACCCTGCCGGATGATTTACTCCACTACGAAGAGCCGCGTATCTTGACTGTTCGAGAGTGTGCTCGCCTACAGTCGTTCCCCGATTGGTTCGAGTTCCGAGGCAAGTACACGACCGGAGGAGCGAAGCGAAAGCAGGAGGCACCACGGTACACTCAGGTTGGAAACGCGGTGCCGCCAATACTGGCGGAGTGCCTCGGTGAGTTGTTGCTGGAAGTACAGCAACAACTTGCGACGTGTACGCCCGAGCGGGCGCGGCAGAAACCCGCCCCCGCGTCATATGCTGAACTGCGGCTGCTATAAATCGCACGCCCGTCCCAATGCCAGAATGCAGGCTAGCAGCTTACCTGTTTTGTGGCTAAGCGCGCCTGGCGTCACCGTGGGACCCACTGTATTCTCATTGGCGAGATGGGTGCGCGCACTTGAGCGTACGCTCTGAAGGTTGGGGCGCGTTCGATGCTGAGCCCGATTACACAGCACATCATGTCGCCGCCGTATTAGGGTAGGCGCCCGGCGGTTATTCGCTTACCTCCCCTGATCTGATTTGCTACGATCCGAGCACGTCGGGCGTGGTGCACTCCAGCAGGAAACCGCTGTGACCCTCGTCGAAACCTCCCCGTCGCACGCCGTCGCTACACCAGACGTCGCTAGCGTAATCTCGTATCCCGCGGGTCTCCGTGAATGGGCCGGGCACCGATCTGGTGGTGTGCGGCGGCTCTTTCATGACCAAAGTGGGAGACCATCGGGCGCGCTCATAGAAACGGCGCTCCTCCACCGGCTCCGCGCGTGGGCAGCTAGTGTGGCAGTCAGTGCACCGGGTACTCCGCGGATCGTTCTCCTTGTCGGAGGACCTGGAAACGGAAAAACGGAGGCAGTGGAGGAGGTATTGCGGGCCCTCGAGCGCACACTAGCAATAGAGGGTGAGCTGGAGGACCATCTACGGCCGATGTTCTCCCCGACAGACGGGTCTGTCGTCCCACGGCGAGTTGACATAACTCTCAGCGAAGTCACACACAGCACCCAGCCGCTCGTCCTCACGCTGGTGCAGGATGCCTCTGTTGGCGATCCGCGATATCCTGGACGTACTGCCGCTGCCCTCCTGGCGAATGACCTCGAGGTTGCACAGGCTGCAGGACCGGACCAGCTATACCTTGCATGTGTCAATCGAGGAGTCCTCGACGATGCGTCGATCGTGGCGGCGGAAGAAGGCCGCGCCCCGACCAGACTGCTCCTCGATGCGGTCGCCCGCGCAGTGAGCCTGAGCCCAACAGCCCCATCCTGCTGGCCCCTAGCGGAATACCCAGATGTAGCAATTTGGCCGATGGACGTCGAATCGCTCCTAGTAGAGCGCCACGTGTTAGATATCCCCCGCGTCCCCGCAGCGCAGGTACTCGATCTCGCGACGGATGCGGAGCGATGGCCAGAACTGGGCACCTGTGCCGCCGGAGATCGCTGCCCGTTCTGCCGGAGCCGTCTTCTTCTAAGTGCGGAGCCCCATCGCGGGTCGATGTTGCGCATCCTGCGCTGGTACGAGCTTGCGACCGGGAAACGCTGGAGCTTCCGCGATCTCTTCTCCCTCGTTTCGTTCTCGCTGGCCGGCGCTCCGATGCAGGAAACGAGTACGGAGGCAGGCCCGTGTGAGTGGGCAGCGAGGCTCCTGACACTGCAGCCAAGGAGTGGTAGTAGGCCGGATTCTATTGCCCTGGCCGCACCATTCCTCCTAATGAGTGCGCAATACCAACACGTGCTTTTCTCCAACTGGCCGCGGCTTCCCCGCACTGGCCTTCGTTCTGAGCTGAGAGAGTTGAAGCTAGACGGACACGCGACGCTTCTTGGGCTGCATTATTTCCTTACGAATCCACGCAACGCCTCAGTGCCGTCGACCTTGCGTGCACAGCTTGCCGATGTTTGTAACGTGTTGGACCCGGCGTTGGCGGACCCTGATCTCGAGGTCGACGTCAGCGGAAAAACTCGCGTTCGGCTGCGTGACCTCGATTCGCGTTTCAGCCAGTCCGTTCGAGAAGGCTTCCACTTCATCAGGAAATATAAGTGCCTAACTCCTTTGGAGTTGGATGTGCTGGAACGCCTTGCGATTGCTGATGACGACATTAGCAATCCCGACACACGCCGGCGCAAGCCTGCAGTGGCTGCACGCCTGCAGATGGTTATTCGCGACTTCGCGTGTCGAGTAGTCCGGCGAAGCATCGGAGTACGGGCGGGTTTGGTGCGACACGTTTCCACGCTCCGCGATTTCGAGAAGGTGGTGGAAGGTGACAACCGGTTGATATACCAAGCTGTGAAGCAGGTCGAGGGGCTGCTGAACGAGCGTGAACGATTTGTCGTGACGCTCAACACGACATTCGGCGAGCCATTGCCCCCGCACGCACGGCGCGTAGTGCTGGAAACTGCAAAACAGAAGGTGAGGCAGGTGAAGGTTTCAGGCGATGGGCGGCCTGCGGCAGACCTCCGGTTCCTCGCCGTTGGGCCACAGAGTGCGGCGCAGCATGTCCCCCTTACGTACGAATTGTTCCACTCGGTTCGCGAACTTCAGGGCGGGATGCTCGCGGCATCGCTGCCACGCCCCGTGATCGCAGCGCTAGATACCGCCCGCGCGCGCCTCGCGGGTCACATCGTCCGTGACGAGGACCAGTTGGACGGCGCGGAGATTCGAATAGGCTTACGAGACGAAGTAATTGTGCGGGAGATGCAGCAATTCCTAGTACGTAAGGAAGGAGGGGAATGAGCGTCACGGCGTTTCTGCAAAGCCCTTGGCTGAATTCTCATAAGACCTATGAGGATCACTCGAGTTTTAACATCCGTCCGGCTCCCGAGTTCGCGACAGCAGAGGTCGTCGTGGCATCGACATACCGTGCTTCCGGCTTCGGTGGACACGCGGAGAGCTCGGTCCCTTCTGCAGGTAGAGTGTTTGAGAAAGCTGCGAACAAGGTGACCACCGGCGCGAACGGCTCTCGTGTCAGTGTGGAGCTATGGCGTACGGTCTTGAATGGAGCACTCGACAGCCCCAAGCAGCCGAATCAATCGGCCCGGCGCTTTCTCCAGCTGTGCCCTATTGTACCGGACGTCGCGTTGTATTCGGGGTCTGCGCGTCTAAGTGGGAACTCATGGAACCCCGGTTCACTCGTCGAGCGAATCGTCAGGCTTGGATCACCTTCCAGTGATGCGGCGCAGCGGCTTTGGTCTGCGTTGCACGAGGGTCTATCGATCGGGGAAGACGACGACGTCTGGGCCCGCTGGCTCCAAGAGGAGATGGAGCGACGGCGAACCGCTCAGGTCGAATGGAGTCCAACTGAATTACGCGATCATCCCACACTGCCGGATCCCGATAAGGCAGGCCTCCGTATTCCCGCCATCCAAATGGCCCACGATCTAGCGGCCGTCCTCGGCGCGAAGCCTCACATGACCCGTCGGCAATGGGTGAGCCTACTCGAGGCGATCCTGAGGCTTGGTACGGTGGCGCACGTGCTATGGCTCTGTGATGTCAATGACCGGCTCTGGCGCGCAGCTCGGGATGTTCTGGAGGGAGGCGTTGTCCCCAGCCGCGAGCAGGCCCGCCGGGATATCATCGGAAGCAACTCGTCTTACTTGGTATACGGGGCTCCTGCCTTGCCGATCGTGCGCGACCTAGCATCACGCTACCTCTCCGCGCGTCTGGGCATCAATCTACTCCTTTGGCACCTGCATGACGGGGGAGACGAAGTGCGAGGTCTCTCGTCCGCCGCGGAGCTCGTGGGATTCCTCGGATTGCTCGCCCAGCGGCGCGATGCACTGGCCGGCGCGAATGTCCTCGTGACGCTGGCTACGCTTCGCGACGAGCATGCACGTACAGTAGCCTGTAAGCGGGGCATTGGGTCTAATATCGTAGAGTTCTGCCGCTACGCGCTTGGGCAACGGCAAGCCGCTGACGAGAACCTGCGTGGGTACGACCAGGGATACGAACTTAAAAAGCGCGCAGAGTACGCTTCTGCTCCGTGGGTCGTGTCTCTTGGTCCCGTTGCCGTGCTCGCTTTCGTCCATTGCTGCTTGGCGGAGGCAGCGGGGCCCCGATCTGTGCAGCGCCTTTGCGAGCACCTTGGCTGGTATGGTGTAGGTGTTGACCGCGATGATGTCGCGAAGAGCGACCTAGGAAAAAAGCTTCGCATGCTTGGCCTGGTGCTGGATAGCCCGGATGCGGAGAGTGGGATGCTTCTCGTGCCGCCGTTCGAACTCGCCAAGACCCCGTTAGGAGGGCCCGTGCAGTGACCAGACTCGTTCAGGAGATCACTAGCTATATCGAAGACCAGATGCGTGCCGCCGCGCGTACGCTGCAAGGGCCTGGTGGGGCGCTCCGGAGTGTGTTCCATGGCCCCCCGTTACCGTTTCTCGAGCCAATCCTTGAGCGGCTCACGGCGGGCAGCGGCTTAGCAGTAACGCTGGGGGACAGCGAGGATGTGATCATACCGGTGCTGATCCCGGTTGATCAGCTCCCTGAAGCTGCGGTGAACCCGCCGGTTGGCGCTTCGGGGTATTGTGACGCGAGTTACTTGCTTGCGCTACGTAACACACCGGCGTGCCCGAGGTTCCTCACGCTCGCTGCCCCTGCGCGTCACCATATCCTTTCCGTCGCGCAGGCAACTGCCGAATTCGGTCTGTCATCGGACAACAACAGTGGCAGCGCCGCGGCTAACGAATGGTGGTCGGATGACTTTATCCAGCACTTGGTTAATCACGCCACCGCGCACCATGCGTGGCGTGACGAGAACGAGAGAAACGGAGCCCACGAGCTGCTCGAAGCGGCAGTGGGCGCAGCGGATGAAGGTGATCGGCACGATCCGCAGCGTCCACATGGCTGGGCTGCTCTTTCGCGCGCCCTCTCGATCACGGACCCACAGGTGCCATTTGGACTACAGTGGAGTTGTGCGTGCGGGTTCCCGCCCGTGGCTGACGGTCGCATCGATGCGAAAGAGCAGGTGCGTGTTCTCGGCGAGTTGATGGCAGCGATTGTGGACGAAGGATACACACCATGCGCGGAACGGCTGAAGCGGAATGCAACCGAGGAGGAGCAGGCGGCGATTTCCGAATGTTTTCGGCACTTGCAGACAGCATGCGAGGTTCCGCTCGCGTTGACGCGTGCCGCTTCGTTCTACTACGCGCCGTCACGCGCAGACAAGCTCGGCCACCTGCCCGCGTGGTGGGCTGTGCTGACCACTGAGAGGCTTGCAGAACTGCTGGAACAGGAGGGAGGTGAGCCAGCGGGAACTGTTGAGATCCAATGCACGAACAGCATTGTCTCACCTGGCCGCGGGCTCCCAGCTGTCGTCATGGACCACGTGGAGCTTTCGATTGGCGTACCGACGGGTTCTTTGGGCGCCAGTGAGACGACCATCGTTCGAGAGGCGGGGGCGCGGAGTAACCAACGCGAGTGGCAGCTCCAGGTCGTCGAGAAGTCCAGTCTAACTGACGATGCACCGCCACTGCACAAGCTGCCGATTCGCTTCGTTGTCTCAGCGGCCGGGGTGAAAAAATCGGCGATGCGCGTGGTGTCACTCGCTCACTGGGAGCCCGGTATTGTCGTCGCGGCGCGCACTGCTACGAAGATCAAGTTGCCCCGGAGGGCGCGGAGCGGGAGCAAGCACACTCTAGAGTGTGAACTCGTGCTGGCGGGGGAAGGACGGCACCTACTGGATTTGCATGTTGCGCCCAACGTCGGCTTACCGGAGCGAGTCAGGGGTGAGGACTCCTCCACGACTGGCGCCGAGGCGCTGGATGGCGCCGTGTCTCTCGCGGTGCCAGGATCTGGAGGACCCGCCGGGCTCGAGGTCGAAGCGACCGCAGAATGCTACTATGACCTGGATTTCACTCGGCCTGATGGAACTCCAGAGAGACTTCGGATTCACCTCACGTGCGACGATGCACCGACCGAAGGGTGCCGAAGCGAATTCGAGAGGTTGATTCGGCTCAACCGTTCCCAGGAGCGCCCACGCGCTGCGGCGGACATCCAAATCGACCGGCAGGTCCGGGTAGCCGACCTGCAGGCTTGGGCACTGGCACCGCAGGTCGCGGATCGCTCGTTCTACCCGCTGGTACTCGCAAGTGACTGTAGGGAGCGCTGGCGGGCGCCGAGCTGGCTAAATGCGGAGGACACGATCCTCTCGCGGGGACGTTTCCTGCACGACCCACGGCCGCCGCTCACGGAGATGCATCCACCACAGGAATTCATCGAGGCGCGTACCGCGATTTTGCAGCGTATCCGGGGCAAAGAAGATCACGGACTCATAGAGGCGGCTGAACTCGGGATCTGGATGGGCGATCGCGAGTTCGCGGACTGCGTGGAACGGTACGTACGCTCTTACATGCGTTGGCTGGAGGAGGACCCAGGGGCAGCCGCATGGGCGGACCTGGTGCTCGTGTTCAGCCTCGAGACGGATGACCGTACGCTCGCCCAAGAACCAGACGCGGTGCTCGTCTCACCGTTGCACCCGGTCCGACTCGGATGGCATAGCCTGGCGCAACGAGCTCTCTGGGAAGCCTGGCGAGCAGGGCAGCCCTGTCCAGCTGGGAGCATCCTCGACCCAGACAGCGTCCCCGACGCGCTTTCGTTGCCGCTCCGGATGCCAAGCGGCTTGACCAAGCAGGTGACGTTCCTTGCGACCGAATGCAGCTCGGATTATTGGGCGGTGCTGTGGAACGGGAACCGAATCGATCGTCTCGTCGAACGCACAGACGCTCCACCGTTTGATGAAGAGCTGGGAATTCGACTTGGTGGGGTGTCGAGCGGCTTTAGCGTATCGCAGGTCCGCCGTTCCCTCGATGATGTTGGCGCGCTCTTAGCCGCGAAGCCGGTACTCAACGTTGCCGTGGCGAGCAAAGCCGGGCATAGCGACGCATGTAACGATGGTATTATGTCATGGGCACGCGACCGTTTCGCTGAGCGTGATGGCGTTCCACTCCTGCAGGCCGTGTTCGGGACACGGCATCTCCAGGTTTTCGACGAGCGGAAGTCCGGCGCTCAGCCCGAAGAGGCTGCTGTCGCGAACCTGACCGAAGACACATCTGGTGCGGTGAAGTGGTTTTCTCGCATCCCCCCTGAAACGAAGCCTGACCTCGGGATCATCGCACAGCTGGAGACGTCGAACGCCGCGGCCGAGAAGACTGAGCGCGGCTCGCCGCTCGGGATCGGTGCACTCGTCCGCCATCGAGTACGCACACAACTCTCTGCTGGATCTGGTGCCTTCCTAAGCGAATCACGAATGGGTGTTGCCGGCCCACCCTCTGGTGACGGGTTAGCCGACACCATGATGCGCACAGTCGCGCTCTTGGAGAACTTGGGTGAGGTGCGCGAGGGATACACCTTCGCACCGAGCGTGCAGGCAATCCAAGCGATGTTCGCGAAACGCGCGGAGTACGTGGCAGTGTCATCCTCCGCTGTCGACCCGGCATGTTTTCTCGGCGGGTGGCTCGATGGCGTTTACCTCTGGGACTACGAGTTGCCGTCGTACTCGCATCGGGCAGGGGACACGAACGGGTACTACCTGCTCTCAGGCGTTAAACCGTTGGATTGCGAGGCGCTTCAGCGCTTGCTCGCGCGACTTCCGGGGTGCGACGCACTCGGGGAGGATGTCGTGCGAGGCGTTCTCCTCGAAGTCGCGAGGCGCGGCATACCAACCGTCCGGGGGCTTTCTTCGGGTCACTCGGGCGCGACAGGCGATCTTGGTCTATTCCTCGCTGGGCGGTTGTTGCAGGATGATTTCCGTAGCCCCGGGGCTTCTATCGAGAGCATACTCCCTGTCTTCGCCAGTGACGGGGAGGTGCACGAGGTGTCACTCGTTGTACCTGTTGACCCGTTCCGAGGTTATCTCCTCGATCTCCAGCGCAGCTTAGGGACTGGCCAGTTCTTGCGTCCGGACCTCGTGGTTGCGAGCATCGTGGTGACGGACTCGGCTGTACGCTGTCGGATCACTCCGGTCGAGGTAAAGTACCGACGCGACGAGGTCATGCACGTCTCTACTTGCCGGGATGCCCTTGGACAGGCCGGTGCCTTGTCGACGTTGTTGGGGAAGCTGGAAGCACAGGGGAAGGGCACCGGTCCGGTGATCTGGAAGCTCACCTTCCAGCACCTCCTCGTTTCGATGCTCGATTTCGGCTTCCGCGTGTACAGTCAGCAACTCGCGGCAATGAAGAATCCCGGCGAGTGGTCGCGACTTCACCATGCGGTCATTGCAGCAATCCTCTCAGACGAGGCTCAGATTCAGATCGATGGCACAGGGCGCCTGATCGTCTTCGACGCATCAATGTCGAGTGCGCCCCGCGATATGGACGGTGACGGTTTCAAAGAGACGATAGTGCTCAGCGCGCATGACGCGGCATCTATCATGAAAGGCGACCCTTCCCCTCTTTACGAGGCGATTCGCAACGCAATCGCCGATTGGCGACTTCGACCGATCGTGGAGCCGCTAGGGGGGGCGACGGGCACCAAAGAGAACATCAACCCAGCTGGTGCAGGTGAAAGACACGAGGAGGGTACTATACCGCGGGTTTTCACCACCACAAAAGAGGTGCGCGAGGACGCCGCGCCACCCTACGCAGCTCCGGCTCCGGCCCCAGATCGTGTCGACGAAGTGCCCAGCCACGGTGTCGAAGACGAGGTAAGGGACCAGACCCAGGCGCGTCCTGACACGCCTGGAGGCAGTGACGGCGTGCGCGTGCTCGTGGGGAGTACGGTCGACGATTTCAGCTCGGAGCCCAAGTTCCTAAGGCCTAATCTCACCGCACTAAACCAGCTCAACATGGGAGTCGTGGGCGACCTCGGGACCGGCAAAACGCAGCTGGTGAAGTCGCTCGTCTACCAGATCTCTCGTGCTGCTGCACTCAATGGCGGTGTCAAACCTCGGTTCCTGATCTTCGACTACAAGAAGGACTATAGCGCGGCCGACTTCGTGAATGCGGTGGGTGCGCGGGTCGTGAAACCACACGAATTACCCCTAAACTTATTCGACGTTTCGGGCGTAACCAGTGGCGCCGCACCTTGGTTGGACCGCTTCAAGTTCTTCGCTGACGTGCTTGACAAGATTTACAGCAATGTCGGTCCCGTGCAGCGCGAGAACCTAAAGCAGGCTGTCCGGAGTGCTTACCAGGACTGTAGCTCGATGAGTCGTCAGCCGACCATCTACGATGTGTACGACAGGTACCGTGCGCACGTGCAGGGCAAGGTAGACGCTCCCCTCTCGATTATCGGCGATCTCGTCGACATGGAGTTATTTGCGCGAGATCCTGGAGGCGCAGCGAATTTCGATACCTTCTTGGATGGGGTGGTGGTCCTATCACTTGACAGCTTGGGGCAGGATGACCGGACGAAGAACATGCTCGTGGCGA